>JBBRYU010000037.1:0-23384 GCA_038237345.1 Pyrinomonadales bacterium
CACGGTGGTTAACATCCGCGGCGAGAGCTATCGCTTGAAGGAAAAGATGAAAGCCGGCGAAAACAGGTATGCGGCGGAGGCGGCCAGCGTCCTTGCGACCGCATAATTTTCGGGGTCGGGTGGCAGCGCGAATATCGCGGTCGAACGGCAGCATTAATTTCGCGGTTTGACAATCAGGATTTCGAGGTCTGGTTAGACAACACGTCCTTGGGCGTGTTCCAGCCCACGAGCACGAGCTATACGGAGTTAGCGACAGCGGCGTTTACCACGACGGCAGGCACGCACACGTTGAAGTTCGTGGGGCGCAACACGGTGGGCGGCGACAACACGGTGTTCATTGACAACGTGCGCGTCACGAGCAGCACCGGCGTGGCGGATGTTGAGTGGCTGGTCAGTGACCAGTTGGGCACGCCGCGCATGGTGGCTGACCTGTCGGGCAGTCTAAGTGGTGTGAAGCGCCATGACTATTTACCATTCGGCGAGGAACTCGCGGCGGGCATAGGCGGAAGAACGACGGGGCAAGGATATATCGGCAACGCGGACGGGGTAAGACAACGCTTCACTTCTAAGGAGCGGGATGACGAGACGGGCTTGGATTACTTCGGGGCGAGATACTATGGAAGTGTTCAAGGACGCTTTACATCCCCCGATCCATTGCTTAATTCGGGGCGTCCCGATCTTCCTCAAAGCTGGAATCGCTACACCTATACCCTCAATAATCCGCTGAAGTACATAGACCCTGATGGGCTATATGAATGGGGAGCCTCATTAGGCGGTAGTGCTTCAGATGATAAAGTGAGTGATGAGATTCGCAAGAGAAGAGAGCTATTCAAGGCTGCTCTGGCAACAGATATTAAAAATCTCGAATCCATTAAGAAGGTATATGGCGAGAACTCTGAGGAGTACAAAAATGCATCAACGGCAGTTAACGCCTACGGAACATTGCATGACGGCAATAAAGTCTTTGTGGGCGTCGTAGCTGATAATAAACAGAAAATGCCTGGCAACACTTCAGCGATGGACAGCAAAGGAAACGTGTATGTTACATTTCAACAAAGTTATTTTGATCGTGGCTTAGCCACTCAACCAGGCGGACAGCCGAATACCAGCTCACTAGAAGGATTAGCCGCACACGAAGGGTGGCATGTCAATGAAACCAAGAGTGGACTGAAGCTCGGAACATGGAACTCTGAATATAACGGGTTGTCTGTTCAAGCTATAATGGGATCGGCAACAGCTCCGAAGGGGGAAAGATGGTTTGTTCTAGGTAGCGGTGCTACCGAAAAACACGCGGTCTTTTGGAATTTTTCTTGGGCTCCGGCAGATCGAGCAGAAGAGAGGAGCAAAGCGGTGAAACAAGTTTTACAGACTCCGATAAAAGAGGGTGGATACGGACTTACTCCACCAAAGAAACCATAGGGAGGTAGTCATGAAAAATTGGTTTCTCGGTTTATTAGTGTCTTTGGTTTGCCTCTCTACGGTCTCGGGATTAAAACAAAGTAGCCAAGATAAAGGTAGCTCAATGTTGATTCGCAAGGATAGACCGAGCGTCTACATTGAGTTTGAGCGAAGCGGCAAAGCACCACCCTTGTTTGAGGGAGAGAAAGAAGAACGAATATGGCTTAGGCTGTATAACAACACTAAATGGACAATAGAATTCTGCTCCTTTTCCGTTAAAGATAAATATGGTGGTACAGGCATTGTGTATGAAGTTAAGCGCAACCGAGCTACGTTCGCTACAGTCGGGGTAGATGAGCACAGATCAGGAACAAGCACTTTACCTGAAGCCAAGAGCCAACAAGGGGATACTAAGACGCCACAGGGGTATAGCACGGGCGACACTTGTACTCCTTATTCTTTGGCTTCAGGAAAGTCTGTGGTGTTTAGCCTGCCGCGTGAGCATTTAGGAAAAGGCTTGTATATAGAGTTTGAGTTCTGGCCCGAGTGGGAAAATAGAGATAACGAGTTAGGAAATTTTCCTCAATCTTATGTGTCTTTCAGCCATCAGGAACTACCAAGCAATGAGAGATAATCAAGCCAAATAAGTCGCCCACGCTGTCTGACATCTAGCATTGAAAACAAAAGCGGAGCGTCATCAGCGATAATGCGGCGTTATGTTGTCGCTGCAAGACGCTCCAACATAACGAGCATTATCGAACGCCCCGCAGCAACAGACCCCCCCGGCGCATCGCCGCCTCCGCGCGCTCGCTGCCGCTCGCACCGCTCCGGCGTCGCAAGCCCCCCTCATATGGGGGCTGGCGCTGATCTGAACCATCCAAGTGACGCAACACGCAAGCGCCAGCCCCCGGCGGGGGGCGGAGCGAAGCGAATGGTGCGAGCCTGCGGCGAGCGCATGAGCGGAGCGGGGCGCAAGGGGGGCGAGTCTGTAGCAGTCGGGCGGACGATAATGCTGATTATGTTGGAGGCTTCTGCGACAACATAATCCTCCGTTATCGGCTGACCGTCCGCGCTGCTTTTAATGTGCGTGAGGCGAGCATGGTGAGCGGGAGCGTGCCAGCACTCGACGGAAACTCGCTTACACAGTTCATCTGACACCCGCCACGCAAACTAAAGCCTAGACATATCTCTGCATACGTGATTGAATTCGGCCGACATGCCCACCCACCCCGGCATCGCGCGCTCACGCTTTGTTGAACGTTGAGAGCCGAAGGGAAACATGAACATGACATCTGTGCTGTCGCGCCGCTTCGTCCCTTGCTGCGTGCTTATCGCCGGGCTGCTGAGCGCCTGCACGCAACCCGCGCCGTCGCCGCCAAATAACGCGGGCGGCCAGCTTGCCACCGCGCGCACCACGGGTGTGCGCGGCGGCACGCTCACTTATCGCCTCAGCGCGCCCGTCAGCACTTTCAACTATCTGATGTCCGCCGACGAGCCGACCAACATGGTCGCGTTCTACTTGATGGGCAGCCGACTCGTCGAGTTCGATCATGACAAGCAGGCTTACGTCCCTGCGCTCGCCGAAGCGTGGCAACTCGGCGCGGACGGGCGCACGGTCGAGTTGACGCTGCGCGACGGTTTGAAGTTCTCCGATGGCCAAACCTTGACGGCCGACGACGTGGCGTTCACCATGCGTGCGCTTTATGACAAGCGCACCCACTCGCCGCTCTGGGGCGAAGGCATGCTCGTCGGCGGCAAAGAGATCGCGTTCAGCGTCACGGACGCGCGCCACTTGCGCTTCACGTTCCCCGAACAGATCGCCGCGCCGGAAAACTATTTCTCGAACGTGAACGTGCTGCCGCGCCACGTGCTCGAAAACGATCTCACCAACGGCACGCTCAAAGACGCTTACGGCATCGCCGCCGACCCGCAAAAGATCGTCACCTGCGGCCCCTTCATCGTCGCCGCCTCCACGCCCGGCGAGCGGCTCACGCTCAAACGCAACCCGCATTATTGGAAGCAGGATCAGGCGGGTAATCAGTTGCCGTATCTCGATCAACTCAACGTCGAGGTCGTGCCGGACTCGAATAACGCGATCACCCGCTTGCAACAGGGCACAGTTGACATCATTGATCGCATCCGCCCGAGCGATTTCGCCGCGCTCAAGAATGGGCAAGGAGCGGTGCGTGCGTACGACCTCGGTCAGAGTCTCTATACTGACAACATCTGGTTCAACCTGAACGAAGGCGCGAATGCGGGCAAGCCCTACGTCGCGCCGGCCAAACTCGCTTGGTTTCGCGACGTGCGCTTCCGCCGCGCCGTCTCGCACGCGATAGACCGCGACAGCATCGCCGCCAATACCTATCAAGGACTCGCCTCGCCGCTCTACGGTTTCGTCGCCGGCGGCAATCGCGCATGGGCCGCAAACGATCTGCCGCGCACCGAATACAGTCTGGACAAAGCGCGTGCGCTCTTGACCGCAGCGGGCTTTACGACGAAGGGCACGAGCGACGCGCCGGAGTTGTACGACGCACAGGGCAACCGCGTCGAGTTTACTTTGATCGTGTCGGCGGAGAACGAGTTGCGCGCGAAGAGCGCGCTCGTGGTGCAGGAAGACCTCGCGCGGCTGGGGATCAAGGCGCAGGTCGCGCCGATTGAGAACACGCAACTGCGCAACCGCATCAACCAGACCTTCGATTACGAGGCCGTACTCTATGGCACGTCCGCGTCCGAACCTGATCCTTCGTCCTACGCCGACGTGCTGCGTAGCTCCAGCGCGTCGCATTTCTGGTCGCCGAGTGAGCCGCGCCCCGCGACCGAGTGGGAAGCACGGCTCGATGACTTGACGACGCAGCAAGCGCACGAGCCGAACGTCGAGCGGCGCCACGCCATCTTCCGCGACGTGCAGCAACTCTTGGCCGAACAACTGCCGCTCATTCCCATTGTCACGCGCCACATCCCTGTCGCCGCCAACACGCGCCTCGGCAACTATCGCCCCAGCGCATTCCCGCCCTTCTCGCTCTGGAATGCGGAGGAACTTTACGTGCGGCAGTGAGGTTGATTGGGATTGATTATAGGCTTGTGCGCGCCGCGTAATGGCCAGCCCTTGGATGGGGCGCAAGAATGTAGCCCAAGGCATGAACCGTGGGATCAAGTTGGGCTACATTCTTGCGCCCCTACCGGGGCTACCTTCACTGCGTTGTTGTGTTCTCCAGCACGACCAGCGCATGCGCAAGCTCGGCGCGGGTGAGCGCGGCCTGCGGACGGAAGTTCAGATTGGCGGTGGTGAGTAGCCCGTGCCTGAGCGCGACGGAGACATAGTTGCGCCAGTGGGTTGGAATCAGATTCACGTCCAGCACGCCGGGCAGCGAGCCATTGTCCGCGTCCACTTCCGCTTGCAGCCCCGCCGCGCGCACGAGCGCGCCGGCCGCCGTCGCCCGATCAACCGCCGCATCAGGCGCGAAGCTGCCCGTCGTGCTATCGGGGAAGAACGCGCCGCCGGGCGCATGTTGCGCGCTCTCGACGTAGAGCATCGTCAGTTGATCGCGCACGTCACGATAGCTCGCTTGCGCGGGCAGATATTGCGGCGCGCGGCCCGCCCTGACGAGCGCGGCGGCAAGTTCGGCGCGGCTGACCGTGAAGTTAGGCCGGAAGTTCGCGCCGACAGGTTGCAGCACGAAGGTGCGCAACGCTTGATAGATGTCGTTGCGCGCGTCTGCGCTCACACTGTCGAGGTCGCGCAAGGGCGCGTACTCCGCGTGGCCCGTCTCAAGCACACCGACGAAGGGTTGCACCGTGCCGACCGCGCCGAGCGTGTTCACCACCCGCACGTGCCACGCGCCCGCCGTCGGCTCGTTGACGACCGCATGCTCGCGCTTGCCGGTCAGACCGGGCAGGTTGAGCATGTTCACGTCCGCCTGCTTCACGCCGCTCGCGTCGTACATGGCGAAGCCGAGATCGTTCACGCTGAGCGAACTCCACGCGACGTGCATCGCCGCGAAGAGCGCGTTCTGCGGCACATTCACGCCAGCGCTGAAGGGCGTGCCCGGCTGCACCGTGCCGCTTATCGGCTGCAAAGGATCGTTCACGAAGCGCACCTGTCCGCGATTCTGCGTCGCGCGGAACGTGCCCATGCGGCGCTGCGGGAAAGCGGCTTCGAGCACGGCCGCATGCGCGTTCAGCATGCCAGCGCCTACTTCGTGCGCGTAATACGCAGGCATCGGCGTCGCCGTGCGCGCGAGTATGTCGCGCACCTGTTCAGGCGTGAGGCGCGGGTTGGCTTCGAGCATCAACGCGATTGTGCCCGCCACCTGCGGCGCGGAAAAACTCGTGCCGCTCGCGGTCGTGTAGTAAGGCAACAGCGCGGGCGGAATGTTCTGCGCGTCGTTATTGACGGCGACGCCTTCCGCGCCTGTCTGCGTAATGCCCGTCGCGCGCAAAGAAGCGATGCCGACGCCGGGCGCGACGAGCGTCGGGTGGAAGAGTGAACTAGCAAATTCGCCGCGCGCAGAGAATGACGCGAGGCGGCCCTTAAAGTCGGTTGCGCCGACGCTGATGACCCACGGCGCGACGGCATAAGGATTCAGCGTGTGCATGCCGGGGCCTGTGTTACCGGCGGAGACGACGACGTTGATGCCCCTATCCGTCAACATCTTCGTCGCGATATTGACCGGGTCGTTCGTGTCGTAGATGGTCGCGGCGGAGAAACTGCAATTGACGACGCGCACGCCGAGCATGCCGCCGTGTTGTAAGAGATAATCGAAGCCATCGAGCACATAGAAGAGATTCACGTCGCCCGCGCTCAAGCCTACGACCTTGGCGTTCGGCGCAACGCCCGTGTACGCGCTGCCGGAGCGCACACCATTGCCCGCGATCACGCCCGCGACGAATGTGCCATGCCCATAAGCTTGATCAGTCGTAGGCACGTTCTCCACATCAGTCGGATAGTTGAAGTTCGCGCCCGCGCCGAGCGTGTCGGCGAGCTTGACATTCTGCGCGACGCGGCCCGCAAGGTCGTTGTGCGTGCCGTCCACGCCTGTGTCCAGCACCGCCACCGTGACGCCGCGCCCCGTGTATGGCAGGCCCGCGTTCCGGTTAATTAAATCAGCATCGCGCAAGACGCGATCCGCGCCCGTCACACCGCGCCCCGGATCGCTGTTGAATTGCAGCGTGCGGTTGCCGTAGATCGAGCGGATGGCAGGCAGATGCGAGACGGAGACGAGCTGATCGCGCGTGCCCGTGACGATGACAACGGGTAGCACGCGGAAGCGTGTGCCGCCGACGAAGCCGAGCCGTTGCAGATCGGCAATGTCGGCATCGGTCGGCAAGCGATGGTAGACGAGGGCGCAGTTGATCGTGCTGTCGTCCGTCATGCGGTTGAGCGCGAGCGCGAGTTCGAGATCGACACTCTGTAGGCCGGAACGTCGCGCGGCATCCGCCCCGGTGACGGCGATGCCGTCTGCCCCGGTCATCGCGATGCCGTCCGCGCCGGTCACGGCGATGCCGTTGGGCTTTGTGATCGCAATGTTGTCCGCGCCCGTGACGGCGATGCCATTCGGCGAGACGGCGAGCGTGCGCCCATCGGGCATGGCAATGACGGCCATGCCGTCTGCCCCAGTGACGGCGATCCCGTCCGCGCCTGTGACGGCGATGCCATCTGCGCCGGTCACCGCGATACCATCCGCGCCGGTAGTAGCAATGCCATCCGCGCCGATGATGCGCGCGGCGTCCGCGCCGGTCACGGCGATGCCGTTCGGTTGCCGCACGACGAGCGAATCGGCCATGTAGCGCGTGCCGTCCGCGCCGGTGACGGCGATCCCGTCCGCGCCCGTCATAGCAATGCCGTCCGCACCGGTCACCGCAATCCCATCCGCGCCGGTCACCGCGATGCCGTTCGCGCCGGCGTAAGGCACTCCGTCCGCGCCGGTCATGGCAATGCCATCGGCCCCGGTGGTCGCGATGCCGTCCGCGCCTGTGACGGCGATGCCGTCTGCCCCGGTCATCGCAATGCCGTCCGCGCCGGTCATGGCGATGCCATCTGCGCCGGTGACCGCAATGCCATCTGCGCCGGTCACGGCGATCCCGTCCGCGCCGGTGACCGCAATACCGGCGTGAATCGTGCCGGCGACGAGCAGCCACGCGAGGGCGAGCGCCGTCAGTTGCCGCGATCTGTGCAAGAATTTAGTGCTCATCACGAGTTAAGAAAGTGATGCCCTGAACGTCTGTGAAACTGTGTCGCATGAAGCCTAAAAATCAGGCTCAATTCGCATCGTCAGTCGGGACGCACTCACGAGGTTTGAGCTTGCGGTCGGGGAAACAAAATTTACCACAGCCCGCGTAAATTTGCCAACAACATGGAGCGATTTTACGCACCGAATCTTCCCCGCAGGATGCATCCATGCACGCCTGCCCGTTAGCTTCAAGCCATCAACTGCCGGTAAAGTTTTTGCGTCTCCGCGGCCGGTTCGACGCCAAGTTCTTTGCGCAGCAGCCGACGCAGCAACTCGTATTGCTCTTTGACCGCGCCGCGATTGCCGAGCGCGCCGTGCGCCCGCAGCATCATGCAATGCACGTCCTCGCGGAACTGATCATCACGCAAAATTTCCTGCGCCAGTTGCAGCGTGCGCGGCCAGTCTGCGGCCTGCTGCGCCGCGACGGCAAGGGCTTCGAGCATACGCAGGTATTGTTCCCGATAGTAAGCGCGTTGCTCTTCGACCCACTCGTCGTAAGTGCCCTGCATGAAGTCGCCGCGACAGAGCGCGCACGCTTGCTCGTACAACTCGATCTGTCGCTCGTGCTTACCGCCGCGCCGCGCCGCTTCTGCTTCGGCCACCAAGCGGTCGAACTCTTCCGTATCGATGCTGTAAGCGAAATCCTGACTGAGCAGGTAGTCGCCATCGCGATAGCGCAGGAAGTTCTGCTTGAGCGGCTGACGACTGTTCAGGGCCTTGCGTATGTGCGAGACGGTCGGGTGGAAATTCTTCTCGACGGCATCGAAGTCCGCCTCGCCCCAAAAGGTGTCTATGATCGTGTCTTTAGACGCGCGCCGATGCCGCCGCGAGACGATGAAGCAGAGGATGTCGCGGGCGCGCTTGGTCGTCCACGCGTCGGCGGCGAGCGGGCGCGCCGGGTCGCGATAAATCTCGACCGGGCCGAGCATCTTGATCGTGAGATCGGCGGCAGGCTTCGGCAACACAACGGGCGCGGGCGTGGTCGTGGCGACTTGCGGCACGTCCGTTTGTGTTGCGCTGTTCGCGGGCACGCGCTCGCGTAAGTCCGCAGGCAGCAGTTCGCCGACTTCGGGTAATTGGAAGAGCGCGGGCCAACGTTCGATCTCGCGATGCAGCCAGTCTTCATAGTCGTAACGCGCGGCGAGGTCGAGGGCGCGGCGTAGGTGCGCGAGCATCTCCGGTTCGTCACCCGTTCGCTGCCGGCCGGCGGCGAGCGCCATGCAGGCTTGCGCTTCGTAATAGTAAAGCCCCTGCCCGTGAAAATATTGCAGCACCGGATCGAGTTCGGCGACGGCCGTCGCGGTGTCGCCCTGCGCGAGCAGCACACGCCCGCGCGCCAGCCGCGCAGTCTGTGTGCCGTCCTCGTTGCCGGCTGCGGTGCGCGCCGCGATTAGACGTTCGAGCAACGTACGCGCGGTCACAAACTCGCCCGTCTGCAAGTGCAAGAGCGCCTGTTCTTCCTGCACCTCGAAACGCCAGACCTCAAGCCCCGCCTGTTCGTAGGCGCGCACGGCCAAGTCGTAGAACTCAGCGGCGCGCGGCGCGTCGTTGCGCTTGCGATAAAGGTTGCCGTAGGTCTCCAGCACCTCGCCGCTGAGCGCGGTCATGTTGAAAAGTTGACAGCGTTCCATCGCGCACACGAGATGTTGCTCGCAAGTCCCGAGATCGCCGCGGAAGAGATGGCAGCGCGCGATGTTCAAATACGCGGGCACGTCCTGCGGTAACGGTTGCGCTTGCTCGTCGGCGGGGAGCATGCGCCGAAACCAGCGCAACGCCTCGCCGAAGTCGCCGCGCACCATCGCGGGCAGGCCCAGATTGTGCGCGATCAAACGCACGTGATACTCGTCGCGCCCCTCTTCGGCCGCCTGCAACGCTTCGCGAAAGACGCGCTCGGCCTCCGTGCGCTGGCCCATGAAGAACAGGCACAATCCGCGCGTGTTGCCGCACTTGATACGCACGGGCGCATGCTCGTCTGTAAGCGCAACCGCGCGGTCAAGATAGCCGAAGGCAGTCTGGAACTCACCGCGCCGGCGCGCGATGGTGGCGAGCGAGTGGAGCGCCTCGGCCTCGCCGGTCTTGTCGTCCTGTTCGTGCATGAGCGCGGCAGCGCGGCGGAAGAGTCCCTGCGCGGCGTCGTACTCGCCGCGCAAGCGCGCGATCTCCGCCCGGTGCGCGAGGGCACGCGGATACTCTGCGATGACCACATCGGGGATCGCCGCGACGAACGAGATGAGCGCTGAGAATGCGCCGGTCGCTAGCCATTGTTCGCCTTTGGCGGCGATGATCTCGGCCGCGCGCCCATAATCTTCAGCCGCCAGCAGATGGCGCACGGCTTGTTCCCACTGACCGCGCTCGATGAAGTAGCCGGCGTAACGCGCATGCTCTGCTGCTACGCCCGTGTGCCCGATGTCCGCGTGCAGTCGCCGCCGCAGAAAATCGCGGAAGAGCGGATGCAAGCGAAACTCTTCGCCGCGCCCGTCGCTCGCCACGGTGAGAAAGACGTTGCGCCGCACGAGCGCGGGCAACAGCGCGTTGCAATTCGCGCCCGGATAGAGTCGGCCACATACGTCCGCTTCGACGCGCTCTAGCAGCGAGACGCGCAGCAAGAGTTGTTGCACTTCCACGGGTTCGTCGGCGAAGACCTCTTCGGCGAAGTAGTCGAAGATGTCGCGCTCGGACTGGCGCAGGATTTCGACAAGGTCGGGCGCGTCGCTCGCTGCGCCGCCGCGCGCGAGCGCTTGTCGCTGCGCGACCTGCCGGACGAGTTGCAGCGCGGTGATCCAGCCGTGCGTGCGCTCGCGATATTCGGCGAGTTGCGCGGGGGTCAGTTCGAGATCGAAAACTTTGCGAAACAGTTCCTGCGTCTCGTCGTCGGTGAACAGTAGTTCCGCGCGATCAATGATCGTGAGCGCGTTCTGCGCACGCAGGCGCGATAAGGAGAGCGGCGGCACGTCGCGCGAGATGATGATGACGTGGATCACGTCGGGCAGATAGGCGAGCAGGCGATCCACGACGGCGTGGACGGGCGTCTCCGCGCCGAGATGATGATAATCATCAAGCACGACGATCAATTGCTGATCGACGAGATCAAGCACCTCATTTAAGAGCACATCGACGGCGCGCTCCGGTTGCTGCGCGACTTCGGCCGCCGCCTGTTGCAAATAAGCGAGCGTGGCCGCGCCGAACCCGGCGACGTGCTGCTTGATGCCGTGCGCGAGATAGCCGAGGAAGACGAACGGATCGGCGTCCGTGTGATCGAGTTGATACCAGACGAACGGACGCGCGTGAATACGGACGAAATCAGCGACGAGCGTGGTCTTGCCCGAACCGGCATTGGCGGTGACGAGCGTGACGGGATGGACGAGATTTGTTTGCAGGCGTTCGATCAAGCGCGGGCGTTGCAGGAGCGCGGGTGCGGGGCGCGGCGGCAGTAGTTTGGTGCGCAGGAAGAAGGCAGGCGCAGTCGTCCCCTCCGTCTGCGACGGCGGCCCAACATGCGGGGGCGGTTGCGTATCCTGACGGCGCGGCCTATTGCTCATTCAGTCTGTGCCCATGCGAGGGGCTGATCATAACGAATATGTGCCGGTCAGATGGCGCGCAAAGGTTTCGTCATGCCTTTGACTAGATGCAGGCGCGCCTGCGCGTCTTCCGCCACGCGCGCGGCCCGGCCTGCTTCGTGCGCGTGTGATGCACCGTCCCTGCGCCGCGCGGCCAAATCGCGCACCGCCGCATCGAGCGTTGCCGCGCGCGCGCGCGTGTTGGCGAGCCCGGCGGCGGCGGTCTCCGGGGAGAGTCCATAGCTTGCGAGCAAGTCGGTCGCCTCTGTCTGCGTGAACAAGAGCGCCGCTTCGTCCAGCACGCGCAGCGTCTGCTTCGAGCGCAGCCGCCAGAGCGGCGCGGGCGGCAGCGTCCGCCCGATCAGCAGCACGTGCGCCTCGGCCGGCAAGAGCGGCAGCAGGCGGTGAAAGAAGGGCACGAACCAATCGGCATCATACACCAGATGAAGGTCGTCTATGACCAGCAGCAAATGCGCGCTCGCTTCGAGCGTGGTCATTTCATAGATGAACGACTCGGCGAGGAGCGCGGCCTCGGCGGGCGTCTGCGTGGCGGTCAAAAGCGCGAGCGTCTTGCGCCCGAAGCCGGGCTGCTGCGTGCGCACGGCGGCCACAAGGTATTGCATGAAGACTTGCAACGCAGCGTCCGCCGCATCCACCTTGTACCAACTGACGCGCCGGCCGGTGCTGCGGGCGAAGTCGGTCGCGAGCAACGTCTTGCCCGTGCCCGTGCGGCCGTAGATGATGGATGAGGCGCAGCAGGTCATACTCTCTACGAGCGCGGTTAGCAAGCGCGGGCGCGAAAGACGCGGCAACTCGGATGGGATGACAATCTTATCGAGGACTAAAGTCATCGGTATTCTCTCTCTACTCTCCTAACGTAGCGGCCGCAAGCGCGCCGTCCGCTCGGTCACAGGTGAGGCTTGCTGCACATTCATGGAGCATGCGCCACAAAGGAAAGGTTGGGGCCACGGACGGGCCGGCCACGCGCCAGCCATAATCTTTATGCCTCAGGGAACTTGAGGAATTCTTGAGGTATGCGGTGCAGTTATAAAGGAGCGCGGCCGGCGCGCTCCGGTTGAAAACTCTAACTCTTTAAAGCGAAGCGGTTTAAGCGCAAAAGTCGGCCAGTAGTCCGCAAATAAGCGCAGAGAGTGATTCTCTGCGCTGTTAACGACTTTGATCCATAAACTCGTCCCCTGTTCGCTTGGCCTTCCAATGGGTTATACGCCATCATAGTTTTCCAAACAGCAAAGCTTTAGGAGATGACACCAGATGGCTGAACCAGAGGTTGCGCCCTACGGCACGTGGCGCTCGCCCATTACGTCAGAGTTGATCGTGCGTGGCTCGGTGGGCTTAAACATGATCGCGCTCGATGGTGACGATTGTTACTGGATCGAGGTGCGTCCGGCAGAAGCAGGGCGCAGTGTCATCGTCCGCCGCACGGCTGCGGGTGAGACGCGCGACGTGACGCCGCCACCCTTCAACGCGCGCACGCGCGTCCACGAGTATGGCGGCGGCGACTACTGCGTCCACGGAGGCACAGTCTATTTCGTCAACTTCACGGATCAGCGTCTCTATCGCCAGCCGCCCGACGGCGCGCCCACAGCGCTCACGCCTGCCGATGTCGATCTGCGCTACGCCGACATGACGTTTGACGCCAGCCGCCAACAACTCATCAGCGTGCGCGAGGATCATCGCGCTGCGCCGGAGCATGAGGCGGTGAGCACGATTGTCAGCATCAAGCTGGACGGCCCGGAGGACGGCGGGCACGTGCTCGCGTCCGGTTACAATTTCTATTCGACGCCGCGCGTGAGTCCCGACGGCAAGCGGTTAGCGTGGCTGTGTTGGAATCATCCGAACATGCCGTGGGATGGTTGCGAGTTGTGGGTCGCGGAGCTTGCGGCGGACGGCGTGCTGGGACAAGCGGCGCTGGTCGCGGGCGGGTCTGACGAGTCGATCTTTCAACCTGAGTGGTCGCCCGCCGGCGTGCTGCACTTCGCCTCGGATCGCGGCGGTTGGTGGAATCTCTATCGCGCGGGGCGGGAGACGGATGCGGTGGGGAAAATGGGCGCGGGGCTTGAGCCGCTCTGCGAAATGGCAGCCGAGTTCGGCGCGCCACAATGGATCTTCGGCTACTCGACCTATGCCTTCGTCGCGCCCACGCGCCTTATCTGCACCTACGGCGAGCGCGGCCTCGCGCGGCTCGCTTGGCTCGATACGGACACGCGCCAACTCGCTCCGCTCGACGTGCCGTACACGGACATCTCGTTCCTGCACGCCACGCCGGCGCACGCGGTCTTTCGCGCCGGCAGTGCCATTGCGCCGGCCGCCATCGTACAACTCGACCTCAAGACGGGCGCGCGTGCAGCCCTACGCCGCGCGAGCGACTTACAGATCGATCCCGGTTATCTATCGGGCGCGCAGCCCATCGAGTTTCCGACTGAGCATGCCCAGACCGCGCACGCCTTCTACTATCCGCCGCGCAATCGCGACTTCAACGCGCCTGCCGATGAGCGTCCGCCGCTCTTAGTCAAGAGTCACGGCGGGCCGACCTCCGCGGCATCGCCCGCGCTCAGTCTCGCCATCCAGTATTGGACGAGTCGCGGCTTCGCCGTGCTCGATGTGAACTACGGCGGCTCGACCGGCTACGGGCGCGCCTACCGGCAACGACTCAACGACCAGTGGGGCATCGTTGACGTGGACGATTGCGTGAACGGGGCGCGCTATCTGATCGCGCAAGGGTTGGCGGACGCGGCGCGGTGCGTGATCGCCGGCGGCAGCGCAGGCGGCTACACGACGCTCGCCGCGCTCACCTTCCGCGATCTGTTCAAAGCGGGCGCGAGCCACTACGGCGTCAGCGACCTCGGCGCGCTCGTGCGCGACACACACAAGTTCGAGTCGCGCTACCTAGATCGTTTGATCGGGCCGTACCCGGCGCGCGCGGACATTTACCACGCGCGCTCACCCGTCAACTTCACCGACCAACTCTCCTGCCCGATCATTTTCTTCCAGGGCCTCGAAGATAAAGTCGTGCCGCCGAATCAAGCGGAGTTGATGGTCGCCGCGCTCAGGCAGAAAGGTCTACCGGTCGCCTACGTGCCATTCGCCGGCGAGCAACACGGCTTCCGCCGCGCCGAGAACATCAAGCGCGCTTTGGACGGCGAACTCTACTTCTACGCGCGCGTGTTCGGGTTTGAGTTGGCTGATGAGATTGAGCCGGTGAACATCGAAAACCTTTGAGCGCTTTTGCAGATAAAGGTGACATAGCGTGGCATGTGAAAAAAAGAGGTGGCGGAAGTAAATCCGTCACCTCTCAGCTTGTCAGTCCCCGAAGGGTTAAATGGTCTTTAGAAGTTGAAGCGTAGCGCCAACTGGATGACGCGCGGGTGGCTGCTGTAGACCAAGTCGGGCCGGTTAAAGAGACCCTGATCTCTGGGGTTCGCATCGTTGCGGTTCGCTTCGATGTTGTTGATGGCCGCCTGCGGCCCCTGCGTGAAGCTGGTCAGTTCAGCACCGTTGACCGAACCCGGCGTGAATTGCGGGTGGTTGAAGGCATTGAACATGTCAACCCGGAACTGGAAGAATTTGCCTTCCGTAACGTGGAAGTTCTTGAAGACCGAGAAGTCCAGATTCCTGATGCCCGGCAGTAGCAGCGTGTTGCGGCCCGCGTTTGAACGCGCACCAGCGCCCGCCTGAATGTACTGCGCGCCGGGATTGAGCGCGAGGTATCCAACCGTAGCCGAGCGTGCTGACGTTGTGAACGGGTTAGAAGTGATCGTGCCGATGGCCGGGTTCGTGGTGAACTCGCCATCATCGTCTACGAGGATGCACTGCCCATTCCGGCCAATCGCGCAGACCGAACTGAAGGTGTCGCGGGCACCGCCCGTGTTGATGATGGAGCGATCACCCGCCGCGTCACCATTTAGATTGGAGTCAACGCCGCTGCGCACCACGGCCTTCTCGCCGGACTCGAACGCGAGCGTGCCAGCGAAGTTGAAGCCGCCTAACAGTGAGCGCACGAGCTTGTTGTCATTCTTGTTGAAGTACGGGAGTGAGTACAAACTGGAGAGCACGAAGCGATGCCGGTGATCCAGTGCTGAATCCGCGCGCTCACGACTGAGGTCTTGAAAGTCCTCAACGCGGCGCGGGGACAGAATGGTGCTGAACACTTCAGCGGTCGTGTCGTCGATCAAGTGGCTGTAGGTGTAAGCAGCCGACGCCTGGAAGCCGCGCGTGAAGCGGCGCGTCAACTGCGCCGAACCACCATGATAGGTCGAATTACCGTTCGACAGGAAGGCCACTAGGCTGTTCGTGCCGAAGCCCGCGGCCGAGTAGGCCGGCACAAAGCTGGGGTGGCGACCACGGATCGTGGCTAGCGAGTCCAACCCGGTGAGCAGAGAGGTTGACGGCGCGCTCAGGAAGGTCGGGACGAAATCCGTATTCGTGATGCGTCTCTGCCGATTGAGGCGGTTCTGCGTCAGCAGATGCACGCCGCGCGTGCCGAGGTAGCGCAGTTCAAGTGAATAGTCCTTCAGGAACTGGCGCTGGATGCTGGCCGTGTAGGTGATCGAGTAGGGTACCTGTTGGTCGACAATGAACGAAGTGGTAGCTGCCCGGGTCGCTACTACGTCGCCCCTCCCCGTCACGACGTTCGGGATACCACCGTTAGTCAGGAAGTTCGTCTCGTTCCCCGTAACATCCTTCGTCTGCTGGAACTGCGGCGGCGACGACAGGATGTAGATGTTGTCGAAGATCACGTCATACGCCATCGAGAAGCCGGCGCGGATCGAGGTCTTGCCTTGGCTGCCGAAGATGCGGCCGAGGAACGTGGACTGATCGTAGTTCGGCGAGTAGGCGAAACCGACGCGCGGGGCGAAGTTCTTCTTTTGCGCTTGCGGCCGGCGAAACTGGATCAAGCCCGGCACGCTTGAACTTGCGTTCAACTCCTGCTGCTTCGCGCCGAACGGAATCTCCTGATACGCATAATTCAAACCGAGGTTAAGCGTCAGGTTCGGGCGGAAGCGCCAGTCATCCTGCGCGAAGGCGAAGAACAACCGCTGGTCGCCATAGTAGGTATTGGCACCGACGTTACGCTCGCCCAGCACATCTGGGGCTTGATCGAACAGGAGTCGTTGGAGGCTATTGTAGTCGTAGTCGCCGCGTTGGCGCTGCACGAAACTCTGCGGCGAGATAATCTTGCGGAAGTCGCCGCCGAACTTCATCGAGTGGTTGCCCTTGAGCCACGTCAGGTTGTTGACGATCTGGTAGTTGTTCTCAATGGTGAACTGCGGTGCATTGCCGTCAGGCCCGATGCTGAGACCACCGAGTTCTTCAATCGTTACGTTCGGGAACTGATCGAAGCCCGGCAGCGGGAACGCGATGTTGGGCACCGGGGTCGTGTTACTCGACCGGCGGAAAGCCAAACGCAGTTCGTCGG
This sequence comes from Pyrinomonadales bacterium, assembly GCA_038237345.1. GTDB lineage: Bacteria > Acidobacteriota > Blastocatellia > Pyrinomonadales > Pyrinomonadaceae > QHXQ01. The sequence goes on from JBBRYU010000037.1 coordinate 16,623, forward strand.
TCAGGCTCGACGTGAACGTATGCAGACCTGTGTAGGAGAACAAGTACTGTTTGGTCGGGATAGTGGCGAAGAACACCGGCAACGACGCCGCCGTGTCAATCAGCCCGTCGGTGTTCTTGATAAAGCGGAAGCGGTGCTGCGTCTTGCTGGACTGCGTGTAGTCAACGTTCAGCACAAAGTTCTTCCGCTCGAAGAAATTCGGCGCGGGCAAGCTGATAAGTCCGACCGGAACGTTCTGCCCACCGACGCTGATCACGTCCGAAGCCGTGCTGGCGGCCGGCACGAACTGTCTGACAAAGCTCAGAATCGGCTGGCGGACGCCCGCGATCGTGGCCAACTGCGCGTAGCCGGCGGTCGTCGGCGCGAAGAACGAGGTGCCGGCGGCGTCGCCGCGCCCGATACGCTCGAACGAAGTGAAGAAGAATAGTTTGTCCTTGCCACTGTACACGGCGGGACCACCCTCGCCGAAGTGCGGAATGGGGAGGGGGCCGCCGACGTTGAAGCCGGTACGGAAATAGTCGGAGCGCGGCTGGCGCGCGATGCCCCGCGCCGCATTGACTTGGCTGGGGTCGCGCACGAAGACGTTGCCCGCCTGTTTGTTGAGCGTGTCAATCGCGTTCAGCTTGCGGTTGCGCCCGAAGAAGTAGCCGGTGCCGTGGAAATCGTTCGTGCCGCTCTTGGTAGCAATGATGAACTGCCCACCCGTCGAACGCGCGAACTCGGCCGAATACTGATTCGATAGCAGGTTGAACTCGCCCACCGTCTCCGGCGAGATGTAGACCTGCGGGCCCGTCACCGACTTGTCGTTGTTGTCGATGCCGTCCACGACGAAGTTGTTGTTGCGCGGGCGCTGTCCGCCGACCGAGCCGCCCTGCCCGACGCCGACGCCGCCCGAACTCGACACGTTCGGTGCGATGAGCGCGAGATTGTAGACGCCGAGACCGGTGCTCGTCTGCGCTAGTTCGACTACCTGACGCTTATCGAAGCTCTTGGCCAAGTTCTGCGTGGTGGTGTCCACGAGTTCCGCGCCGCCGGCGGTGACTTCGACGGTTTCGCCGAGAGCACCGATGGTCAACGTGGTCGGTATGTCTGTGGTCTGATTCAACTGCACGCGCACATCGTTAAGCGTCTGAGTCTTGAAATTCTGCGCTTCGATGGTAATGGTGTAGTCGCTGCCAGCGATCAGGTTGTTGAACTGGAACTCGCCCTGATCAGTTGTCTGGGTGGTGGTGGAATTGTTGGTTGTCTTCTGTGTGATCGTTACCTTCGCGTTCGGCACAACCGCGCCGTTCGGGTCGGTGACGACGCCGCGCACGTTACCGGTCGTGACCTGCGCGTGCGCTGACAGCACACATGCCAGCACGAGCATGATCATGCCGGCAATCTGTGTGAGTTTTCGCAAACTAGTCATGGTTAAGTCTCCTGTTTTCAGTTGCAAGAATCTATTTAAATTAGGTGAGCTGCATACCACGATTGCATCAAGCAACTTCTATTCCTTTAGGCCAGCCGGCGATAAGCAGCGGCCCACGACGGGATTAACTTATACATAATGGGTAGCTTAACTGGCCGGACAGGCAAGGTTGCGCATGCGTCCGTTGGCGCGACTGTCTCCGAGCATTTGGAGAGACTCTTCAAAAAAATGGATTCAAGACCATAGCCACCGAGTGGTATCGGGCGAGGGGCTAGATCGCACGGGGCATATGCCGGTTCGCTGTTCCTTGCTGAGCGGAAATAGCGATGCCTCCCACGCAAGCTAGCGCGGACGTAAGCAGTTATGCATGCGCGTAGCCATGTTGCTCCGTGCTGTTCCTGTCTCCTTCACGCGCATATGTAAGGCACTGCTGCATACCGGCCCGCCGCAGGCTATATGGGCGGGGGCGGCAAAATGACTGTTGTGCGTCGCGGCTGACAGGATTATATTGAGCGCACTTTGACACTCCTTAGGAGGCGCGCCATGCTCCGTCACTACCCATCGCTCCAGTTCCACATCATCGCCCGATTAACAGCGCTGTGCTGCCTGTTGCTCTTGCCCGTCGCGCTACGCGCGCAACAAGGTATGACGCCCGCCGACGCGCGACGCATGCAAGAGCAGGCGATGCGTGACCGCGAGTACGCTCTCTACCATGCCGGCGAACCGTTGGAGCAGGAAGGGCGACCGGCGACCGTCAACATGCTGCCGCAGATGCGCGAAGACTTTAAGCAACTGCAACTGGTCAATAACGGGTTGATGAAGCAGGTCGTAATCGCCAAGACGCTGGACTACAAACTGATCGCGCAGGCGATGGGCGAAATTAAGAATCGGGCCGGGCGACTCAAGGACAATCTCGTGCTGCCGCAACTTCAGGCGGCCGCGGACAGCGCACGAAAGGATAAAGCACAGGACGCGGCCGCGGGCGCGGCGCAACTCAAGGCTTCGCTGTTCAAGCTTGACAACTTGATCATGAGTTTTGTAACCAACCCGCAGTTCACCAGTGCCAACACGCTCGTCGTTACACACGCCGATCAAGCCGGCCGCGACTTGCGAGACATCATCGAACTGAGCCGCGCGATCAGGAAGAGCGCACAGCAGTTGGGCAAATAAACGGCGCGGGCGGCCGCAGATTACAAATGCAGCGCGCCCCCGAACAAGCGAAAGGGCCGCCCACCAAGGGCGGCCCTTTCTGTCTCCTGAGTCTCTGTGCTTACCGGCTCGCCGTGGCGTTCGCCTTCAGGTGCGCGTCGAACCAACGGCTGACCGTGTTGTACCAGAGCGCGGAGTTCTGCGGCTTGAGGATCCAGTGGCCCTCGTCGGGGAATTCGAGCAGCTTCGATTCGACGCCCATCTTCTGTAGCGCAGTGAAGAGTTGTAAGCCCTGATCGAAGGGGACGCGGAAATCCAGTTCACCGTGGACGACCAAGAGCGGCGTCTTGAACTGTTTCACGAACATGTTCGGTGACCAGCGCGCATACATCTCCGGGTTGTCCCACGGTGTGCCTTTGAACTCCCATTCGGCGAACCATAACTCTTCGGTCGCGCCGTACATGCTTGTCAGATTGAAGACGCCAGCATGCGAGACGAGCGCCTTGAACTGGAAGCGCGGATCGTTGTTGTGCCCTTCGATCCAGTTCACCATGTAGCCGCCGTACGAGCCGCCCGCCGCGCCGATGCGCTCCTTGTCCACCATGCCAGTGTCAATGACGTGCGCCACGCCATTCATGATGTCCGTGTAGACCTTGCCGCCCCAATCGCCGGAGATGTCATTTGTGAACTGCTGCCCGTAGCCGGTCGAGCCGCGCGGGTTCGGCAAGAATACGACGTAGCCTTGCGCCGCGAAGATTTGCGGATTCCAACGATAGCTCCAACTGTTGTTCCACGCGCCCTGCGGCCCGCCATGAATCAACACGATAAGCGGATACTTGCGCCCCGCGACGTACCCGGCCGGCTTCACCAACCAGCCCGCCACCTTCGCGCCCGCCGCGCCCGTCCAAGTCTCTTCTGTGGCCGCAGCCAGATCGAACCCCGCGATGAACTTGTCGTTCTCGTGCGTCAGTTGCTTGGCGGCGGCGGCTTCGAGTCTGAACCCGTTGCCGACGTTGAGACTATAGATTTCGGTCGGCAGCGCGGCCGTCGAGCGCGTGAAGACGAGCGTGTTGCCGTCGGCTGAGACTTGCACGTCGTCGTTGAAGCCTTCGGCGATCTTCTCCATCTTGCCGTCGGGCAGATGCACGCGGAAGATCGGTTGCCGCCCCCGCTCGCCGGAAACAAAATAGATGCCTTTGCTGTCACGCGTGAACGCGAAGCCTTCCACGTAAGCATCATACTTCGACAGCAACTCGCTCGTCTGCTTCGTCTGCCGGTCGTAGAGCAGCAGCCGCCAACGGTCGCTCTCGAAGCCGGGCGTCTCTTGCGAACGATAAGCGATGTAACGACCATCGGGCGAATAGAGCGGCGACGCATCCGCGCCGCGATTCGTGCCCGTCAACAGACGCGGCTCGCCGCCTGCGACGGGCACGACGAAGATGTCGCTGTTCGTCGAAGTCGCCTCGACCTTCTCCGTATTGCGCACGAACGCCAACTCCTGCGAGTCGGGCGAGAACGCATAGTCGGTCGGCCCGCCCAAAGAGAACGGCGGCGCATCGTAATCGCCCGGCGTCACGTCGCGCGCCGCGCCACTGCCATCGCTTGCGGCGACGAAGACGTGCGTGCGCTGCCCACCCTTCCACGCCGTCCAATGACGAAAGAGCAAACGATCAATCGTCCGCGCCTTCACCTTGCTCGCCGCCACATCCGCCGCGCGCCCCTTGTTGCAATCATCGCTCGTGCATTCAGGATAAATATCCGACACGAACGCGAGCATCTTCCCGTCCGGCGACCACACGGGCGCGTCCGCGTCGGTCGAGATCGTCGTCACCTGCTTGCGCGCCCCGCCCGTCGCATCCATCGTCCAGATTTGCCCGCCCGACACGAACGCCAGCCACTTACCATCGGGCGACCAACGCGGCTCGCTCGCCGAACTCTCGCCTGTCGTCAACTGCTTCGCCTCGCCGCCGTCAACCGCGAGCAAATAAATCTGCGTGCGACTACGATTCGCCACCTTGTCCGGCACAGCCACGCTATACGCGACCCACTTGCCGTCCGGCGACAACTGCGGATCGCCCACGCGCCGCACCTGCAACAGATCATCAACCGTCAACGCTCGCCGCGCCGTCTGCGCCGTCGCCACACACGCGAACGCCAGCGCGCACATGATCATCTGAAAGACCAAACGCTTCATAAAATTTCTCCTTGAAAATCGGTGGGGAGTTGTTCGGGAACTAGCGGGGAATTTAGCACAGAAAGCGGAAGGGGCACTAACGAGCACGCGGTTTGCCGACGTGATGAAGTTTAACTTGGCGGCACAGAAGCGCGGCTCGCTTAAATCGCGTGCGTAAGCCAACACCCCCACAGAAGTTTTGCCCTACTCGTCTGTCTGTGCGTGTGTGTGCTCGGCGTGCAGGCGGGTGGTAGTTTCCGCTTCCTCGTCAACATCGAGACGCCAGGGGCGCGCTCACTCTCCTGAAAGGCATCCCCGCCCGCGCGGCGCTCAACGCCAACGGCGGCATCTGCGCCACTTGCAAAACGACGGGCAAAATGTGACGGGTAGGGACAGCGCATTACCGCTTGCTGTGGTGCGCTTAAGCTGAAACGAGTGCGGGCGATCACAATGATCGCCCGCACTCGTTTTTAACGTCGATGCACCCGGCACGACTCGAACGTGCGACCTTCTGATCCGTTGTCAACTATTCGCCCTATGCACACGGTTTCTGTCGGTTTCAACGGCGGGCGTGATCGTGACAGCCACGCCGGACGGTGACCTTGAATTTAGACGCACCCTGCGGCGTGCTGACCGAAACGAGGCTAACCGCGCTACGGCAGCAGAAAGCGGAAATTGTTGGCTTGCTTTCGCGCCGCTGCCCCTTCTGCGGTTATCGCGGGATGCGGCAAGAGCAATCCATTAAGGAAGGCTTGCTTTACTTTGACACTCTGTGCGTGGCGTGTGGCGAATTGATCGAATGCTTCGTCCCGGCGCAGCAAAGCATTGACACAGAGGCTGGGGCCGCAGCGTGAACGCGAAAAGCCGAAGCGGTAATTTCGCTACAGAGGGGCAAGCGCGTGGAAAATAAACTTTCAAAAGGCGTGCATTAACCTCATTGAAAAAGGGCTTTGTAGGACGTTAAGACGGGGCTAGAAATGCTTGTTATTACGGTGGTGCGGCACTACGGGCGGAGGGCAAGGCATTGAGCGAGAAGCGGTTGCGGACGCACTATGCAAAATCAAAAGATGTTATGGCGCGCGAAAACGCCACGCGGGGAAGGGCCGCGCAAAAATCTGCGGATCCTTTACCTGGGCATTAACATACTTGACCCACCATGGCGTTATTCGGGGCTGAAAGAGCAGGGAATTGAGGCGCTGTTTGAGCCGAAATAAGCGTTGGGTGACTCAAGTATGTTAATGCCTACCTCAGGATAGCTCAAGCTCGCCCGTCAGAGTTTGGGCTACTCACAGGAATGGCTGGCGGGCAGCTTTCAGAAATTGAGCTTCAGTGCGAATTGAATCAGCCGCGGGTTATTGCTCGTCGAGATGATACGCCCGAAGTCGCCGGGGTTAATAATTTGTCCGGTGTTTTGCTCAACGCTGGCGGCGTTGAGGTTGCTGACAGGGTTGTCGAAGTTGACGTGATTGAACAGGTTGAAGAACTCGGCGCGGAACTCGACGTTCTTCGCCTCGCCCAGTGGGAAGCGTCTGATGACGGAGAAGTCCACGTTCGTCTGTCGTGGCCCGCGCAGGACGTTGCGCCCGACGTTGCCGATGTCTGTGCCTTGCGCGCCCGCGACGGCCGTACCGTTCGAGCTTGGTATCAGTTGACCGGTCTGTAGGACGGGCCGGACGAAGGCGAAAGGGTTGAAGAAATATCCGGGCGGGACGTTGCTGGTCGCCGTGTCGCGCGTCGCTCCTGCCGCCCAGTTGGGCCGGGAGAGTCCGCTGTTCGGCCCGAAATAGAATGAGCCTGCGTTCGAGTCCACGATGTCAAACGGCTGACCGGACATCGCGGTGATGATGCCTGCCACCTGCCAGCCGGACAGCAGCAACCGCCCGGCGGCTGACCTCGCCGCGAAAGACGGGCGCGGCAAATCCCACAGATAGCTCAGGACGAAGCGGTGCGTGCGGTCGAAGTCGGAGACGCCGCGGTTCGCGCGGTCATCAAACTGGTTGCCGAGGATGGTCGACCCATCAAATTCTGC
>JBBRYU010000038.1:0-22719 GCA_038237345.1 Pyrinomonadales bacterium
GCAGGCATAGACCGGCCCCGCGTGCAGCGCGATACGCAAGTTCAACTCATCGGGTAGCCCATGCGCGGTGAAGTCCGTGCGGTTCAACCACGCGCCCAACTCAAGCGCGAACAGACCGGCGCGCTCGACCGTGTCGAACACGAAATAGAGGCCGTCGCCCCACGTGTTCTTGCCGTCAGGCGTGAACTCGGGGCGGTCAAGCAGTTGACCGATAGGCTCAAGAAAATAGCGCAGGAAGAGCGGTATCTGCGTCTCCGCGAGCTTCGAGAAATGCACCGCGTCGGCAAACAGCAGCGCCTTGATTTGCGGCACGAACTCCGGTTCATCAGCGGCCACCGCCGCCGCCGCACCAGCGTTAACAGGCACGGCGGTGTCGTGTGCTGCCGCACGACTGGCCGCAGTTTGCGTGTCTGTAGCCGATGCGGACGCGCGCAGCAGTGCGGCGGCATCAATCACTTCAACTTCGCGACCTGTCGCGCGCCATTGTGCGACGAAGCTGGCCGTGCCGCCGTGCCCGTCGCCCGCGCGCCCGTCCCACACGGCGAGCGGCGTCAGCCCCGTGTCCAACTGCTCGGCGCGGATCGTGCCCAAGCCTTGTAGCATCAAGTTGCAATACTCATACGACAACCCGCCCTCGCCGATCTGCTGCTCCGATGCGACGACGACGCTCGCCGCGCGTGCGAGCGCACCCTCGAAACGTTCGCGCCAGCCCGCGCCCGACACACACTCGACGCTGTCCTTGATGAAATCCTCGCGGTTGTAAGGCAACACGATATTGGTCTCGCCGCCCAGTTCGTGCAGCGTTTCGAGAAACAGAATGTCCGTGCCGCACGCGGCCGCAGCGTAGCCGATGCCCGCGCCCAAACGTTTAAGGGTGGCATGCAACTGCTCGCGCACAGCCGCTTGGAGTTGTGCAGGGAAACGCGGGTGCTCGCGCTCAGGCTGATCGATCATGTGCCCCGCGCAGACGACCACGCGCGGCAGACGCAGACACGCTTCGACCCGCGCGCCATCGACTTGCAAATGCGCGATGAGCAGCCGCGCGTTGCGCCGAGTTGAAGCCAGCTCGCCGTAATTTTTGCTGGCTTCGGCCGCCGCGCAGTAGCGCGCTGCTGCTTCGTCAAACTCATTCAGGAGCAAGGCCGCTTCGCCGAGCGTCGCCAACGGCCAGTAGCGGTCATCGTAACTGTTCCGCCCGCTCGCTAACTCTGCCAGACAGTCAGCGCGCACTTCCCGCGCCAAGTCTTGCGCGCGGGCTGTGTCGTCCATGACGAGCGAGAGCGTGGCCGCGTTGATCGCCGTCCAATAACCGCCGCTCAACTCGTAAGCTTTGAGATAAGCATCGCGCGCGAGCCGCAGTTGTTGTGCGCGCGTCTCATCGTCAGTCGCCTGCAACCAGAAATCTTTGTACGTGCGCGCGAGCATCCCCAGCGTCTCTTCATCGCGGTGCCCTTCCGCAACCAACTGCGTGAGCAGCGCGGCCGCGCGCGTGCGCGCCCCGCTGCGCGACAGCGCGTGCGCTTGTAACTGGCGCAGACGCACGTCCCCCGGCAACGCTTGCAAGCCCTCGGAGACAACGTCGTAAGCGAAGATCGGTTCGCCCAACTTGAGCGCACGCGAGCCAAGCGTGCGGAACAGTTCCGGCTCGCGTTGCCACTCCGCCGGGTCGTGCGCCAGCCATAACGCCATCAGCGCCGGCAACCCACCCGCCACCGCCGCCGCGAGCAACGCAGCCAAAGAAGTTTGCGCGTCCGCATCCTGCCTCGCATCATTCATAAGTATCTTTGTCCTCGCCCACGCCTGCACTGCTCAGTGGAACTTACACGTGCGCCTCTCAACGTATGCTGAAGTAGATGATAAGCACGAGACCGACAAACAGCAGGAAGCCCAAGAGCGCCAACAGCACTATGAGACTTGAAGATTTTTGCTTCGGCGAGCTACTCATCGGCGCTACCAGTGGTGCAGACGGCATATCTGAGTAAGACGTTGCCGCGCGCGTCTGCATCGGCATCGGCGACACAAACGTCGGTGCTGGTATTTCCACCGATGCTGGCGGCGCTGAGGGCAGCGGCATCGCCATTTGAACGGGACTCGATGTTTGCGTCGGCTGCTGCCTTGACAGCGCAGTGCAACAGCGCCGGCAGAAAGCAGCGCCGGCTCTGTTCATAGTGCCGCACGCTGCACAATTCATGCCGGTCGGCGTTGCTGCCGGTGCAGCCTGTCGGCTTGAATCTGCGGGCGGTAGCGGCGGTAGTGCGCCGGTTGTCACCGCCGCCGGATGCATGCTGACACCCGGTTGCAGATGTTGGAAATGGAGTTGGCGCAACTCGGCGGGTGGTAGATTCTCCAGCGGGCTTTCGGGCAGCGGTATCTCCCAGTAAGTCGGGCGAATGAAGTGCTGGCGATTGAGCGAGAGCGCGTATTCCCATTCTTGCCGCACGTAGGTGGAGCGCATCGAGTTATGCGACCAAAAGAGTTGAAACACATCCGCCTCGTGGATCGCGTCGCGCATCCAGCGTTGCCAGTCTTGCCCCGCCCGCAGCTCGCGCACGTCGCGCAGATACTTGTCGCCGAGCGCATGCACGTTATGCTCGATCCGCTCGACCACCACGCGATCCTTGTGCGAGTAGGAGGCGAAGATTTTGCGATACGGTTCGGCCGACGCGGACACGGTCGGAGCTTTTTTTGATGAACTGCCGCTTGCGCTGTCCACGCGGATCGCCAACGGCACGTCGGCGAGGATTAGACCGCCGAGGAAGACCGTCAAACGCCCGCGCGCCGTCTGTCCGTCCAACGCCGCCGCCGCGCGCAGTTTGAACTCGACCTTATGCACACTCTCCAACCAGAAGAAGGATTGGCTTGGCGGGTTGAACTCGCACCCGTCAATGATCGGCACGAACATAAGCTCGCCTTTGCGCGGCACGGCGTGCAGACTGTTCTGCTTCACCGCGTCGTACTCCGCCGGTTGATCCGCGAGCACGCGCGCGGCGATGCGCTGCACTTCCGCCAGCGGCTCAGGCTCGTCCGGCGGCGCATCGGGCCGCCGCTTCGCCAGATGCGCGAACGCCAAGAGCGTGTGCCAGCGCGCGGGCGCAATCGCCTCCGGTTGATAGACGGAGAACTGCACGTTCTCGTCCGTGTATAGCGGTCTCTCCGTTACTGAGGCATCCACAGATGTAGCAGAGTCAGGGTGTGCTTTGGGTTTGATTACCAGCCCTCGTGTCGATGTAGGTGCAGTGGGTGATTCCAGTTCGGTCAATGATTCTGTGCGATAATCGCCAAAAGGCTCTTCTGCTATTGCCATTTTAAGAGGGCCTTCATTAATTTCCCCCTTGCTCAATTCGAGCGCATCTTGGAGTTCCCAAACAAACTCCCCACCGGTTGCAGGCCGCTGCTTCCCCTCCTTAGCCAGCGCATGCTGGACGACATGGGTGACGAGGATAGATATATTGGGCGTAAGTTCCGATAGTGGCGTCGGCTGCGCGGCTACATGTTTTTGTCCAATCTCGCGGGGCGTCAATCCATCGTAAGGCTTCTGCCCGGACAGCATCTCGTAGGAAATCACACCCAAGCTATAAACAGCCGCGCCAGTGTCCTCTTCGGTCGGTATGTAGCCGCGCCAGAGTTCTGGCGCTATGTAAGGTGCGGCAGCAATCTCTATATTCAGCTTGGATTCGGGTGAACCGAACCCGATCTCGCGCTCAACAAATCGGCGGTTGAAGATTAAAGGCAGCAACTTGACGAACAAGAGACTATTGTCCGCGCGCCCGATCATTATGTCAGCGGGTGTCAGAAAATCACAGGTGATGCCACCTGCCCCTGCTGCGTCGAGAGCGCGGGCCACCGGCTCCAGCACTTCGAGCGCCTCGTGCGGCGCGAAGCGGCCGCGCTGTTGTAGCTCTTGCTCAAGCGTGTGCCCCGCGACGTACTCCATCACCATGTAGGTGTGACCGTCCACGCTAGTGCGCACGTCATAGACGGTGACGGCGTTCGGATGGCGGAAGCGGCGCGCAGCTTGCCCCTCGCGTTGGAAGCGGCGCAGCCATGTGGCGTCACGGCACAGTTCGGGGTTGAATATTTTCAACGCCATCTGATCGCCCAGTTGCATATGACGGGCGCGATAGATCGCGCCTGTGTGCCCGTGCGCGAGCAACGCTTCAAGCGCGTACTGTCCATCCAGCGTCTGCCCGAGCAATGGATCGCCGCTCGTCTGCAACAGTGCCCCGTCTTGCGGGCAGAATGCGGCCTGGTCTTCGTATGTGCGCTGGCAGGTGGGACAGAGTTTCATGGCGTCGGCTCAGGCAGCCCCGCAGCGGGCAGTCCGTGGTGAAGCGGTAATGCGAGCGGGGATTATAGACCGGGCACAGGCCAAATGAAACAGCCAGTTGCGCCGCACAACAGTTTAAGCGTACGGGGCACAAAGCAACGCCGCAAGCGAATGCAAAGAACTTTCCTTGCGTCCGCTGGCGGCTCAGCTTCACTGCTCGCGCGCTTAAACTCCGTCCCGGCTTGCGGCGGGCTTACGCGCTCACGGCCGCGCCGGTCGTCGGCTGCGCCGGTTGCGCCTTATCGTTGCCGAGCCGTGCATGATAGAGGTCTGCGACGCGCTGCTCGTGTTTGGCCAGTTCGACTTCGATCTGATCGAAGATGGTGCAGGTGGCCGGGTCGGTGAATTTGACGCTCAGATTGTAGGCGTCTACGACGCCGGTTTGCAGATCGCCGAGCGCGCGTTGCAAGAGCGCCGTGTCGTCGCTCGACTGAAACCAACTCTTGAGCGTCGCCCACGCGCCGCTGCCCGCCGCCTGCATGCCTTCCTTGCCGCCGAGCGCGGCGAGGCGCGCTTCCAAGCGCGCGATGTGCTGCTCCTTGCTCGCTTTTATCTCTTTGCAAACCGACTTGAGCTGCGCATCGGTCGCCTTGTCCGCGTATTGCTGGAACGCTTCAGACGCATAGCGTTCGCCGCGAATCGCGGTGTTCAAGCCGTCCACGATCTCAGCTTTCGTCGAGCCGCCCCACCGCTCGCCCAATTGCCACCAAGCGAAATTCTCGTCGTGCGTCTCAGGCAGATCAGGCCCCTGCACGCGCAAGCTGAGCATGCGCAAGATCGCAGTCGTGAAGACGGGTAGATCGCCGGGCCGGCGCGACGTAATCAAATTGCCATCCGTGACGACCGGCGCGTCCTCATAATTCGCGCCGGCGTTCTGCATGTCTTTGCGGATAGCGCGGAAGCCGGTCGCGCGTTTGCCTTTGAGCAGGTCGGCTTCGATCAAGACCTGCGGGCCGTGGCAGACGGCGGCGACGAGTTTGCCCTGTGCCATCGCGCGCTCGACGAAGCGCACGGTCTTCATGTTGGTGCGCATGCGGTCGGGCGCTGCGCCGCCGGGGATGACGACCGCGTCGAAATCCTCGGGCCGCGCATCAGTCGTCGTCGCGTCCGCCTCGCGCGTGAGTTTGCCCTGCTTGCCCACGTACTTTTCGTTCATACGCGAGCCAAGCACGATCACTTCCGCGCCCGCTTCCTTAAGCGCCGTATACGGTACGATAAATTCCGCGTCCTCGACGTGACTCTCGATCAAGAGCGCCACTCTTTTCGTCCCACCTGTCTGATTGTCAGCCATCGCTTCACACTCCTTGCCGATAGATGTCTTGCCGGTCTTCCGTGGCCGATTAGCATCGGCCTTTCCTGTTGTGCATGTTGCTTGATTCAGAGAGAAAACGGGCAAGATGTGTGCCAACCGTGGAGATGCTTAATGCCCGCGCGTTCGACGTAATTGACACAGTGAGTTGTGCGGGATAGCGTACCGGAAGAAAGCAGGCTGTCCGCATACGAAGCATTGCCGTGTAGAATTGTTCAGCCCCGTCAGGGGCGAAAGATAATCACGTTGCGTTTCTTTCGCCCTTGCGGGGCTTCATTAACTTTTATCTTGATTGAGCCCACAGCTCACGCCGTGGGCTAAAAATCCATCGCCCCTGACGGGGCTAACGCCCAATGCGCTGCACACGATTGCTCCTCGCCATCAACTCGTCATCCGCCTCAACTTTTACGTCACCGGCCGCAGCAAGCCGCGGAAGATACCCTGCACTTGGACTTGATCGGCGGGCACGCGGATCGGTTCGTGGTTTGAACTGGCGGGGCGCAGTTCGATCTCGCGGCCTAAGCGGTGCAGCCGCTTCAACGTCGCGGCGCTGCCGCCGACGAGCGCGACGACGATCTCGCCATCGCGCGCTTCGGTGCGATTCTCGATGAGCGCGAGGTCGCCGTCGCAGATGTGCTCGTCAATCATTGAGTCGCCTTCGACGCGCAGCGCGTAGACCTGTTCCGGGCGCGTGCGGCCCAACAGGAAGCGCGGCACGCTGACCTTGTCCGCGCCTTCACTCACGATCTCAATCGGCGCGCCCGCCGCGATGCGCCCCAAGAGCGGCACTTCGTAGAGCGCGTCGCTGTCCGGCTCTTCCACCTGCACGTCGAGCGCGAACGAGCCGTTCGCGCGCCGGCGCGAGATCAGGCCGCGCCGCTCCAACGCTTCGATGTGCTTGGCGATGGTCGCCTTCGACGAGACTTGGAAGTGACGCGCGATCTGCGCGTAGGACGGTTCATACCCGTGCCGCTCGATGAAGCGCGTGATGTAGTCGAGTATCTCTTTCTGCCGTTGCGTGCGCGGTTGCATCATTGCGGACTCCTCTCCGTAGGCGAGCGGGCTAGTTATGAAGTTGCCTGTCGGGTGGCACGGATTCTATGTCGCGCCTGCGAGAGCGTCAAGCTACTTGCGCGAATAGCGCGCGAGCGTGACGGGGAAGATGCGGACGACCGACGGCACTTTGTTCAGGTCAACGCGATCCACGTTGTTCAGCAGTGTGTCGGCCTTTATCCCGTAGATGGCTTCGTTGAGTTTGTTGTCCGGGTTAATGACCGCGCCCTTTAGTTCCAGCCCGGCGAAGAGACCCTTCGAGCGTGAGTAGGAGAGGATACCGGCGTCAAGCGTCAGATTCGTCGTCGCGGCGGCGGTGCGCCCGACGGGGCCGGCCGCCGCGCTTGCCTCGCCGCCCATCTCGAACTTGTCTTCGAGCAGTCCTTGAATCGCGCCCTCGTTCATAAAGAGCAACACGAAATCGGTCTTGGCCGCGCCGATCTGCGCGCCGAAACTGCCACCGCCCATGTTGAAGAACGCGGGCGCAGTCCAACCGCCTTTCACGCGCCGGCTGATCACGCCGCTGCCGCCACGCCCGCCCACGATGAAGCCCGCCTTCAACACGCCCGGAAAGACCGCGACCGCCTCCGCGCGATCAAGCAACTCTTTCGGGATCGCGTTGTCGCGCGCCTTCATGATCTGAGTGAGGACACGCGCCGCCGCTTCCGCCTTGCGCGCTGCCTCGGCCTCCTTTTTCGCGTCAAGGGGTTCTTGCGCATCTGCGCCGGCTGCGCCCACGCGCCGTTCGCGTTGCGCTGGCTCTGTGGCCGGCGCATCCTGCGCCCGCGCAGTGCTAACAGTTAGACAAAGCGCAAACGCGCTGACGAGAGCAAGCACGACGATGTTGTGCGGGGAACGCTGCATGTTATTTCTCCTTGGCTTAAAAAGTTAGGGGGAGGACTTACGCTTGTCCGCTTGGATGCGAAACAAGCGGACAAGCGTAAGTCCTCCCCCTAAAAAAAATGCCGCGCCTGCCGCGCCGTCCCCTTACTTGAGCGAGTAACGCGCGAGCGTCAACGGGAAAATCTTAACGCTCTGCGGCATCCACGGCTTGCCCTTGCGCTGGATCGGCTTGCCCGACAGGACTTCGGTGGCCTTCACGCCATAGACGCCCTCGTTATCGTTGTTGTCCGGATTGATCACGACGCCCTTCAACTCCGCGCCGATGAACGCGCCCTTGCTACGCGAGTAGGTAAGGATACCGGCCTTCAACTGCGCGTCGGTCGAAGCTGACGCGGTGCGCCCGACGGGGCCGGCGGCGACGCCCACCTCGCCACCGATCTCGAACTTATCTTCCAGCAGCCCGTTCAATGCGCCCTCATTCATAAAGAGCAGCACGAAGTCCGTGGATGACGCGCCGATCTGCGGGCCGATGCTGCCGCCGCCGAGATTGAAGAACGCGGGCGCGCTCCAACCGCCTTTCATGCGCCGGCTGATGACGCAACGCCCGCCGCGCCCGCCGACCAACAGGATGCCGGCCTTGATCACGTCCGGGCAGACCGCGACGGCCTCGGCCTTGTCAAGCAACTCTTTCGGGATGCCCTTATCGGGCACGGCCATGATCTGTTTGAAAGCCTGCGCCGCCTTCGCCGTCTGCTTGCGCGCGTCGGCGTTGGCCTTCGTGTAACTCTTCTCCGCCGCCGCGTTGAAGCTTGCGCCGAGTAGTAATAGCAACGCGCCGGCCGCGCTCGCGATTTTCCGCGTCAAACTCTGTCTCATACTTTCCCTCCTCATCGGGTGACCTGCAAAATTATGCGGCGTGCAGGGAGAACGAAAAAGCTTTGCCGCGACGTGGGGGAAGCGAACGGGGGAGTTCATGTCTCCACGAACAAATACATCTTACCGCAACGCACGCGCCGGATACAGCGCGTGTGGCCGGCATGCGTCAAAGCGTCATTGCGTCTCGCCGTATTGCGCGATGATGCGCTGGCGTATCTGCGCGGGCGTCAACTTCTCTTCCTTTTGCAAACGGGCGGCCGTCAATGCCTCTTCGACGCAGATGGCGCAGTGCGCCGCGTGGTCGTCCACGAAGCAACTGTGCAGGCTCTTGTGCCCGAAACCCACGTCGCAGTGACAATAACAGGGTAGTTGCGCGATGGTCTGCGGTATCTCTTGCGCGGCTTGATAGGCGAGCCGGGTCTGCCCGAAGAACTGCGCGGGCGCGAGCGTCGGCTCTAGCGGCGGCAACTCACGGGCCGATTCATAATGGGCCGGCACATGCGCCGCGCCATTGTGCGCCACGCTCTCATGTGCCGCGCCATCATGTGCCATCGCGTTAACCGGCGTCGCCTGCGGTGCGCCGTTGCTTTCAGGCGTGGCCGTCGTCGTACGCACTTCCATGCTACTACTACTATTGCCGCCGCAGCCTTGCGCCAGCAACGCTGCTACGATCAAGACGGCGCATAGTAGGCCTGCGCTCGGCCAATATTTCTTTTTCATGCTTCGCTATTCTCCCTTCGTTGTAAGACACAACAGGCCCGCGCCCATTGCTCGCGCCCCTTGTCGTTTATGACCGGCCGTGCATTGCGTGGCCGGCGTGTCCGTCCATCTGCATACGGCTCGGCCGCACGCGCAGAAAGAACTTATACGAGACGGGGTTGCGCCCGTAAAGCGGATCGAGCGCGGCCGGCTTCGAGTAGAAAGTCATGTCGCCGCCCAAGCCGATCAACATCTTGCCCGTGTCCTTCACGTCGCGCACATAACCGAGAGTGTACGCGCCGATGCGAAAGCTCGCGTGCTCGTCCGCGATGCCAAGTTGCGCGCGATCAGCCGGGCGCAGCAGTTCGTTTTTGTCCACCAACTCAAGCCGCGTGTAGAGGTAGTTCTTATCTTTGAAGTTGACGGTTGCCTCGCCCGTGTAGCCGTTCAGGTTGGAGATCGTGCCATCGTCAAAATGGTTCTGGTGATTGCGGCCCCAGATAAAGGCGGCGGCGAGGTTGCCCCGTGTGAACGGCCGGTTGTACTGCGCGGAAGCGGTCGTGCGCCGCGTGTTGCCCCGTTCAAGTTCTTCGGGCTGACGCAGGAAGCCGTGACTGATCTGGAACGTCCAGTTGCTATTAGGTGCGAAACTCAGCCGCGCCGCGCGCGAGTTCCACGGGTGCGCCTCGAAACCGTAGCGATGCTCGTCCGGTTCGCGCCCGTTGAAGAGCGAGCCTTCGAGTTTGAACCAGCGATAGGTGAAGCCGGTGGTGGCGACGCCGAACGAGATGTGCGTTGAGTCTTGCAGGTGATGCGCGAGCGTCGCGCTCGGATTCTCGGACGCGGACGCGCGGTGCATGAAAGCGACGGGGCCGAGCGCAGGCTCGCCCGGATAGCCGAAGTAGCCGAACCACGTCGCGTGTTCGCCGATGGGCGCGGTGTATTGCGCCGACAGTTCCATGAAGAGGTCGTGCGGGTGCTGCTTGTCTATGAGCGGCTGCCCCTTGTATGACTCGCCGGTCTGGAAGAGAAGAGGCGAGCCGCCCGGCGGAAAGGTGAACGGCTCAAGACTGAACATGCCACGCAGTTGCAACGTGCCACGGCCGACGCGCCGATAGGCCATCGGCATGAACCAGTTGTTCGATTCGATCTTGGTCACGCCGCGCGGCCCGCCCTGATGATTGCTCGAACCGACGAAGTTGTAGTGGAACATCAACAGCCAGTCGCCCTTGACCTTGTGCAGCATGTTCATCGGCGATGCGGACGGCTGCCAAGACGTGCCCGATCCCATCTGCCCCATCGGCATGACGTTGTGCGCGCTCGTGCCGACGCGCACGCCCATCTCGCCGCCGGACATGGTCATCAACTCGTGTACATCGTTCTCCGACATGCTGGTCATGCCGCCTTCCATGTTCATGCCCGGCATCATGCCCGTGTGGCCCGCGTGCGGGTCAGACGGGGCCGGCTGCCCCGTTGTGTTCGCGGCCGGCGGTTGCGCGTCGTGCGTATGCCCGCCGTGCATGTTCATCTCCTGCGCGGGCGCGGCCGGCGACGCATTCGGCATCGGATTTGGCGCGGGCTGCTCGTTCATCTTCATCTGTTCCGTAGGCACACTCTGCTGGTTCGCATTGGCCGGCGCGGCCGGCGTGGGCTGCGCCATGCCCGGCATGTCGTGCATGTCATGCGTATGGGTCGGCGTGGACGACGGCTGCGCAGCGGCCGGACGTTTTGCCGGCGTCTGCTTGCGCGGCGTCGGTTTCGGCTCGTTCATGCCCGGCATGTTGTGCATGTCGTGTTGCTCGTGCTGCGCGCGTGCGGACGCGCCGAAGCCGATGAGTAAGACCAAGATGGCGAGCGCGTAGAAGAGTGCGCGCCAGGTCAGATCGTTATGCTGTGTGCTGTTCATGATGACTCTCCCGAACCGTCTGCGGTGATGGCGGGCGCATATGTGCCCGCTTAACTATGGTGGAATTGAGGCGCAGAAACGCGCGCCAGCGACCATGCGGCCGGCGGCGCGCAACGGGAGGGTTAGATCAGAAAGGTGTTGAGTAACAGGTGGCGTCGCGCACCTACAGACGGCGCGTGCTGCGCCGGCGTGATGGTCGCTGCGCGCAACGGTGCGGGCGTGGCCAAGGCGCATACAGTGAGCGTCGGACTAATACTAGAGCGCTTCGTCGTTTGTGCTCCGCCCATACCCGTGAGCAACGACGCGGGCGCGGAACGGCTAATGCAGTGCGCGCAAACCGTGTCGAACCGATTCAGCGTCTGTTCGCTCGCCGCGACGGCCGCGACATTCGCGCGGCAGCATGAGGCGAATGACTCAGGCGCGGGCATCTGCCGGTCAGCGTAATGGCGAGCAGACGAGTGCTCGCTACCCGCGTGACAGCAAGTGTCCCCTTGTGTCGCGGCCGCAGCCGGACTGCCGGCGGCGTGCGCGCATACCTCAGAGGTCAGTACGCGGCCCCACGCGCCCAGCGCGAGCGCGCAAACCAAGCCATAAACTGCTAATAAACGTCGCATAAATCGTACTGCTTCGATGCCCTGCTGCCGTCAAACGGTTGCTGTCACACTAGCACGTTCGCCATAACTGTCGCTAATCTCTACGCCTGCGCGCTGTGTATGTCCGCGCGCTGCTCAGTCCTCGACGATCAAGTTGCCGCGCACCATGTTCATGGCGCAGGTGAAGGCAAACTCGACGGCCTGCGCGGGCGTGAACGTGCCGGGCGTTGTCTGGAACGCGGGCAACGTGCGGCTGATACCGGAACGCGTCGCCACTTCGCAAGCCATGCCCCCGGCCCTCTGCTCCATTCGCTTCATGGCTCTCATCATGAGCTCATGCTAAATTTTGTAGCTCACTACGGAGTCGAGTTCGCGGCACAACTATTTTACGGGCAGCTTTTATCAGCGTGCCATCCGCTGATTTGACCGCGCCGCGCGAACAGTGAGACCATAACGGCACATCAATTTCAGTATGACAAGAATGTGGGAGGTGGCGATGGAGATCGATCCGGATAAAGTTGTGACACAGGAAGAGACGGGCGAAGCCGCGCCGATTGATCAGGTAGAAGCGCGCGTGCAGGCCGAGATGAAGCGCATCGAAGGGCACGCCAAAGAAGGCGTCGCGCAAGGGCTACAGGATAAAGAGCTGGAGCGCGAAGGTCAGCAGTTGCAAGCTGAAGCCGAGCGCGAACTCGGCCGGCAAGAGTAAAGGCGCGGGCCAAAACCAGAAAAGCTTGACCACCGGCCTTGCGTGGTCAAGCTTTTCTGTTTTCAACCTGCACCCTGCAACTATGTGCCGGCCAACGCCTGCTCGACCGTCTGGCGGATGCGGGCGGCGGTGCTGCCGCCCGGATCGTAGCCGGTAAAGTGGCCGATGATGCGCCCGTCGCGCCCGATGACGTAGGTCTGCGGGATCGAACCGGTGGGCGAGAGCAGCGCCAAGGCTAACTCTCTGTCCGCCCAGCCGACGGTGTAAGAAATTTTGAACTGACTGGCGAACTGATGCACGGCCGCCGTCTTCTGCTGTTGCTCGGCTTCGGTCAGCCCCTCAATCGTCAACCCGACCACCTCGACGCCGCGCCCCTGATAATCCTTGTGCAACGCCACCAGATCGGGAATCTCATAACGACACGGCCCACACCACGTCGCCCACAGATCGAGCACGAGCACCTTGCCGCTATAGTCCGCCAGCTTGAGCGACTTGCCGTCAATCGTCTTCATCTCGGTCTGTTGCAAACCGGCCGGCAGCGCACTGGCCGTCGGTTGTGGCGGCGTGTTGGGGCGCGTGGGTGTGGCGGTCGGCGCGGGCGCGTTGTTCGTCGCCTCGTAGTTCGCTTCGTTGTTACAACTAGAAGACAGCGCGACGGACAGCAGCGCGAAAACGACGAGCGTGAGCGTAATGCGCTGGCTCGTCCAGATGCGCGCGGAGCGCGGTGTCGGGGCAGGGGGCATGGTCATTTAAGTTCCTCTAACGCCGGTCTCATTCAGCGCCTAGACTAAAGCATCAGGGCATGGTTGCAAAGTTGAGGGCTTATGCCGCTCAACGCACGACGATGTTGACCAACCGATCCGGCACGACGATCACTTTGACGATCTCGCGCCCCGCGATGTGGCTGCGCACCTTGTCGTCGGCCAACGCCGCCGCGCGCAAGTCGGCTTCGGGCGTAGCGGGCACAGCGCGTATGCGCGCCCGCAGCTTGCCGTTGATCTGAACGGGAATTTCCAGTTCCTCCTTGCGCGCCAAAGCCTGCTCTGCTTGCGGCCAACGCGCGCCGCTGTGCAGCAATCCGCCCTCGTGCCCTAACCCCGCCCACATCTCTTCCGCGACGTGCGGCGTGAACGGCGCGAGCATCAAGACCAACGCCTCCAACGCCTCGCGCACGGCGAAGACATCGGCCGTCGTGGCCGTGGCCGGCGCGATCCCTGCATCGCCCAACTCATTCAGCAACTCCATCAACGCGGCGATGGACGTGTTGAAGTGCAACTCCGCGAAGTCGGCCGTGATGCGCGCAATCGTCTGGTGCGTCTTGCGGCGCAACGCACGCGCACTGTCGCCGAACTCTTGCGGCACCGCGCGCGGCGCATTACGCAAACGCTCGCGCCAGCGATAGACCGCGTTATAGACGCGGCGCAGGAAGCGCACCGCGCCTTCGATACCGGTCTCCTGCCAGCGCAGTTCGTTATCCGGCGGCGCGGCGAACATGATGAAGAGGCGTACAGCGTCCGCGCCGTAAATCCCGATCATCTCATCCGGATCGACGCCGTTGCCCGCAGACTTCGACATCGCCTTCCACTCGCCCGTTTCCCCGACGACGTTCGTCACCATCCCCTGCGTCAACAGTTTTTTGATCGGCTCGTTGAACGCGACCAACCCGATGTCGCGCATCATCTTCGTCCAACAGCGCGTGTACAGCAGATGCATGACCGCATGCTCGATGCCGCCAATGTACTGATCGACGGGCGTCCAATAAGCGCCCACCTCTTTGTCGAACGGCGCATTTTCGTTTCGCGGATCGCAGTAGCGGAAGAAGTACCACGACGAATCTACGAACGTGTCCATCGTGTCGGTCTCGCGCCGTGCAGGCTCGTGGCACTTTGGACACGTTGCATTAACGAACTCCGCGACGCCCGCCAACGGCGACTGTCCCGCGCCCGTGAACTCCGCCCGCGCAGGCAACAGCACCGGCAAATCTTGCTCCGGCACGGGTACTGCGCCGCAACTAGCGCAATAGATGATCGGGATCGGCGCACCCCAGAAACGTTGCCGCGAGATGCCCCAGTCGCGCAGACGATAGGTCACCGCCGGCTCGCCGAAGCCTTGCGCTTGCGCATGCGCCGCCATCTCGCGCATCGCGTCCGCCGACAGCTTGCCGCTCCAATCGCCGCTGTTGACCAGAATGCCGTAGTCCGTGAACGCATGCGGCATCGCCACGGACTGATCTTGATTGACGGGATCGTGCTCAATCTTCTCCTGCTCGTGCGAGATGCGCTCGATCACGCGCCGGATGGACAGCGAGTATTTCTGCGCGAACTCGAAATCGCGCTCGTCGTGCGCGGGCACAGACATGACCGCGCCCGTGCCGTATTCGGTCAACACGTAGTTCGCCGCCCACACGGGCATCTGCTCGCCGCTAAATGGATTGATGGCGAACAGACCCGTGTTCACGCCCTCTTTCGCTTCCTCCGCGCCCGGCTGCTGCCCCGCGGCCGCGCGACTCGCACGCACACGCGCCGCGAACTGCTCGACATCGTCTTTCAAGGCAGACTCAGCCAACAGCTTCGCCAGCAACGGATGATCGGGCGCGACGACGATGGCGTTCGCGCCGTAGATCGTGTCCACGCGCGTCGTGAAGACGCGCACGCGCTCATCCGTGTCCTTGATCTGAAAATCAACGAACGCACCCGCGCTCTTGCC
Organism: Pyrinomonadales bacterium; assembly: GCA_038237345.1. Classification (GTDB taxonomy): domain Bacteria; phylum Acidobacteriota; class Blastocatellia; order Pyrinomonadales; family Pyrinomonadaceae; genus QHXQ01. Next base: position 15,022 of record JBBRYU010000038.1, read on the forward strand.
GATCCAGTTGCGCTGCATCGTCAGCACGCGCTCGGGCCAGCCCTGTTCGATCTCCCCCATGTCCGCCAGCAGTTGCTCCGCATAGTCGCTCGTGCGGATGAACCACTGTTCCAGATCGCGCTTCTCCACGCTTGCCCCGCAGCGCCAGCAGACGCCGCCCGACGACTGCTCGTTCGACAGCACCGTCTGTTCCTGCGGACACCAGTTCACCGCCGCCGACTTGCGGTAGATCAACCCCTTAGCCAGCAACTGCAAGAAGAACCATTGATCCCACTTGTAATAAGCGGGCGTGTGCGCGGCGATCTCGCGCCGCCAGGCGAAGCTGATGCCCAGCCGTTTGAACTGCCCGCGCATGTGCGCGATGTTCTCTTCCGTCCAATCGCGCGGCTGGATATCGCGCTTGATCGCCGCCTGCTCGGCCGGTTGCCCGAAGCTGTCCCAGCCAATCGGGTGGAGCACGTTGTAGCCTTGCAGCCGCTTCTGCCACGCCAGCGCGTCGCCGATGGCGTAGTTGCGCACGTGCCCCATATGCAGAAAACCCGACGGGTACGGCAGCATCTCCAGACAGTAAAACTTCGGCCGCGTCTTGTCCGATTCAACCTCAAACGCGCCCGTCTCGGCCCAAAACTGCTGCCACTGCTCTTCGATCTTTTCCGGAAAATATTTTTCGTCCATCACTCACACCTCTTTACTCATCCTTACACATCATCACCGACCGTCAGCACGTGAAGCAAGCCAAGAGACCGGCGCACACGTCAACGGCACAATCATTGTTAGCTTGTCGTGGGTGGAGAGTCGCCGCTGCGGGCGCACGCAACTCAGGCGCGACGACCGAGCGGCATCGTAAGGAGGAGTTTCGTCGGTTGGTAAAAGATACTCATCATTGTGATCTCACCTGCTCAACTTTTGAGCGCGCCTATCTTAACCTAAGCGGCGCGCTTTTTGTCAACGCCCATGGCACGCCAGGGCACGCAAAGAAAATGTTGACAAGCGCCGGGCGTAGTCTTATTGTGCTGGCGCCTTAGCCGTGCGTAATCCCTGTCAGCGAGTGCCTTATATTCGCTGGTCTCACTTGCTCAACCGTTAAACCGTTCACGAAGCCCTCTAACTTCGTACTCATCTCAAGGAGAAAAATCATGCCCGATCCGCTCAATGTGATCATTGACATCTCTCACCATAACAGCTCTGTCAATCTTAACAAGGCCAAAGAAGATGGCATCGTCGGGGTAATTCAGAAGGCCACACAGGGTCTGACCAACACAGACCCGACCTACAACACCAACCGCACGAAAGCCCGGAACGCCGAGTTGCTCTGGGGCGCTTACCACTTCGCCACGGGCAGCGACGGCGTCGCGCAAGCGGGGCACTTTTTGAGCACGGTCGGCGACACTGCTGGTACGCTGTTGGTACTCGATCTGGAGCCGAACCCCACTGGCCCGAGCATGACGCTGGAAGAGGCGCGCGCCTTCGTCACGCACGTCAACGAGAAGACCGGCCGATTTCCGGGGCTGTATTCGGGGCACTACATCAAGCAACTACTCGGCAGCAACACAGACCCGATCCTATCTCAGTGCTGGTTCTGGCTCGCGCAGTATGGGCCGACCGCCGTCGTACCGCCTAACTGGCCCACATGGACGATGTGGCAATACACGGACGGGGCCATCGGGCCGGCACCCCATCAAGTCAGTGGCATCGGCCGGTGCGACCGGGACAAGTTTAATGGCAGCATGACCCAACTGCGCAAGTTATGGCTTGGTTAAGCGCAAGCACCGGCACATTGTCAGAAGTTAAGCCGCAGCCGAACAGGTGGCGGCGACGAAGGTACGTAAGGTTGCGAGGTTGCGCGCGTCGTCGCCCTGTTCGTCCTGCGGCGTTTCGAGCAGGAAGGTGGCGTGTACTAGCCTTGGATGTTGCGCGACACGACGCAGCGCGTTCATCTTAACCCAAGCGGCGCGCTCTTTTGTCAACGCACAGGCGCGGCCGGAAGTTCCCGGTCGCGCCTGCCCGCCCTATGCTACGTGGCGCTGGTTAAACTTCTTCGCCGCGCTCAAATTTTTCCAGTTCCGCGTCGAAGCGGTCGCCAGCGGCTCTGAGATCTGCGTCCTGTAGGCAGGGTAACTCCCGGCCGTTGATGTGTTGGTAGAGTACCGGCAAGTTATCAATCGGAATCGCGAAGGCCTCGCCGCCGTAGTTGAACTCCAAGATTTCGTAGCCGCGCGCACGCAGGCCCAGCAACATTTCGGACGCGCTCTCGATGCTGAGCAGCATGACCGCGACATCGTCCACCGGGGCAAACGCTCGCTGCATCGTGCGCCAAAGCTGGGCGGCGGCGTGATCCGTGAAGGCGAGCGCATGTGTGCGCCCTTTGATCTGCACGCAGATGGGCAACGGGTTATCGCCGCGCACGTGGAACAGCCACGACGATAGCCTGAAGGTTGCGCCGAACAGCGCATCAAGCGCGGGGCGCGAGCCGTTGCACAGCCGCGCGTTGATCGCCAACTGCGCGAACGCCGACTGCGCCGCCCCGACCGGCGTAGGATTGGCTTCGACAAGTTGCGTTCCGTCCGCGCCACAGAAACGAGCCTCGGCCGGGTATTCCTTGCCACACGCACCACACTGCTTCATCGTTTGTTCAATGCCCTTCCCTTTTACGGTTTCAGCTTGTCGAACTCCGCGCGCAGCTCGGCGTTCGACGGATGCACCTTGTAATCCTCTTCGATGGCCATCCAGACGATCTTACCGTGCTTGTCGATGAGATAGAAGGAATCGTAGGGCAGCCCATTCAGTTGAATATTGCCGTTGTCGTACGACTTGCCGTCGTAGCGATGATCCTGCAAGCCGTACAGGTTGATCACCTTTGAGCCGGGGTCTGCGAGGAGCGGGAACATGAGCGCGCCCTTGCCGTCGCTCGCGATCTTGGTAGCCAGCCCCTGACTCTTCGCGTGGTCGTCGATACTGATCGCCAGAATCCGCACCTTGTCCGTCGGTCTGAGCAGCCCGCGCATCTCGGCTAACTGCCGAGCGCAGAACGGTCACCACCAGCCGCGAAAAAAGTAGATCAGCGTCGGCGTCTGCCCGCGCGTCTGTGCCAATGACACCTTATGCCCCTGCACGTCTTCAAGAGTGAAGTCCGGTGCAACCTGTCCGACTTTCAACGCGGCGGCAACGCCCGCGCCGGCCGCCGGTGAATTTGCTACTTTCGTCTCCTGTGCCGCTGCTGTCCCCGACAGGCCGAGCAGCAACAGCAGGCTGATGCCAAATATCTTTCTCATCTGTTCCTCCAATAACGATCCCTGAAATCTCCGTTCAAGCTATCCGCCAGCAACGAATATAACGCGGACATACGAATGCCCATCATAGCTTAATGTCCAGAACAATGCAGATTCACTCCCGCGCGGCGGACGTTCGACTTGAACATTAGCCGCGCACGTTAAGCGATCACAGCGCCGCACACGAACGCGCGCAGCACGTCGAGGTTGCGCTCGCCCGCGTCTGCATCCTCCTGCGCGTTTCGAGCAGAAAGGCCGCGTGCGCGAGCGCGGGATGTTGGGCGACACGGCGCAGGGCTTCGCGGCCGATGTGACTGAGACCGGTGTGCCAGTGACGATCCACGGGTATTTGCGGCCCAACTTTTTTGTTTACATCCGGCCCGACTTGTGAAATAAGCTGCCCTGCGGCCGCAACCGTCTGCCCGGCTGCTTTTGCTCTTCAGCCTGCTCGGTTCGGGCGACGGGACATGCTACCGCCCCGTCGCCCGAACCGAGCCTACCGTACAGGCGCAGCCCACTGCGGCCCGCTCCTTTAATTCTCACAGTCCAAGGAGAGACATTCCCATGTACATACTCGGAACCGACAAGCAACAAATTAAGCTCACGCGGTTGGAGACTGAGATCGTCGCCGACCGCGCGTTGCGCACGTTCGCCGTCGCCACTACCACCAAACGCCTGCTCGATTCCGTCGAAGCGCCGTCGCTGATCGCGCGCGCTTGCCGGACGTTCTTCGACATCGGGCAGAAGACCGGGAAGGCGGGGCTGGCGAAAGAACCGCAGGGGCCGCCGCCCACCGCCTTCCGCGACACGGAGTCGGGGCTGCTGCACGTGGTCTATCGCGAACTGGTCGTCCGCTTCCAACCCGGAATGCCCGACAAGACGCGCCGCGCCCTGCTTCAGCGGCACAAGCTGGAGGTACGCCGGCACAATCCCTTCATCAGCGATCAGGTAATTGTCTATGACCCCGCCCGCAAGCACACGGGCGAGCAACTGGTCGAGGCTTCTGTGCGGCTCGCCGAGACGGAGGAAGTAATATTCGCCTCGCCCAACTTCGTCTCTCAGTTCCGGCGCGAGGCAGTGCCGAAGATCAAGACCGAGGAATGGCATCTGGATAATAATGGCGCGGGCGGGGCGAAGAAGGGCGAGGATGTGGATGCGCAAGAGGCTTGGCAGATCACCACGGGCAAGCGCGCCATTGTCGTGGCAGTGCTCGACGACGGCGTGGACATAGACCATCCGAACCTGAAGCCGCGCCTCTGGCGCAACCCCGACAAGCACGCCCTGGACAAGCACGGGCGCGATTACTTCCTGCCGCCCGACGATCCCGGCTTCAACAATCCGCGCCCCAAAATCTTCCATTCCCCGTTTGATGAGACGCAACTCAACGACATTCACGGCACGTGCTGTGCGGGCGTCGCCTGCGCGGGCGGAGCGCCGAGCGGCTCGCACGGCATCGCGCCGAGTTGCCGTCTGCTCTCCCTCAAGATTTTCCACGGCGAAGAGCTAGCGCCCGTCGAGGCCATCGCCGACGCCATCCGCTTCGCCGCGCTCAACGCCGACATCCTCTCTTGTTCTTGGACTGGCCCGCAAGCGCCCGACATCATCGAGGCGCTGGCGGACGCCGCCCGTCTGGGGCGCGGCGGCAAGGGCGCGCCCGCGTTCTTCGCCGCCGGCAATGAGAATCATGCGCCGGTCGGATTTCCTGCGCGCCACCGGCATGCTATCGCCGTCGGCGCTTCCACCGATCAGGCCGAGCTTGCCTCCTACTCGAATGTAGGCAAGCAGATCGCTTTCGTTGCGCCGTCGAACGGTGGCGTGCGCGGCATCTTCACGACCGATGTCTCGTTGCCGAACCGCGGCTACAATCTCGGCGAAGCGGACGCGGGCGGTAAGGATGGGCTATACACCAACGACTTCGGCGGGACTTCCTCGGCGACGCCGCTCGCCGCAGGCATCGCCGCGTTGATGCTCTCGGTCAACCCTGAGTTGAACCGCACAGATCTGCGCGACATCATGCAGGAGACGGCCGACCGGATCGGCGACCCCGCCGACTACGACAGCAAAGGGCACAGTGACCGCTTCGGGCACGGGCGGGTCAACGCCGCCAAAGCCGTCGAGTCCGCGCGCGGTCTCGCCAAAACGGCTAAAGCGGCCGCGCAGGCTGGCGGAGCAAAGAAAGCAGCTAAGGCGACGAAGGGGGCCAAAAAGAGGTAGCGCAGAATCGCTACCAGCTTACAAACCGAGAGTCAAGAAAAGCACGAAGCCCCACGAACCTTCGTGTCGGTTCGTGGAGCTTCGCGGCTACTCTTTGCGCCGCTCAGATGCGCGTGAACTGCGCGAGGGTGTTAGCCCAGGCGCGCTTCGCCTCGCCGCTGCGGGCAACCTCCTTGATCAGATCGGGCAAGTACGGCTCCGCTTGCTGCGCCGGCTGGAAGACGGCCTGCTCGGGCACGAACTCGTTGCGGCGTGCCAGATTCAGGCCGTGCGCACGCGCGAATACACGCAACTCCTTGTCAGAGAGGGAACGCTTGAAGCGGACTGTTACCTCGCCGGTCGGGTACATTGGAGCCCCTGTCTCGTCAAGCAGGACAGGCATGGCCCGCCCCGCGCCGCCGAGCAATTGGGCGGCGCGCCGCCATACCAGCTTCGGGCTGGACGCCCCGCTGCCGACGCGTAACAGCAGCAGCCCCCTGCCCCCTTTGAGCTCTTCGACCTCGCCAAGTTGGGCGAGCCGCTGCGTCGCCGACTCTTTCTCTTTCTTGTCCGGCCCGACCGAGACGACAAACATGTTCGGACTCGCGCGCTGTCCAGATGCTGCCATGCAATGCTCCTCTCTCCGCGGACAAAGATAACACAATCTCACCCGCCGCACCTGCCGCTGTCCTGTGCCCCGACGAACGCACGCAGCAGCGCCAGGTTGCGCGCGTCGTCGCCCAACTCGTCCTGCGGGGTTTCCAGCAGAAAGGCTGCGTGTGCGAGCTTAGGATGTCGGGCGACGCGGCAGAGAGCAGCGCGCCCGATGTGGCCGAGGCCGATGTGCCAGTGCCGATCCACGCGCGAGTTATACTCGGCTTTCGAGTCGTTGAAGTGGACAGCGCAGACGTTCGCTGCGCCAACGTTGTGCTCGATTGATTCGATAGTCGCGGTGAGGCCGTCCTCTTCGCGTATGTCATAGCCGGCAGTGAAGGCGTGCGCGGTGTCGAAGCAGACGCCGAGATTGAGGGCGGGACACAAGACCATGATCTCACGCAGATGCTCGAAGCGGTGGCCGATGCACGCGCCCTGCCCGGCGGTGTTCTCCAACAGAATCCGTAACGCACCGAGAGCGAGATTGCCGCACGCCGCTTGCAAACTCTCCGCGCAGGTGCGTATGCCGTCCGCCTCGCAGGCGTTCTTCGCGCTGCCGGGATGCACCACGAGATAGTCCGCGCCGAGCGCGATGGCCCGCTCGATCTCTTCGCGGAACGACGCGATGGACTTGGCCCTAATGGTCTCGTCGGCCGCCGCGAGATTGATCAAGTAGTTCGCGTGAATGACGACGGGGGTGATCTGTGTCTCTTGGCGCACACGCTTGAACGTCTCCATCTCTGCCACATTCAGCGGCCGCGCCTGCCAGCCGCGCGGGTTGCGCGAGAACATCTGCACCGCGTCGCAGCCGCGCGCATACGCCTTCAAGAGCGCGTGCTGTAAGCCGCCCGCAATCGGCGCGTGAAAACCGATGCGCGGGCGCGGGGCGCGTTGTTGAGCGCGCGTCATGGCTGCGCTGCTTTCTGTCCTGTCGTGCCGCGCTCGACCTCTGCCATCACGCGCAGCATGTTGCCGCCGAGAATCTTGTCTATGTCAGTCTCGCTGTAACCGCGCCGCAGCAGTTCTTTCGTCAGGTTCGGTAGATCCGCGACCGAAGCGAGATCGCGCGGGACGGCTTGCGTGCCGTCGAAGTCCGAGCCGATCCCGACGTGATCCGGGCCGACGAGTTTGACGATGTAGTCAATGTGATCGACGAGGCGCGCGACGGAAGCGGGCGGCAAGCGTGTTAGATATTCGCGCTCGCGCACGCGGTCGCGCACGAGTTTGCGTTGCGCGGGTGTGCCTTGCGTCTTACTTGATGCGGTGGCGACGAGCGGTGCGATCTCGGCGTCCACGCGGCGTTGCGCGTCTTTCCAGCCGGGTTCGATGAAGGCGGGATAGAAGACGACGCAGCAGACGCCGCCGGTCTGTGCGAGCGCACGGAGTTGTTCGTCGGTCAGATTACGCGGCACGTTGACGAGCGCGCGCACGCCCGAATGCGTGGCGACGATTGGCTTCGTCGAAGTCTCGATGATGTCCCAGAAAGTTTTGTCGGAGACGTGCGAGACATCAACCATCATGCCGAGCCGGTTCATCTCGCGCACGACGTTGCGGCCGAAGTCATTCAGCCCGCGCGTCGCGC
>JBBRYU010000039.1:0-22609 GCA_038237345.1 Pyrinomonadales bacterium
ACCACCGGCGAAACCCGCGTCCTGCCCGAAGATATGAAGACGACTTACGAAAAACTGCGCGGGCAGTTTGAGTAATGCGACCTGAGATATCACAGCATCGAATAGCTTGAAACAAACGCCCGCGAGTGCTAATAACATCTGCGGAGGCGCAAGCATTATGAGTACAACCGAGCTAATAGTTGAGCTGCCATCAAATCTAACCTCAGACGAGGCGAAGCTTCTGCTTGCCATCAAACTCTATGAAGTCGGCAAAGCATCGCTCGGCCAAGCCGCCAAACTCGCCGGCTTCTCAAAGCGCGCCTTCATTGAAGTGCTGGGTAGCTATCAAGTGCCCATCTTCAATTACGATCCTGAAGAGTTAAGACAGGAGATCGGCTCGTGAAAGAGCCGGTTGTCGTTGACAGCACTTGTCTGATTGGGTTGGAAAGAATTGCTCACTTGCCCATCTTGTTGGCCCTGTTCGATCCAATCATCATTCCGCCTGAAGTCGAGCGCGAATTTGGCCACACCCTGCCGTGGCTTAAAGTAGAAGCGCCGACCGCTCGTCCGCTCGTTGCCACGTTGAAGATGCTAGTAGACGATGGCGAAGCGGAAGCCATTGCGTTGGCGAGCGAGCGTAATTATCGAATTGTTCTGGATGACAAGCAGGCACGCGCCGTTGCGCGACAATTGGGCCTCATTATTATCGGTACGGTCGGGCTGCTTGTGCGAGCCAAACTAAACAGCATCGTACCAGCACTCAAACCGCTGTTAGATGGCTTAGAACTAAATGGATTCTATCTCAGCGACGCGCTCAAGGCAGAGGCCTTACATTTGGCCGGCGAGTAGCAGCAACCACGCCAACTTCATGACCACCACCGGCGAAACCCGTGCCCTGCCCGAAAACTTGGTGGCGACTTACGAGAAATTACGCGCTCAATCCGTTTGAGAAGAGAGAAATTACATCGTGATGATTAAGAGAAAATCCAAAGGCCCAAAGTTCGTAAAATATTTCGCGCCATTACTTGATGCGTTAAGGACTCTTGGCGGCTCTGGAACGCCTTCTGAAGTGACGAGAGTTATTGCTGAACAGTTAGGAGTCTCCGAAGAAGAACAAACCGCCCTGCTGAAGTCGGGCACATCAAGGTTTGCTAATCAAGTAGCATGGGCGCGAAATTATCTAAAGTTAGAAGGCTACATTGACTCCTCTAAAAAAGGTGTATGGGTGTTAACCGAAGCAGGTTCAAACACTTTTTTATCCGACGAAGTGGCTAAAAAGGTATTCAATAAATGGGCAGCATACTTCCGCGAACTAAGGCAAAAGAGGGCAGAAAAGTTAAAAGAAAAAGAGACGGCTGAAGATGAAGAAACAGCATCAGAAGAGACCTATCGGGATCACCGCGAGTGGTTGCTTTCACTCTTAAAGAAACTTCCGCCAGCAGGTTTTGAAGCAGTTTGCCAGAGATTGCTTCGAGATGCAGGGTTTGACTCAGTAGTTGTGACCGGCCGCTCAGGAGACGGTGGAATTGACGGACATGGCATTTTGCAAATCAATCCATTCGTTACTTTCAAGGTTCTGTTCCAATGTAAGCGTTACGACAAGAACGTAAACCCTTCGCATATCAGAGAATTTCAAGGTGCAATTGGAGGGCGAGCGGACAAAGGAATTATTATTACAACAGGTAGTTTTTCCGTTGAAGCTAGAAAGGAAGCTGTAAGAGATGGTGCTTCACCTATAGAGCTTGTTGATGGGCAGAAGCTTGTGCAGATGTTCGAAAATTTAGAGCTTGGATTAAAGCCTAAAACCGTTTATGAGATCGATATGTCATTCTTTGATCAATATCTAAAATACAAAAGTCACAATTAGCTGTTTACCCTTCGTTAACTTTTACCTGCTGCCGCCCTTTGCTCGTCACCGCTTCATCTTCAACTTCGCCGCCTTTGCTGATCGGGACTTCTGATGGTTTGTTGTGGTGGAGTCCGCGCTCTTCGGTGTCGAGGTCGGCGGCGGGGAGGGCGGTGGCCATGGAGTTGGAGATGGCGGGCGGGTTGAAGCCGGGGTAGTCTATGCGCGCGTGGTAGATGGCGGTGAGCGAGGCGATGATGGATTCGCGGATGGCAGTCAGTTCGCGCAAGGATAGATCGCACTCATCGAGTTGGCCGTCATTGACGATGGCCTCGAAGATTTTGTTGCAGATGGTGCGGATGTTCTGCGGGTCGGGGCGAGCGAGCGAGCGCGCCGCCGCTTCGCACGAGTCCGCGAGCATCATGATAGCCGCCTCTTGAAACTGCGGCTTCGGCCCCGGATAGCGAAACTCCGCTTCGTTCACCTGCTCGCCGTGAATCGCCTGCGCCTGCGCGCGCCGTAAGAAATAATGGAGCGTGCGCGTGCCGTGATGCTGCGGAATGAAGTCGGCGATCTTCTGCGGTAGCCCGATCTCTTTCGCCAAACGCATGCCGTAGGTGACGTGGCTCGTGATGATGCGTGCGCTGTTCGAGGGGCGCAGCCGGTCGTGCGGATTGTCGCCCGACTGGTTCTCGATGAACATGTCAGGCGCGGCCAGCTTGCCGATGTCGTGATAGAGCGCGCCGATACGCGCGAGCAGCGGGTTCGCCCCGATGGCGCGACAGGCTTCTTCCGCCAACTGCCCGACCGCATGCGAATGCTGATTCGTGCCCGGCGCACGCAACGCCAGTTGCCCCAGCACCGGCAAGTCCGCGTTCGATAACTCCAACAGCTTCACGTCTGTCAGAATCCCAAACAGCGACTCATTCACGGGCAAGCCGCCGGCCGTGAAAATCGTCGTCAGCACACCGCCGGCCAAGCCGCAGCCGAACGCGAGCAGCAACGCGCCCACGGTCAACGGTTGCTGCGCCGCGAAGAGCACGGCGATGGCTGCGAGCGCGTTGACGACCGCGATGTAAACCCCCGCTTGGGTCACCGATTGTCGTTCGCGGTAACGCCCTACCCCGAAGATCGCCGCCGACGAAGAGATCATCGCGTAGCACGCCATCAAGATGCTGTTCGGCGCGAGCAGGCCGGCGAAGATCGCCGTGATGATGCTGGCGATGAGGGCCAACTGCGCGTCCATCAACAGCGCGACCAAGAGCGTCGCCGCCGCAAACGGGATCGCGAAACTCAGAATCGTCGCGTCGTTCAACGGTGCGCGTTCATATTGCGCCGCGATTGATTTAGCGACGAGGACGCCGAGCCGCATCAACAACGTCTCGATCAAGATGGCCGACGTGAGCAGCGTGTATGCCTTGCCCTTCGAGAGTGGCAGCGCCTTGTCCAGAGCGCGGTGTTCGATGAATTTCCACGCGCCCCAGTAGAGCGCGGCGACGATGAAAAGCAAGCCGAGATAATGCTCCGGGCGCCGCTCCTGATGACTGTAGCGGCGAATCGCTTCCACCTGCGCGAGCATCCGCGCGGTGACGGTGTCGCCTTCGTGCGCAACCACCTGATTGCGTTTGACGAAGCCGGTGACGGGCGGCAGATTCGGCTCGGCGGCGCGGGCCGCGGCGGTTAACTGCGGGTCTTCATAACCGATGTCGGCCGGCGCGATCACGCTGGTGCGCACGACATCCCCCTCGCGATACATCTCCAACGGCGCTTGCGAGTGGGTGTGCGAGAGCAGCAGCGTGGTGACGATGCAGAGGAGTGTGAAGGCGATGATGAATTGCGTCGTCGGGCGGAACCAGTTGAACGGGCGCACAAGGAAGCCGAACGCCGCGTTACGTGCGCGCGTCAAGCGAGTTGTGAAGATGGGGCGGCGGCGACTACTCATTCAGTGTTCCAGATAACCGATCAAGGCGGCGATGATGCTTAACTCTGCGCGACGTGGCCAACGTGCTCGATGTGCGCGGTCGATTGTGGGCTAACCTCTTCTTCATGCACCTGCGTCTGCTCATGCTCTGCGTGCGTTAAATCGCGCGCCAAGATTTCGCCGGCCTGCTCCAGCATCGGGCGCAATGTGCGCGGGTCGAGCGCAGAGACGGTGAGGCAACGACGCTCCTGTGCGCAGCTTGCCTGTCGCATCATCGCATCGAGAATGCCAGCGTCCACCATGTCGGCCTTGTTGAAGACGACGAGGCGCGGGATGCGCGCGAAGTCCAGTTCCGCGAGGATGCGATCAACTGATTCGAGTTGTTGCTGCCAGCGCGGGTTGGCGGCATCAAGCAAATGTATGAGCAGATCGCTGTCGTTGATCTCCTCAAGCGTGGCGCGAAAAGCGGCGAGCAGGTCGGGCGGCAGGTCGCGTATGAAACCGACCGTGTCGTTCAGGATCACTTCCTGCTCGCGCGGCAGGCGCAAGCGACGCGACGTGGGATCGAGCGTCGCGAACATGCGTTGCTCGGCCAGCACTTTGCTCTGCGTCAGGGCATTCAGCAGTGTGGATTTGCCCGCGTTGGTGTAGCCGACAATCGAGATGATCGGCAACTCGCGGCGCGTGCGCTCCTTGCGGCGTTGTTGACGGCGTTGCCGCAATGTGTCGATCTCTTTCTCCAAACGGTTGATGCGGTCACGCACGCGGCGGCGGTCGGTCTCTAATTTAGTCTCACCGGGGCCGCGTCCGCCGATGCCGCCCGCGAGGCGCGAGAAGGCCGAATCGTGTCCGACGATCAGACGCGGCAGCATGTATTTCAATTGCGCCAATTCAACTTGAATCTTACCCTCGCGGGTCTCCGCACGCTGCGCGAAGATGTCGAGGATGAGTTGCGCGCGGTCAATCACTTTCAGGTCGGTCGCTTCGGAGATCGAGCGCACCTGCGCAGGGCCAAGCTCGCGGTCGAAGACGATTACGTCCGCGCCGAGCCGGAGTGCGCGGACGAGCAATTCGTCGAGCTTGCCGCGCCCAAGGATCGTGCGCGGATCAATCGCGGAACGGCGCTGAATGATCTGATCAAGCACGACGACGCCGGCTGATGCGGCCAATTCGCGCAACTCGGCCATCGATTCCTCTGCATCGGTCGTTGAGTTAGTGGTGACGCTAACGAGAATCGCGCGGTCACGCCCTTCGGCGCGGCGCACATCGCGGCGGTTGCGCGTCATCTCCTCTTCGAGCGAGTTGATCAGTTCGAGAAAATCAACGTCGAGATGTGCCGGGATCGTCGGCGCGAGAAAGGCATAAGCTTCTGTGTGCGCGGCGTCGTCGATCTCTGCGACGGTGACGGGTAGCAGATGGGCGGCGCGCACGACGCCGGGCAAGCCTGTGCGCCCGTCCACGTCAATCGCGGCCATGAGATCGAGTCGCAGCAGCGCGAGGTCGTTCAAGTCGTCTTGTGTTAACTCTTCGCCGCGCAGATGTGTGTGGACGCAGCGCAAGCCGCGGAAGCGGTCGGAACCGACGCGCGTGCGGCGCAAGTCGGGCCACTCGATGCGGCGCGCATCGCCGACGACAACGTATTCGACATAACCCTTGCGGTCGATTAGCGCGCCGAGTTGCCGGCCCGTCTCGTGCGATAGCTCGGTCAGTTGGCGCGCAAACTCCGGCGTGACGATCTGTTGCGGCGCGATGCGGCGCGTGTAGAGTTTCTCTATGCGCCGCAGTTGATTAGGCTTTAGCCCTTGCGTATTGCCTTGTACGGTGCTGATTGGAGCTTACCCTTTCTGTATTGTTGTGCCATTCAGACGCGCGTAAATGCGTGCGTTTGCTGGTCAACACTGGTTTGCGGCTGGTAGTTAGAGTGAGAGCGGAGCGAGCGTTTAAGCGCGGACGCTGTGTGCAGTCTGTCACTGTTACCCGAAATCACTTAGCTTGGTCGCGGTTTGCGCCGGCCGTGTTTTCGGCCAAAAATTAAGCCCCGGCAGACCGGCGCGCATGTGCAAACACGAAATTGATTGACCGGGGCGAATTATAGCACAGCGCGGGCCGCCGCAAGCAGCCAAGAGCATTAGCATTAGTGCGGTGTCGTAGAGCGGTTCATGGACACAGTGAGGTGTGCGTCGTATCATGCGGCATAGCTAATAGTCAGTGGTCACTTGTTCGTCGTCAGTTGTTCACTGTTTCGATTGTTGCTAAGTCCAACTTCGGCATTCAGCACACAGGAGCAGCACAACGGACGACTGACCATGTACATGGAGAGTGCAATGAGTGGAGCGGGCCAGATTGTGCGCGTCGAGCCGGCGGCGGCCTTGCCGGGCGGCGAGGTGGCGATTGAGTGCAGCGGCTACGATACGCGCAAACTGCGCGATTGCCGCGCCTTGTTCGCGGGCGAGCAGGCGCGGTTGGTCGGGGCTGCGCCGTGGCGCGTACTCGCGCTCGTGCCGGAGTTGGACGAAGGCGGGCCCGTCGAGTTGACGCTTGAGAGCGGCGGCGATGTGCGCTCTGCGCCCGCGCACGTGCTGGTGGGCACGAAACTCGCGGACGATCTGCATCTGGTCGCCAGTCCCGCGTTCGACCCCGACGACGGCGCGCTCTACGTGACGCGCTCCGGCTCGCGCGGGCAGAAAGAGCCGGTCTCGCTCTTCCGCATCAACAGCGCAGGGCAACTCGCGGATGTGACCGGCGAGATCACCAATCCGACCGGGCTGGCTTTCGATGCTAATGGTCAACTGTTCGTCAGCAGTCGCAACGACGGCACGGTCTATCGTCTGACCCACTTTCAAGAGGTCGTGCCGTTCGCACGCAACCTTGGCATCGCCACCGGCCTGGCATTCGACAAACAAGGGCGCATGTACGTGGGCGACCGCACGGGCACGATCCATCGCGTCAACAGCATCGGCGACGCGGAGGCGTGGGCGAGTCTTGAGCAGTCGGTCGCGGCTTATCATCTCGCCTTCGGGCCTGATGATGCGCTCTACGTGAGTGGGCCGACCGTTTCGAGCTTCGACGCCGTGATGCGCATAGACGCGCAGGGCCACACGGACGTGTTCTTTCGCGGCTTGGGCCGCCCCGGCGGGCTGGCCTTCGATCAAGCGGGTAATCTCTACGTCGCCGCTTCTCTGCGTGGGCGGCGCGGCATTGTGCGCATCTCGCCTGATGGCCGCAACGCGACGCTCGCCGTCGCCGGCATGAACGTCATCGGCCTCGCCTTCAGCGCCAACGGCGACATGATCGTGGCCACGAACGAGGCGGTCTACAGTCTGCCGCTCGGCATTCGGGGCACACTATTGCAGTGAAAACTCAGTTTTGACACTGCGGAAAAGCGCATGCTACTTTGACAGGCTTCGCGGGCGCGGCGCGGCCGCCGCGGGATAATGGGCATGGAACATTTCAACATCGGCGGGTTGATCATCTACATGGTTGTGCTGCTGTTCGCCATCTCGGCGCACGAGTGCGCGCACGCGTGGATGTCCGACAAGTTCGGTGATGATACGGCACGGCGGCTCGGCCGCGTAACGCTCAACCCCATCGCGCACATAGACATCATCGGCACGTTGCTGATCCCGATTGTGATGTTTATCTCGGCTCAATTCAGCGGCCCGTTGGCCGGCATCATGCTGTTGGGCTGGGGCAAGCCGACCCCTGTGAATCCGCTGCGCTGGCGCAATAAAGATACCGCCAATATCATGGTTTCGCTGGCGGGCATCATGGCGAACCTGCTGATCGCGATCTGCGGCCTTATCGTGTTTAAAGTGGCGCAGTATGCCGGCCTCTTCGGCCAGTCCAGCGCGCTGGGCGATCTGGCCGAGCCGGTCTATTTATTCCTGATCTATACGTTGATGATGAATGTCTCGCTCGCCTTCTTCAACTTGCTGCCGTTTCCGCCGTTGGATGGGAGCAAGGTGCTCTACACGGTGCTTCCGGCGAGCATGCAGCCGGCGTTGGAGACCTTAGAGCGGTACGGCTTTCTTATTCTGTTGGTCGTCGTCAATCTGGGTGTGACCAGCGCGCTTTTTCGGCCGATCTCCCGTCTGCTCGGCTATCTGATAAGACTCTGAAGCGCGGCTGCCGCGACACACATCTGTCTATCGCTTAATGGCTAAAAGAATTTTCAGCGGCGCACAGCCGACCGGCAACATACACATCGGCAACTATCTTGGCGCGCTGCGCAACTGGGTCGGGCTGCAACACGAGTACGAGAGCCTCTTTTGTATCGTCAATCTGCATGCCATCACTCTGCCGCAAGACCCGCAGTTGCTGGCGCGCAAGACGCGCGATCTGGCGCGGCTCTATCTCGCGTCGGGGATCGATCCGCACGTCGCGATCATTTTTATTCAATCGGACGTGCCTGAGCATGCTGAGCTTGCATGGATATTGAGCTGCGGTACCCGGCTACCAGAGCTTGAGCGCATGACGCAGTTCAAGGACAAGGCGGCGAAGCAGCAGCGCGAGTCGGTGGGCGCGGGGCTGCTCACTTATCCGGTCCTGATGGCGGCGGACATTCTGCTTTATCAAACAGACCTCGTGCCCGTCGGCCACGATCAGAAACAGCATCTTGAGTTGACGCGCGACCTCGCCATCCGCTTCAACCGCGATTATGGCGCGACGTTTCGCGTGCCTGAGCCTTACATTCCAAAGGTCGGCGCGAAGATACAGTCGCTGAGCGACCCCACGAAGAAGATGTCGAAGTCGGACGAAGACGCGAACGGCGCGATCACTTTACTCGATGATGCCGACACCGTGCGCCGCAAATTCAAACGCGCGGTCACAGACTCCGGCACGGACATACGCTTCGACGAGACGCGGCCCGCGATCACGAACCTGTTGACGATCTATCAACTGCTGACCGGCCAGCCCGCTGCGGAAGTCGAAGCAAACTTTGCGGGCAAAGGCTACGCGGCGCTGAAGTCGGAATTGGCGGACGTGACGATTGAGTTCCTGCGCCCCTTGCAAGAGCGCGTGCGCGGCTACGACGACAGGGAGCTTGATCGCCTGCTGGACACGGGGCGCGAACGCGCGCAGGCGATTGCGCGGGCGACGCTCGCAGACGTGAAGGCGCGCATGGGCTTGGTCGGCGTGCGCACGCAGACGGCATAACGCGATGGACGAAGTTAAGGCACAGACGACGGAAACTCCGGCCACCGCTGCCCCTGAAGGGGCGGCGACGGAGACCGCGCCGACGCCCCTGAACGTGGCCGGCGCGCGGCCCGAGATCAGCATGGAGCGCGGCGGCGACGAGGTGAAACTCGTGCTGGGCGAGTTCGCCGGCCCGCTCGATCTGCTGTTGTACCTGATCCGGCAAGAGCAGGTGGACATCTACGATATTCCCATCGCGCGCATCACCGACGAATATCTACGTTATCTGCACTTGATGCAGGAGATGGACATCGCCCTCGCCAGCGACTTCCTCGTCATGGCAGCGCAACTCATCGAGATCAAGTCGCGGATGTTATTGCCGCCCGATCCGCTCGCCGCCGTGACGGAAGAAGCGGCGGATGACCCGCGCCGCGATCTGATCGAACGTTTACTTGAGCATCAGAAATTTAAAGCGGCAGCGCAGATGCTCTGGTCGCGGGCGACAGTCGAGCGCGCGATCTACACGCGCGCGCCGATTGAGACGGACAAGAGCAATCCGGAAGTGTCGGCCGGCGTCTTCGATCTGCTAAAAGTCTTTCAAGAGATTCTGGCGCGCAAGCAGCAGGAAGTTTTGCTGGAGATCGAGCGCGACGAGATGACGCTGGCGCAGATGCTCGAACGTTTGCGCAACATGATCATGTCGGCGGGCGAGTTGAACCTGCGCCAGTTCTTCGAGCGCGCCGGATCGCGCCGCGAGCTTGTGCTGGCGTTCCTCTCCGTGTTGGAGATCGTCCGCACCACCGAGATCGTGCTGATTCAAAAGGAAACTTTCGGCGACATCGTCGCCCGTGTGAACAATGGAAGCAGCCAGTGAGATGAGCGAAGAGAGCGAATTGCAAACAGCCGCGCCTGCGACGGACATAGATGAGGCGACGGTCTTGGCCGACGAAACTGCGGCTGACGCGGAAGAGGTTGAGGAGACCGACGAGGCTGAAACTGACGTTGTGATCCACGACGCCGACGCGGAGGATCGTGCGGCTCAACTAGCGGCCTTGGCGATCGGGCAGCAGCGCACGCCGGCTGACGACGAGATTGCGCCGGGCGGCACGCGCTCGATGGCCGAATTGATGTCGATCATCGAGGCGCTGATCTTCGTCGCGGAGGAGCCGTTGCAGCCGAAGACAATCGCCGAAGTGTTGAGCGAAGAACGCGGCTGGATCGAGACGGCGGTCGAGGGGTTGGCGCAAGAGTTCAACGAGCGCAACAGCGGTCTCCTCCTGCGCGAAGTCGCGGGCGGCTGGCAGATCGCGACACGCCCCGAACACCACGATCACATCCGCGCGTTCCTCAAGTCGCGCCCATCGGCGAAGCTCTCGCTCGCCGCGCTCGAAACGCTCGCCGTGATCGCCTACAAGCAGCCGATCACGATCCCCGAAATCATGGAGATACGCGGCGTGCAGTCCACCTCCGCGATCAAGACGCTCTTGGACAAACGGCTCATCATCGCCAAAGGGCGCAAAGAGACCATCGGCCGCCCGATGCTGTACGGCACGTCAAAAGAGTTCCTACTGCAATTTGGTCTCAGAGATTTGAGCGAGTTGCCTAACGTCGAAGACTTTGAGGATTTGGCCGGCGGGGCATGAAAAGCAGTATGGAAGAGCGTCTGCAAAAATTGATCGCGGCGGCAGGAATCGCTTCGCGGCGACATGCTGAAGAGATGATCGCCGCGGGTGAGGTGTCGGTCAACGGTCAGGTTGTGACCGAGTTGGGCACGAAGGCCGATCCGGCGCGCGATCATATCAAGGTGCGCGGGCGTTTGATCAATCCGTTGCTCAAGGCGCAGCAGAAGGTTTATGTGTTGCTGAACAAGCCGAAGGGGTATCTGACAAGCGTGGCCGATCCGGAAGGGCGACCGCTCGTGACGGAGCTTGTGCCGGCTGCGCTTGGGCGGTTGCATCCGGTCGGGCGGTTGGATTTCAATACCGAAGGCTTGCTGCTGTTGACGAACGATGGCGAGTTAACGAACCACGTGACGGCGGCGCGCAACAAGGTGCAGAAAGTTTATGAGGCGAAGGTCAAAGGTGTGCCGCCGGAGAGCGCGGTTGAGCGGTTGCGGCGTGGCATCACGCTTGACGACGGCACACACACCGCGCCTGCGCAGGTGCAGCAGGTGAATGTGACCGACACAAACTCTTGGTTCGAGATCAAGTTGCACGAGGGGCGCAATCAACAGATCAGACGCATGTTCGATCAGATCGGTCATTCGGTCATCAAACTGCGGCGTGTCCGCATCGGCCTCATCACGGACGAGCGCCTGCCGGTCGGCGCATATCGACATCTATCGCCGGTCGAAGTCGCCAGCTTGAAGCCCAAAGCCGCGCGCAAAAAACCGGCGGCCGGGCAGGGGAAAGGGCGTGCGGCCGGTCACGGTAAAACGCGGAGTTAGGTTACAATCGAACGCACGGGCAAACAGCGATGAGCCGCATGGTAGTTGCTTGAGGGTCTGATCTCTGTTTGCCTGTTTTTGCGTGCCGCGATAAGGGGGCTGGCGAGATTCACTTATGCAGTTCGATTTGAGCGAAGAGCAGCAACAGATCAAACAGAGCGTGCGCGAGTTCGCCGAGGGCGAGATCGCCGCGCACGTGCGCGAATGGGATGAGACGCAGCACTTTCCCGTCGAGTTGTTGCCCAAGTTGGCCGCGCAGGGCTTGATGGGCGTCATTTTCCCGGAAGAGTACGGCGGTGCGGGGCTGGGCTATGTGGAGTACGCGACGATCATCGAAGAGCTTTCGCGCGTGGACGGCTCGGTCGGCATCTCCGTCGCGGCGCACAATTCGCTCTGCTCGAATCACATCTACATGTTCGGCACGGAGGAGCAGAAGCAGAAATACCTCGTGCCGCTCGCGCAAGGTGAAAAACTTGGTGCATGGGGTCTGACCGAACCAAGCGCAGGCTCGGACGCTTCGGGCACGCGCACGACGGCCGTCAAACGCGACGGCGGTTGGCTCGTCAACGGCTCGAAGAATTTCATCACGCACGCGATTCACGGCGACATCTGTGTCGCCGTTGCCGCGACCGACCGCGCGATGCGCTCGAAGGGCATCACCGCGTTCATCTTTGAGAAGGGGATGAAGGGCTTCTTGCCCGGCAAGAAAGAGGACAAACTGGGCCTGCGCGCGTCGGAGACGGCGAGCGTCATCTTTGAAGACTGCTTCGTGTCTGACCAGAACCGGCTCGGCCCTGAAGGTCTCGGCTTCATTCAGGCTATGAAGATTCTCGACGGCGGGCGCATCTCCATCGCCGCGCTCGCGCTCGGCATTGCACAGGGCGCATACGAGTCCGCGCTCAAATACTCGAAAGAGCGGCAACAGTTCGGTAAACCGATCTCAGAGTTTCAAGCGATCCAATTCAAGCTCGCCGACATGGCGACGCAGATCGATGCTGCACGCCTACTGACCCTCCGCGCGGCGGCACTGAAGGATCAAGGCAAGAAGGTGACGAAAGAATCTTCGATGGCGAAGCTCTTCGCGTCCGAGATCAGCGTCAAGGTCTGCGAGGAAGCGATTCAGATTCACGGCGGTTACGGTTATACGAAAGACTATCCGCCGGAAAAATACTGGCGCGACTCGAAACTCTGCACCATCGGCGAAGGCACGTCCGAGATACAACGCCTCATCATCGCAAGACAGTTATTAAATCAGTGACAAGCGCAGCCGTCAGTACTGACATTGAACGTATCCGCGCGGGCGAGGCGCGGGCGGTGGCGCGTGCGATCTCGAAGGTCGAGGATAACGCGGCGGACGCGGCGGAGTTGATGAAGGCTCTCTATCCGCACACGGGGCGCGGGCTGGTCGTAGGCATCACGGGCGCGCCGGGCGCGGGGAAGTCGTCGCTGGTTGATCGGCTGGCGGGGCTGTATCGCAAGCGCGGCGAGCGCGTCGGCATCGTCTGTGTCGATCCGTCAAGTCCATTTTCGGGCGGCGCGATCTTGGGCGACCGCATACGCATGCAGACGCTCGGTCTCGACCCCGGCGTCTTCATTCGCTCGATGGCAACGCGCGGGCATCTGGGCGGGCTGGCCCGCGCGACGGTGGACGCGGTGTCGGTGCTTGATGCGGCGGGCTATCAGAAGATCATCGTGGAGACGGTCGGCGTCGGGCAGGATGAAGTTGAGATCGTGAAGACGGCGGACGTGTCGGTCGTCGTGCTAGTGCCGGGCATGGGCGACGACGTGCAAGCGATCAAGGCCGGCATCATGGAGATCAGCGACGTGTTCGTCATCAACAAGGCTGACCGCGACGGCGTGCTGCGCACCGAGAAAGAGTTGGAGGCGATGCAGTCGCTGGCGATGCGCCCGGACAACTGGCAACCGCCGATCATCAAGACGATTGCGACCGAGAACAAAGGGCTTGAGGAGTTGGCCGCCGCCATCACGAGCTATCAGGAGTTTCAGCAGCAGACCCCATCCGCGGCCACACGCCGCACCGCCGTCGCCCGTTGGCGCATCCTTGAGTTGCTTGGCGAGACACTGCTCGCGCGCGTCATTAAGCGCAACGGCACGCACGCGCGCCTCGATGCGCTCGCCGCCGAAGTCGCCGACAAACGCCGCGACCCGTACTCGGCGGTGGAAGAGATTATTGGGCGCGATTAGCCTATCGCTAACAGCTTCTTATGAACATCGAGCACATTGGCATTGCGACGGAGCATTTGGATGAGGCGTTGGCGTTTTGGCGCGACGCGCTGGGATTGAGCTTGGTGCATACGGAAGAGGTGGCGGAGCAGGGCGTGCGCGTGGCGATGCTGCCGTTGGGCGAGCCGCGCATCGAGTTGCTTGAGCCGACGCACGCGGATTCGCCGGTGGCGAAGTTTATAGCGAAGCGCGGCCCCGGTATACATCACATCGCGGTGCGGGTGGATGATATACGCGCGACGCTCGGTCGTTTGAAAGAGCAAGGCGCGCGTTTGATTGACGAGACGCCGCGTGTGGGCGCGGAAGGCTGTCTGGTGGCGTTCGTGCATCCGGCGAGCGCGGGCGGCGTGTTGCTCGAACTGGTCGAGCATCCGGCAGACGAGCGGGAAGGGAGCGCAGCGTAAGCTTGAAACTGATCTGCCAGAATCTGTTAGTCCTAACGCTGCTCGCGCTTGTGCCACTCTGCCTGCACGCGCAACGCACGCAACCGCGTGGGCGCGAGCAAACGCCGCCTACGTCTACTACGGCGCGGCCCGCCGCCACACCGCAACAGGGCGTCACCTTCTCGGCGCAAGACGTGGCATACCTGCTTGATGGGTTAGGCATGCCAACTGAAGCGCAGGCGCGTTTAGCAGCCGACGCAGACGAGCGCAAAGTATTCTTAAAAGATTTGCGCGACATGTTGGTGATCGCAGCGGCGGGGCGGGCTGCCGGTCTCGCGGCGCGGCCCGACGTGAAGTTGCAGTTTGAGCTTTCGCGCGCTTACGTCATTGCGCGGGCCTACACGCTGAAGCGACAAGCGGAGGGCGCGACCTCGCCCGCGCACGTTGTCAGCGAGGCAGAGAGCGCGGCTTTTCTTAAAGAGCCGGGGCAGGAGCAGAAATTCGCCGAGTTTCTGGCAGATTATCGCAAGCACGATCCGGCGGGCGCAAATTCACCTTTGACTGATGCGCAGTTGGCCCAGTTGAAACAGAACTGGGTGCAGGTGATGATCAGCAGTCGCAAGGGCAGCGCGGCCGGTCTCGATAAAGTGCGGGCGAATGAACTCTCGATCATGTACCAGCATGCGCGGCTGCTGGCGAGCGCGTACTTTGCCGCGACGTTGAAGCCGCAGGTCACGGCGACCGAGCAAGAGGTTGACGCCTATCTCGCCCAACACCCGGCGCTCGATCCAAAGGTGGCGCGAGCGAAACTCGAAAGCATCTTGCAGCGTGCGCGGGCGGGCGAGGACTTCGCGGGACTGGCGCGGCAGTTCTCGAACGATACAGGTAGTAAAGAGAGTGGCGGCGACCTCGGCTGGTTTGGGCGCGGCATGATGGTCAGGCCGTTCGAGGATGGGGCATTCGCGCTCAAGCCCGGCGAGATCAGTAACATCATCGAGTCGCCGTTCGGCTTCCACATCATCAAGTTGGAGGAGCGGCGCACGCAGCCCGGCCCCGACGGGCAAACGGCCGAAGAGGTACACGCGCGGCACATATTGCTCGCGCCCGGTGGCAATCCCGCTGCGCGTATATCGCCACGCGAGCAAGCGCGCACTGTCATCGAGCAAGAGAAACAGGCTAAGTTGATCGCCGCATTGGCGCAGCGTGCGCACATCAATCTGCCGGACGATTTCGCCATCGGTGCGACGCAAACTGCGCCCTCCGCAGTCGGTACGGCGGCTAACGCGCAGCGGGCGATAAAGCCGGCCGCGCCGTCTACCCCGGCCCGTGGGCGCACAAGCCCGGTGCGGCGGAGACCCGCCCGGCGGCCGTGACCCGTTGCGGTCGGTCTGTTAACTTTGCTGTCCGTACAGTTTCATGCGCACGCGCCGACGCGCTGTGAGAGATTAGAACGCAAGTACTGAATAGAGGAACAAGACAATGATAATTTGTCAGCAATGCGGCACGTCCGTGCTGGAGAATCAACCCAACTGCCCGAACTGTGGCGCTGAGATCAAAACGGACACAACCAGTGAATTAACGCAGGGCGACGTAGTGCCCGGCAGCGAAACCGCCACGAGCGAATATGCGACCGCGCCGAACGATACGCCTGAGACGATGAGCGAAACGGACGGCACAGAGCCGGCCGCATCTGCGGCGAATGAAGTAGCCGCCGTACCCGTGCCCGAGCCGACATACGAGACTGAAGCTGACCGCAAGGCCGATGAGACTTCTGCGCCGCGCAAGGGCACGACGATGACTGCCGGGCCGCCTCCGGGCGGGATGAGCGCGACGGTGAAGGCTCTGATCGCGGCGGGCGTGGCGGTGGTGTTGGCGCTCGGTATCATCTTCTTCGTGGTGCGGGGCCGGCGCAACGAGGCGATCAATCTATCGGCGGACGACATGTCGCAGATCGTCCAGACGGTCGTGCCGCCGCAAGGGTTGGCGCAACTCGCCAACAGCGCCGACCAACGCAAAGAGATCGCGCACCAGATTCGGCAAGTACTCGCCATCGGGCAGGAAGCACGCTCTGCGGGCTACGGCGACAAACCGGAAATGCAGCGGCAACTTGAGACGATGCGCACGTTCGTGCTCGCGCAGATGTATAGTGAGAAGCAGCGCAAGGCTGGGGTGACGAATCCAGAGCAGTTGGTCTCGAATCAGGAAGTGGACAACTTCATCAAGGAACCGGGGCAGCAGCAAAATTTTAATCAGTTCTTGCAGGACGTGCAGACGATGGGACTGTTGCCGTCAGCCAGCGGCATCTCCGATCAGCAGAAGGAGCAAATACAGAAAAATATGTGGGCTCCCGCGCAGGTGCTCGCGCGCAAGGCGAAGACGGCGGGCGTGGATAAAGAGCGCGTGACGCAGTTGATGATGAAACTGCAAGAGGCGCAGGTGCTCGCGAAAGATTATCTGCCGAAGTTGACGGAGCAAACTAAAGCGACGGATCAGGACATAGACGCTTACATCGCCAAGCATCCGGAACTCGACTCGAAACAGACGCGCGCAAAAGCCGATGAGGTATTAAAGCGCGTTAAGGCCGGCGAAGATTTTGTGGCGTTGGCGAAAGAGAACTCGACTGATCCGGCGAGCAAGGATAAGGGCGGCGAGTTGGGTTGGTTCAAGCGCGGGATGATGGTCAAGCAGTTTGAGGAAGCTGCCTTCAGCTTGCAGCCCGGGCAGACGAGCGACGTGATCGAGACGCAGTTCGGTTACCACATCATCCAGACGGAGGAGCGGCGCACGGCCAAAGGCGAGGACGGCAAGGACCAAGAGGAAGTGCGTGCACGCCACATTCTGGTCGGCTTCGCGGCGGCGGGCGGGGCGAATCCATTTGGGCCGCCACAATCGCCGCATGATCAAGCGAAGACGGCGGTCGAGAAAGAGAAGCGCGACAAGTTAATCGACGAGATCGCGGCGCGGCAGCATGTCACAGTGGCGGAGGACTTCAAGGTTGAAGCGCCGCCCGCGCCGCCGATGTCCATGCCGCCGGGTACACTGCCGGGCGACGAAGGCACGCTGCCATCGGGCGCAGAACCGGATGCGCCGCCCGTGCAATCGCCGCACGGCAGTGGCAACCACACTGTGCCGAATGCCAACAAGGCGCAGCCCGCGAAGCCGAAGAAGTAAAGAAGCGTTAGCGATTAGCTTTAGCCTTTGGCGTGAAGCTAACAGCCAACAGCCAACAGCCAACAGCTATCAGCTATCAGCACTCATGCAATTTGGCGATTACCGGATCGAGATCGTGCCGGACGCGGAGTTTCGGCTGGACGGCGGGGCGATGTTCGGGGTCGTGCCGCGTGCGTTGTGGGCGCGGGTCGCGCCGCCCGATGAACAGAACCGCGTGCGCTTGAGCACGAACTGTCTGTTCGTCGAAACGGAGCGCGAGCGCATCCTGATCGAGACGGGCATCGGCGACAAGTGGTCGGCGAAGCAGGCGACGATGTACGGCATCGAGCGCAGAGTTACACTGGCCGAATCAGTCAAAGCTGTCACAGGCTACGGGGCGGATGAGATCACCATCGTCGTCAACACGCATCTGCACTTCGACCACGCGGGCGGGAACACGACAAAGGACGCGGCCGGACGCGTCGTGCCGACTTTCCCGAATGCGCGTTATTTCGTCTCGCAAGCAGAATTCGAGCATGCTGAAGCGCCACACGAGCGCGACCGTGCAAGTTATCTGCCGGAGAACTGGCAGCCGTTGGTCGAGAGCGGGCAGCTTGAGCTTCAGCGCGCCGAGTATGAGGTCGCGCCGGGTCTGCGTTTGGAGACCGTGCCCGGTCATTCGCGCACGATGCAATGCGTGCGGCTGACGCGCGAGGGGCGCACGCTGTTTGGTTTCGCCGACCTCGTGCCGATGCGGGCGCACGTGCCGCTCGCGTGGATCATGGGCTACGATCTCTATCCGGTCGAGACGCTCGAAGCGAAAAGAAACCTGTTGCCGCAAGCGGCACGCGAAGGTTGGCTCTGCCTATTCTATCACGATCCAGATGCGCCGCTCTGTCGCGTCGTCGAAGCAGATGGCAAACTACGCGCGGTCGGTTACGACGACAAGCAGGACGGATTTATACCGGGAGAATAATAAAAGATGGCGACGGCGAAGATCGGCATCATCGGCGGCAGCGGGCTGTACCAGATGCCGGAGTTGGCGGATGTGAAAGAGGTGCGGGTGGAGACGCCGTTCGGCGCGCCGTCGGATGCGTTCATCGTGGGCACGCTCGAAGGCGTGCGCGTCGCGTTCCTACCGCGCCATGGGCGCGGGCACAGGTTCACGCCGACGGAGTTGCCGTTCCGCGCGAACATCTACGGGCTGAAGATGCTCGGCGTCGAGCGCATCTTGTCGGCATCGGCGGTCGGCTCGTTGCAAGAGCGTTATGCGCCGCTCGACATGGTCATCCCCGATCAGTTCTTCGACCGCACACGCGCACGCGCGCACGAGTCCACGTTCTTTGGCGGCGGCATTGTAGCGCACATCACGTTCGCGCATCCGGTCTGTGCGGAACTGGGCGAAGTGTTGGCGACGGCGTGCGGCACGGCGGATGTGAACGTGCATCGCGGCGGCACGTATCTGTGCATGGAGGGGCCGGCGTTCTCGACGAAAGCGGAATCGCACGTCTATCGCTCGTGGGGCATGGACGTGATCGGCATGACGAATTTGCAGGAGGCGAAGCTGGCGCGCGAGGCGGAGATTTGCTATGCCACGCTCGCGCTCGTCACCGATTATGATTGCTGGCATGAGGCGCACGCCGCCGTCTCGGTCGAGGCCGTCGTCGAGTATTTGAACAAGAACGTGCGCAACGCGCAGGTCATCATGCGCGCGGCAGTGAAACAGTTGGGGGCGCAACCGCGCGGGTGTCAGTGCGGGTCGGCTCTGAAAAATGCGATCTTCACCGCCCCGGAATTATGGCCGGAGGCGACAACGAAGAAGCTGGCAGCAATCATCCAAAAGTACCGGCAGCAGTGACGGGTGAAGAGGGACGAGCGATAAGGCAAGGCACTCTGATTCAGCGACCTACTGCGCGAAATTAAGATGAGGTAAGTAACATGAAGAAAATATTGTCAGTCACATTTAGTCTGCTGTTGATTGGTCATTGCGCGGTTGCGCCGGCGCGGGCACAGGGCAGCGCAGTGAAGACGGGGCCTGATCCGGCCGTCATGCGTGATATGGAGATGGAGCGCGACTCGACGAAGAATCTCGAAGCCGCGAAACTCTACTTCAACATGCGCAAAGCTTATCGCGCGTCGCTCGCGCGTTGTGAAGAAGTACTCGCGGGCGACCCGAACTACACGCGCATTGACGAAGTGTTATGGTTCGCCGGCATGAGCAATTTGTATCTGGCGCAGAAGAAGGGCAAGCAAACGTCCGCTCTGCCTGCCGAGAAACTTCAGGCGGAAGCGCGCCGCTACTTGTCGCAACTCGTCACCGAACACCCGGATAGCAAGTTCAACAAGAAAGCGGAAGAAGCACTGAGCAAGTTGGGCGGCGCGATTAAAACAGGTGGCAGTAAGCAGTAGACGCAAAGGACAAATCTATTTAGGCTGCCTGTCGCGCACATTAATTGAAAATTTACACAGAGGAGAACCATACAAAGTGTCTTTGTTAGTTGTTGGCTCGGCCGCATTCGACGCGGTGGAGACGCCTTTTGGTAAGCGCGAGCGTATGCTCGGCGGCTCGGCGACACACTTCTCGATCAGCGCCAGCTTTTTCACGGACGTGCGTGTGGTCGGCGTGGTCGGCGGCGATTTTGGCGCGGAAGAGTTGGCCGTCTTCGAGCGGCACAACGTGGACACGACTGATTTGGAGCGCGTCCCCGATGGCAAAACTTTTTTCTGGCGCGGCCGCTACGACTTCGATCTGAACCGGGCGCATACGCTCGACACGCAGCTCAACGTCTTCGCCGATTTCAAGCCGAAGTTGTCGGCGGCGGCGAAGCAGGCGCGCTTCGTCTTCCTCGGCAACATCCAGCCGGACTTGCAGCGCGAAGTGCGTCAGCAGATCACGGGCGCGCAGCTTGTCGCGATTGATACGATGGACTATTGGATCAATACGGTGCGCGATTCAGTGTTGGAAGCGATCCGCGGCGTTGACATCGTTATCATCAACGATGCGGAAGCGCGCCAACTCGCCGGCGAGCCGAATTTGATCAAGGCAGCGCGCAAGATTCTGGCCGAAGGGCCGGGCATGCTCGTCGTCAAGCGTGGCGAATATGGCGCAGCGTTATTCACGTCTGAGAGCTATTTCGCCATCCCCGCTTATCCGCTCGAATCAGTTTTCGATCCGACCGGCGCGGGCGACACCTTTGCCGGCGGCTTCATGGGCTACCTCGCCAGCCACGATGCGATTGACGAAGCGACCATGCGGCGCGCGATGATCTACGGCTCGGTGATGGCCTCTTTCAACGTCGAAGAGTTCGGCACTGAGCGCGTGCAGCGTCTGACGCACGCGGAGATCAACGAACGTTTCCGCCAGTTCAAACGCATGACGCACTTTGAAGAGATTCCATTCGAGCGCGCCGTGCGCGCGATGAAGTAAGCGCGTTGTGCAACAACGTCCGGCTTTCGGGTTTGGAGTTTCGCGGCTAGGGTTCTAAACTAACGCGGAAATTCAAACCCGAAACTTATTTGGTGCTCATTATGTTCTGTCCTGTCTGCGAGTCGGAGTATGAAGCGGGCATTAGTGATTGCCCGGACGACGGCACGGCGCTGGTTGAGCGGTTGACGCCGGAGAACACCGTCCGCGACCACAGCGAGGCGAGCTTTGTGCCGCTGCACAATATCGGCTCGCCGGCCGAGGCCGAGATGGTCTGCGACATCTTGCAACAGAATGACATTCGCGCCGTCGTGCAGTCGGGCGGCTCGGACGCTTTCGCGCCGCTACTCTCGACGACCGCGCCCGGCGCGCTCGTGCTAGTGGACGAACGTGACTTGGTCCGCGCGCAGGAACTCTACGAATCGTTCTTTGGCGGCGACACCACGCCGCTCACCGGCTCGTCGCTCGAAGAACAAGCCGAAGCGGCCGGCGATGCAGAAGCGTGAAAGTAGAGCTGAGAGCAATTAGCAAAATACCATACGGGCGCACGGCTGGGAGCGCGGGCATCCTGCCCGCAAGCGTGCTTTAGCACGCTCACAAGGCCGCGTTTACATGCAAGCTTGAACTATTGCGCGTCAATTTGTTCGCGCGCACGCGCTCATAGCGGGCAGGATGCCCGCGCTCCCGGCGACAACGCCTTAGGTGTAAGCGCAAATCGCGCTAGAGAGCAAAGGTTAGTTAAGACAGCTTCTACTGCTCTAACCGCTAACCTTTAACCTCTGATCTGTATGCTTGGGAGAGTTGCCATGCAAGAAGCGAACGCCGTTGCTATTGTTGTACTGATCACGGCGGGCAGCCGCGAAGAGGCTTTGCGCTTGGCCGAGATGCTGGTCGGCGCGCGACTCGCTGCTTGCGTGCAGGTGTTGCCGGAGATGGAATCGATCTATCACTGGCAGGGACAAGTGCGACGCGAGCCGGAAGTGCTGCTGTTGGTGAAGACGACCGTCGCGCATTTCGCTGAATTGGAACGTGAGGTGCGCGCCCTGCACAGCTACGAGACGCCGGAGATCATTGCGCTGCCCATCACTGCCGCGTCCACGCCTTATCTCGAATGGTTGACCGCCACCGTCCGCCCGCAAACGGGCACGCTGCCCGCTGGCTAAGCCGAAACCTGCTTACCCGCTAATATCGCTCGACACATCTGCCTGCATCCGGCTGAGTGCGTCTTGGCTGCGAACGACTATCTCGACCACCTCGGCGGGCGAGTCTGTGCAGTGAAGGAGCATCAGATCGGGATCGGAGATCGTCTGCGCGGCGAGCGGCACTTGTCTGATCCAATCGAGCAGCCCGCCCCAGAATTGTGTGCCGAATAGGACGACGGGGAAGTGTTTGATCTTGCGCGTTTGGATGAGTGTGAGCGCCTCGAACAACTCGTCGAACGTGCCGTAGCCGCCGGGGAAGATGACGAAGGCGGTGCTGTACTTGACGAACATCGTCTTGCGCACGAAGAAGTAGTTGAAGCGCAGCGTGCGCGTTAGATAGGGATTGGGTTTCTGCTCCGTGGGCAACTCGATGTTGCAGCCGATGGAGACGCCGCCCGCCTCGAACGCGCCGCGATTAGCGGCCTCCATGATGCCGGGGCCACCGCCCGTGATGACCGAGAAACCCGCGCGCACGAGTTGCGCCGCCGTCTCCTGCGCCGCCGCGTAATACTCATTGTCCGTGCGCGTACGTGCTGAGCCGAAGATCGAGACGCCACGCGTCACGGTCGCCAATTCGTCGAAGCCTTCAACGAACTCGCCCATGATGCGGAACACGCGCCACGTGTCTGTATGTTTAAACTCGTCGGCCAGCGGCGACTCAAGCAACTGCTCATCCTGTGTCACCCGCCGCCCCTTGCGCTCTTTGCTCTTGGTCTTTGCCATGGAAATAGTAGGCAGTAGGCAGTAAGCGGTAGGCAGTTAAAAGCAGGTTTGTCTTCACTGCCTAGCGCCTACTGCCTATTTCTTCAAAACGCCATGATGTTGAAGCCGCAATCTACGTGGATGACTTCGCCGGTGACGGCGGTGGAGAGGGGGCC
>JBBRYU010000040.1:0-22208 GCA_038237345.1 Pyrinomonadales bacterium
CCACCCGACCTACATGCCCCCCTCTTTTGGCGCCGTTGCGTTTTTGCTTTTGTTTTTTCTTTACACCCTTTTTAATATAACGCAATGACCCAACGGCGCAAAGACAACGCAAAGTCAGATCAATAATCACTGTAGAAAAACTTTTGGAGAAAGATTTATGAAACTGAGACACATCATCCGCGCGTTGTTCGCGCTGGCGCTAAGCACGGGCTTGCTCGCGCCCACGCTGGTCGCAGCGGCGCAGACCGGCGCGGCAGCCATGCCGAAGGGCATTGAGCGCGTCACCTCTGTCGAGGGCATCACCGAGTATCGTTTGCAGAACGGCCTACGTGTGCTGATGTTCCCCGACCCGACCAAGCAGACCATCACCGTGAACATGACCTATCTCGTCGGCTCGGCCACCGAGAACTACGGCGAGACCGGGATGGCGCACTTGCTTGAGCATATGGTCTTTAAGGGCACGCCCAAGCACGCCAACATCCCGCAGGAGTTGACCGCGCACGGCGCGCGGCCCAATGGCTCGACGTGGTCGGATCGCACCAACTATTTCGAGACCTTCGCCGCCACCGACGAGAATCTCAATTGGGCGCTCGACCTCGAAGCCGACCGCATGATCAACTCACACGTCGCGCGCAAAGACTTGGACAGCGAGATGACCGTCGTGCGCAACGAGTTCGAGTTGGGCGAGAACAGCGCATCGAACGTGCTGACCGAGCGCATGATGGCGACCTCTTACATCTGGCACAACTACGGCAAGACGACCATCGGCGCACGCTCCGACATCGAGAACGTGCCGATTGAGCGTTTGCAGGCGTTCTACAGAAATTACTATCAACCGGATAACGCCGTGCTGACCATCGCGGGCAAGTTCGACGAACAGAAGACGCTCGCGCTCGTGGACAAATACTTCTCGCCCACACCGAAACCGGCGCGCACGCTGCAAAAAATTTACACCGTCGAGCCGACGCAAGATGGTGAGCGCGCGGTCACGCTCCGGCGCACGGGCGATACGCAGTTAGTGCAGGCGCTCTACCACGTGCCCGCCGGCTCGCATCCCGATTTCGCGGCCGTGGATGTCATCGCGCAAGTCTTGGGCGATACGCCATCGGGGCGTCTGCATAAGGCGCTCGTCGAGACGAAGAAGGCCAGTTCCGCCTACGGCTTCGACTTCCAGTGGCACGACCCGACGCTCGCCATCTTCGGCGCGGAAGTGCGGCAGGGCGATTCGCTCGATGCTGCCCGCGACACGTTGCTGCAAACCGTCGAGGGCATCGGCGCGAACCCGCCGTCGCAGGAAGAGGTCGAACGGGCGCGCGGGCAGATTCTGAAGAACATCGAGTTGGCTTTGAACAATTCGGATCAGGTAGGTCTGGCGCTCAGCGAATCTATCGGCGCGGGCGACTGGCGTTTGTTCTTCCTCTACCGCGACCGCGTCCGCAAGGTAACGCCCGCAGAGGTCGCGCAGGTTGCGGCGCGTTACTTCAAGCCGGCGAATCGCACGCTCGGACTGTTCATCCCGACGGCGAAACCCGACCGCGCGGAGATTCCCGCGACGCCCGATCTGCTGGCGGCGCTTAAGGATTACAAGGGCGATGCGACGATGGCGACGGGCGAAGCGTTCGATCCTAGCCCCGCGAACATCGAGACGCGCACCATGCGCACCGACGCGGGCGGCATCAAGTTAGCCTTGCTGCCAAAGAAGACGCGCGGCGGCAAGGTGGTCGCCAGCATGGTGCTGCGCTACGGCGACGAGCAGAGTTTGCTGAACCGCTCGACCGCCGCCCAAATGGCCGGCGCGCTGCTCATGCGCGGCACGACGAAACACACGCGCCAGCAAATTCAAGATGAACTTGATCGGTTGAAGGCCCGCGCCTTCGTCTTCGGCGGCGCGACGCAGGCCAACGTCCAGATCGAGACGACACGCGAGAACCTGCCGGCCGTGATGCGGCTCGTCGCGGAAATCCTGCGCGAACCGGCGTTCCCCGCGAGCGAGTTCGAGCTGATCAAGCAGGAGAACCTCGCCGGCATCGAGCAGAACAAGAGCGAGCCGAGGCAGATCGCGTCCACCGCGTTCAACCGCACGCTCAGCCCGTATCCGAAGGGCGACGTGCGCTACGTCTCGACGTCCGAAGAGGACATCGCGGACATCAACGCCGCGACGCTCGATCAAGCGAAGCAGTTCTACAAGGACTTCTACGGCGCATCGAACGCGCAGTTGACGGTTATCGGCGACTTCGATGATAAAGAGGTGGCCAAACTCGCCACCGACCTGTTCGGCGGCTGGAAGAGTCCGAAGCCATACACGCGCGTGCCGACGCTCTTCAAGGATGTCGCGCCGGTGAATCAATCGTTCCCCGCGCCCGACAAGGCGAACGCTTTCTTCCTTGCCGGTTTCAACCTGAACATCCGCGACGACAACCCCGACTATCCAGCGCTCCTCTTAGGCAACTACATGCTCGGCGGCGGCTTTCTCAATTCGCGGCTGGCCGCGCGCATCCGGCAGAAGGAGGGGCTAAGCTACGGCGTCAGCTCCGGCATCACCGTGAGCGCGCTGGATCAGTTCGGACGCTTCACCGCGAACGCGATCTACGCGCCGCAGAACGTGGACAAGCTCGAAGCCGCGTTCAAAGAAGAGATCGCGCGCATGCTCAAGGACGGCTTCACAGCGGAAGAGGTCGAGGCCGCCAAATCGGGCTACCTGCAATCGCGTCAGGTCAGCCGCGCGCAGGACAACGAACTAGCAAGCCGACTCAACAACTATCTGTTCTTGGGCCGCACGCTTCAGTTCGACGCCGACCTCGAAGCCAAGCTCAAGGCGCTCACGCCCGAACAGATCAACGCCGCGATGCGCAAACACATCGACCCGGCCAAGATCACCATCATTAAGTCCGGCGACTTCGCCAAGAACGCCGCCGGGCCGACGAAGTAGGACGCGCCACCACAAGTCCCGTTAGGGAGGCAAGCATATAGCCCACGGCTTGCGCCGTGGGCTATATGCTTGCCTCCCTGTCGAGGCTTAACCCTCGCCCTCTGAAGTGCGCCGCATCTACCTGCCTGTGTAGTCTTCGACCGCGAACCGTTTCAGCAGCGCGTCTTTGTTCGCGGGCGTGAGGTCGGTATTCGTGCCGAGGATGACGCGCCGCTCCGCGTCGGTTAAGAGCCACATCGAGTTTACATCGTCGGGCGGATGCGCTTTCATAAATGACTTGTCGTCGGCTTGCAGGCTCTGCCCATCTTTGCGCGCGAAAACGTAGATGTGCGCGAAGCCGCCGTTCTTTACCGTGACCATTGCGCGCTCGAACTCGCTTAACTGCGGGCGCGACTGATTGTCGGCCGCGCGTTTGCATCCAGCCAGCGCGAGCGCGCACATGAGCGCGAGCGTCGCCGCCCGAAATATTTTATTCACCGCCGCTGGCCTCCCATGCTTGCGGCTGCGATGAGACTGCCGCCGCGCTGATGCAAGTCGAAAGTTTCGTTGTCGTCGGGCGCATCGTCTTCGTCATTAGAATTTTTATCATCGGGTTGCACGCTGTTGTTGTCGTCGTTCTTGTCGGCGGGTGGCGCGCCTTTCTCGTCGCGTATGTGCAGGATGGTGCAGTTGTCGTCCGTGTAGACTTCGTCGAACCAGCCGCTGTCGAGCGCGGCGTTGTAGAAGTCGTCATGCACGTCCTCGTTGTCGGTGAAGACGTAACGCGCCCCGAAGCGGTCACGGATGAGCGGCCCCGGATCAGACTCTTTGCCGAGCGTGATCTGTTCGTAGAGTTTTGATAGCTCCGGGTTCGCGTCGTAGAGATAAGTCGGGTCGAGACCGGAGACGTAGGCGTGTGTCGGGTCGTAGTAGAACAGCTTCGGGAAGTCGTCCCAGTCGGTATTGAAGACCGTCTCGCCGGCCGGGACGTTTTGTTGTAACCATGCCAGCCCGGCGCGATAACTGTCGGGCGGCGCGCTGTCTCTGATCTCTTTCGTCTCGCCGTACACCGCGAAGACCATCACCGTGCCCAACACGAGCGCGGCGACAGTGGCGACGATTAGCCCCAAGTCTTCGCGGTGCGTGGCAGCGGCGCGCACGGCCGGCGGCCCGTTGCTGTCGAGATAAGGTTGCAGTTCGTCTTGCACGTCCGCTGGCAGACTGCCATAAGCGGCGCGGGCGCGTTCCAGCGCGGCCTGCACGGCGAAGGCGGCGAACAACACCGCGAAGGGCGGCCAGTATTCGGCGAAGCGCCGCCAGCGCGCATTGACGATGAGCAAGACGGTCGCGAAGATGAGGAAGAAGAGCGGGCGGGCGGCGCGTTTGCGATCTTCCCAGTTGAAGGCGATGTAGCCCGCGATCATCGCGGCGCAGGCAACGACCGAATTGCGAAAGAAGTCCCAACTGTCGTACGGATACCACTCGTTGCCGACCGCGACCCTGAAGCCCGACTTCGTGATCTTCATCAGCGCGTGCTCGACGAACAGTTTGATGTTGTGCGGGAAGTACGGGTTGATGACGAGACCGGCCGCGATGCCTACAAGCGTGTAGCCGACCATCTTCGCAATCGGCTGCCACGAAATGTGCCGCTCGCTCCACGCTTCGACCGCGACCCAAATGGCGACTGCCACGCCGAGCAGCACAAACATGTCGTAGGTCTCGGTGAAGACGAAGGCGAGCGGCAACAGCCAGACGTATTTGCGTTGAAAGAGCAGATGAATGCCGACGATGAGCAAGACGACCGAGACGCTCATCGCCTTCGTCATGCTCATGCGATAGAGAAACGGCGCGGATGCGCCGAGCAACGCGCAGAGCCAGACGAAGGGATAGCGGATGCGATAGCGGAACGTGAGCCAGTAGCAGGAGAAGACGGCCAAGCCGCCGAAGAGCGCGGCCGAGACCTTCGCGCCGAGCCGCAGATCGCGAAACCACGTGAAGGGAATTTCGAGGATGTGAAAGAGCAGATGATGATCTACATAGTCGCGCGCATTCAACGTCGTGAGCGGCAGCCACGTGAAGCGCGGCGGGAAGTGGCCCGTGCGCGCCGCTTGCCAGAGCGTCTGACTCCAGCGGATGTGATAGTAGCCATCGAAGTCGCCGCAGCAGACGGCCGGCGTAGAGAATTGCAGCCACCAGAAGACCAGCCCGATCAGACACGCGCCCGTCAACAGATAGACGTAGCGCACGCGCGCCGCGCTCGCCGTTGCGGCCCGCGTCTCGTCAGGCTCGTGCGCGGCCGGCGCTTCGGTCTGAATCACATTCTCCATGCCAGATGCCTCACCTGCTCGCTTTTATAGTATAGCAACAAGGAAATGATGAACGCGGAATATGCATGATGAAGGAAAGGCAGGTGTGCTTAATTCATCATTCTGCGTTCATCACTTCCTTTGGGTCGTGGGCGGGGAAACGCAGGGTGAAGGTCGTGCCTGCGGCGGGCGCGCTCGTGACGGTGAGTTCGCCGCCATGTTGTTGCACGATGCCGTAGCTGACGGCGAGACCAAGCCCCGATCCTTGCGGCCCCTTCGTCGTGAAGAACGGCTCGAAGATGCGCGCCTGCAACTCCGGCGCAACGCCCGCGCCCGTATCCGCCACTTCGACGACGAGCCAATCGCCCGTGCGCCGCTCGCGACACTCGATGCACCCACCTGCGGGCATCGCTTCGAGCGCATTCAAAATTAGATTGACGAAAACTTCGCGCAACTCTGACGAACTGGCCGCGACGAGGTCTGCGCCTGCGCACTCCGAGACGAAGCGCACGTCGTAGTGCAGGCCGTGCGCTTGGGCGTCGTCCTCCCAGCGCGTGCGCGTCAATTGCATCGCGTCGGTGACGAGTTGTGCGAGCGAAACGGGCCGGGGGCGCGCGGCGGGCGCGTGCCGCGCGAAGGTCTGGATGCGGCGCACGATCTCGGCGGCGTCGAGGGCAGCCGTTTCGATCACTTGCAGACTGCGCCGTTGGCGCTCGTCCGGGTCGCCGCGCAAGAGCAGTTGCGTGCGGCCGAGAATGGCGGCGAGCACATTGTTGAAGTTGTGCGCGACGCCGGCCGAGAGTTGGCCGAGACTGCGCATCTTCTCCAGTTCGGCCTGCTGCGTGAGCATCGCGCGCCGCTCCGTCTCAGCGCGACGACGCTCCGTGATGTCGCGCGCGATGCCGAGCACGGCAACCGCCTGTCCGTCTTCGTGGATGAGTTGCGTGCTGACTTCGAGTGGCACACGCCGGCCCGCCTGCGTGATGATCTCAAGCTCGTAGAATGTGATCGCCTCTTCGCCCGCGAGTTTGCGCGCGAGCATCTGTTCGGTGCGCGCCGTGTACTCCGGCGCGACGAGCGTGCGCCAGTCAAGGCGGCAAATTTCGGCGCGCGTGTAGCCGGTCAGCAACTCGCCGGCGCGGTTGACCGAGGTGTAATGGCCCGCCAGGTCATGCGTATAAATGATGTCGTTGGCGCTCTCGATGAGCGCGCGGTTGCGCTCTTCGCTGCGGCGCAACGCTTCCTCGACCTGTTTGCGCTCGGTGATGTCGCGGGCGCTGGCGCGCACGCCTGTCGGAGTGCCCGCGCGGTCGCAGATGAGTGATTGATTGAATTCAAGCCAGCGCCGCGCGCCGCTCGCGTCGCGCACCGGCCACTGCTCTTGCCGCGTGCCGTCGCTCCTGAGCCGCGCGATGGTCGCCGCGATCTGTGCAACCGGGTCAACGAGGCCAAAGACCTCGCCGACATATTGCCCGGGCAACTCTTCCTGCGCGCGGCCGGTGAAGACCGCACCCGCCGCGTTGATGCTCATCAGGCGGCCCGACAGATCGTGCGTGTAGATGATGTCGCTCGTCTGTTCGACCAGATCGCGATAATGCGCCTCGATGCGGGTGCGTTCCAATAAGCGCGCAACCTGCGCGACCAGCCGCAACGGCTCGTAAGGAGTTTCGAGGTAATCGTCCGCGCCTGCGGCCAGCCCTTCGACCGCGCTCTCGGCATCTCTGCGCTGTGCGCTCAAGAGCAAGATGGGCGTGAGGCTTAAACCTTTGTCGGCGCGCACCGCGCGGCATAACTCGATGCCGTCGCCATAGGGCATGACCACATCGCTGATGATGAGCGCGGGCCGCTCGCGGCGGACGAGCGCAAGGGCCGCGCGCCCGTCCGCCGCTTCGCTGACGTCGTAACCCGCCTGCCG
This sequence comes from Pyrinomonadales bacterium, assembly GCA_038237345.1. Taxonomy (GTDB): domain Bacteria; phylum Acidobacteriota; class Blastocatellia; order Pyrinomonadales; family Pyrinomonadaceae; genus QHXQ01. Next base: position 7,130 of record JBBRYU010000040.1, read on the forward strand.
CAGCACGGCGGCGGCGAGCGCCAGTTGATCGGGCGCGTCGTTGACGATGAGGATCGTGTCGGGTGAGCCGCTGCTCTCCATGTCTGCTCCGTGAGGGCCATCGGCGGGGCCGCGCAACAGTTAACGGCGCGGGCTCGCGCCGTTAACTGCGTAAACCTGCGAGCAGGTTGACGAGATCGTTGGGGTTGATCGGTTTCGTGAGAAAGGCGTTGAAGCCGGAGGTGAGGGCGTGGTCGCGGTCGTCATACATGGTAAAGCCCGTCACGGCGATCATCGGCACGCGCTCGTAGCCGGGCAAAGCGCGCACCTGCTCGGCCAACTCGTAGCCGTTCATCCCCGGCATGCCGATGTCGGAGATGAGCGCGTCAAACTGTTCACTGCGCGCGGCAGCGAGCGCCTGCGTGCCCGAATAGACCGTCGTCACCTCGTAGCCCGCATACTTCAATAGCAGCGCGATCATCTCCGTTACGTCCGGCGCGTCGTCCACGACGAGCGCGCGGGGCTTTTGTTGTTCGGTTGCGCCGCTGCTGCCCACGAAGGGAGCAGCGCTGGGCGACGACGACGGCTGGCCAACGGAATAACGGCTGGCTGCGGAGATAGCAGACAAGAGCGCGGGTGACGGCACGGGGACTGCGGGGACGATCATTAATACTTCTCCTTGCTACGGGCTAAGACGGACGACAAGCGGCAACGGACATTGCACCACGCGGGGACGAATACGCGCGTCCCCGCGCTGGCTTATGTTTCACCTTCCATACTGGCGCGCTGCGCCAACAACTGCTCGACCACACGGGCGAGGGTACACGGATCAATCGGCTTGGCGACGTGGGCGGCGAAGCCTGCGGCGCGGGCCGCGGCCACGTCCTGCGCGGCGGCGTAGCCCGTCAAGGCCACGGCGGGCACGGCGCGCAAGCGGGGCTGCACCCGGCGTAGCCGCGCGAGCAGGTCGTAACCGTCTATGTGCGGTAAGCCGATATCGGAAATGATTATATCAAAGTGTTCGCGCGCGGCAACTTCCAGCGCCGCCGCCGCCGCACAAGCCGTGACATGGTAGTTGTGGTTGGTAAAAGCCATGCGCAAAAGTTCGAGCGTGTCAGGCGCGTCCTCAATCAGCAGGATGCGCGGTCACCCTTTCGTCGGTTGCGCTTCAGTGGTCGCCGCGTTGTTGTGCGCCGCGGCCGGCGCGGGCACGCGCAACCGCAAGCGCGGCAATGAGACAGTGAAACGACTGCCCTGCCCCGCGCCTGCGCTCTCGGCCCGGACTATCCCGCCGTGCGCCTCAACAAAACTCTTCACGAGCGCAAGTCCGATCCCTAAGCCTCCGTGCGGCTTCGTCGTGGACATGTCCGCTTGGCGGAAACGCTCGAAGACGTGCGGCAGAAACTCCGGCTCGATGCCGCCGCCTTCGTCCGCGACCGTGACGCGCACCTCCCGTTCATCAGCCGCACAACTGACACGCACGCGCCCGCCCGCAGCGGAGAACTTGATCGCGTTCGACAACAGATTCCAACAAACCTGCACGAGCCGCGTGCGGTCGCCGGAGACGACGACCGCGAGCGTATCGGCGGCGCACGTGGTCAACGCGATCTCGATCTGCCGGCTAGCGGCTTCGGGGCGCACGGTTTCGACCGCTTCCTGCAAGACGTGGTTGACGGTGACGGGCAGATGGTCGATGCGCATTTTGCCATTGATGATCGCGGACATGTCGAGCAGATCGTTGATCAGGCGCGCGAGCGACTGCGAGTTCTTATCGATCACACTTAGCCCGTGTGTGACATCGGGCGCGGCCAAACTGCCGTGGTTCATCATCTGCACCCAACCGACAATGGGCGTCAGCGGCGTGCGCAACTCGTGCGAGAGCGTGGCGAGGAACTCGTCCTTCGCGCGATTGGCTTCCTGCGCGCGTTGGTAGAGGCGCGCGTTGTCGATGGCGAGCGCGGCGCGGCGGGCCAACTCTTCGGCGAGCGCGAGATCGTCCGCGCCATATTGCCGGCCGGATTCGGTGCTGAGGAATGAGAGCGTGCCGAGCGTGCGCCCGCGCGCCGTGAGCGGCACGATCATCGAGGACTCGATGCCAAACGACAGGAGCATCTGGACATGCTCTTCGTCGCTTGTCATCGCGCGCAAACTCTCTGCGGTCAGCGCCGGATAAATCTCGGCCCGGCCCGTGCGCAGAACTTTCGGGATCGTGTAGTCCGCGTCGGGGTTAAGCGGCCAGCGCCGCTGCATCTCGCGCCAATGCTCTTCGCGCGCCGGATCGCGATGCACAACGACCATGCGGTTGATCGCGTCCGTCTCGTCGTCCTTCATGTCCACGAGACAATAGTCGGCCAAGTACGGCACAGCGAGCCGCGCGACGCGGTCGAGCGTCTCTTGGTAGTCGAGCGAAGCGGCGAGCACGGTGGTCGCGTCGCTCAGGAAACGTTGTGCTTCCGCGAGGCGCTTGCGCTCGGTGATGTCTTGGAACGCCTGCACCATACCGGTGAGCTGCCCATCGGTGATAATGGGCGAAGCTGTGTAGGCGACTGGGAACAGCGTGCCGTCGCGGCGGACGTAAAAGTCCTCGTCGCTATGCACCGCTTGCCCCGCGCTGATGGCCGCGAACAGCGGGCATTCCGCTTTCGGGAAGGGCGTGCCGTCGGCATGCTTGTAATGCACGACCTCGTGGATGATGCGCCCACGCAACTCGTCTGCCGTCCAACCAAAGGTGCGCTCGGCGGCCGGGTTCGCAAACGTGATCCGCCCTTCCTTGTCCACCGCGATGAGACCTTCGCCGAGACTGCTAGTGATGGCCGTGGTCAGATCGCGTTGCCGGCGCAGCGACTCTGCGGCGCGCTTGCGGGCGGTGATGTCGGCGACGAGCGCGACCACGCCGGTCGTCTGCCCGGCCGCGTCCGTGAGCGGCGCGGTCGAGATGCTGACGTCTATGAGCGTGCCGTCCTTGCGCAACCGGCGGGTCTCGTAACTGGTGAAACTGCGGCCCGCGAGCGCCGCCTGATGATCGCGTTGCATCTCCGCCTGCCGCTCCGCCGGGACGGTGGGCAGCGGGCGGTTCAGCACCTCCTGCTCGCGCCAACCGTAGATGGTTTCGGCCGCGGAGTTCCACAGTTTGACGTTGCCCTCCGTATCAAGCACGACGATGGCGAGCGGCGAGGCCCGTATGATTGCCTGTAACATCTGATCGTTCTCGCGCAATGTACTTATGTCCTCGGCCAGACTTCGCGGAGATACGTCCCGGGGCGCGGGACGTTGATAAGGCTGCCGGCAATGCTACGCCGACGCAACTTTACGCCACCCTGACGACTCGTGTTTGGGGGAATAGGCCTCACGAAATAATTACGCTTTCGATTAAAGCAAGTCAAGACGGAGGCGGCGGAAGAGTTGTAGGCAGTAGGCGGTAGGCAATAGGCAGTGGATGAAAATGGAGCGCGTGGAGTGGCGGGGCACGGACACTTCTTTGCCCGGCGCATGTGATCTGCTAGTCTCGGTTGCAGCAAAACTTAGCAGAGGATTTCAGGCAACCTTGTACCCGGCCGGCAAGCTTTTTATCCCCGCCCCGCACGGGCAACTCGAAGCGATCTTGAAAGAGCCGCGTGCGTTGCCCGCGCGCGCCGCCGCGCTCGTGCTGCACCCGCACCCGTTGCACGGCGGCACGATGCATAACAAGGTCGTCTTTCGTGCCGCCCGCGCCTTGGGTGAGGCGGGGCTGGTCACCCTACGATTCAATTTTCGCGGCGTCGGGCAAAGCACCGGCACGCACGACCACGCGCGCGGCGAGCAAGACGATGCGCGCGCCGGTCTCGACTATCTTGCCGCAAATTACCCGCGCCTGCCGCTCCTGCTCGCCGGTTTCTCATTCGGCGCGCGGGTCGGTTTGGAAGTCGGCGTGACGGACGCACGTGTGGCCGCGCTCATCGGCATCGGCACGCCCGTCAGCATCCCGGAGCGCGGCTACGATTTCTCTTTCCTGCGCGATTGCCGCAAGCCGCTCTTACTCGTCCACGGCGCGCACGACGAATTCGGCGACGTGCCGCGCTTGCGCGCCCTCGCGGCGCAGTTGCCCGCAGAGGCGCGTGTCCACGTCGAGATCATTCCCGACGCAGGCCACTTCTTCGATAAGCAGTTAGATGAATTAGTCCGCGCGATCCGAGAGTGGACGACGGCGACGTTAGCACAGTTGTAAGCTTGCGCTCACTCCGCCTCGGCGTAGAGTTGATCGATCACGGCGCGGTATTTCTCGTCGATCACGCGGCGCTTGATCTTGAGCGTGGGCGTCATCTCGCCGCCTTCGATAGTGAGTTCGTGTTCCAACAACGCAATGCGCTTGACGCGCTCGTACTTTGATAAATCATTGCACTGCGCGTCCACCTGTCGTTGCATGAGATCGAGGATGCGCGGGTCGCGGCAGAGTTCGGCGGGCGTGCGCGCGGCGATGCCCTTGTGCTGCGCGTAGGCGCGCAACTGCTCGAAGTTCGGCACGATGAGCGCGGCCGGGAACTTGCGCCCGTTGCCGATCAGCACCACCTGATTGACGAAGCGCGATTGCTTGATGCGCCCTTCGACGGGCTGCGGGGCAATGTACTTGCCGCCCGATGTCTTGAACAGTTCCTTCTTGCGATCCGTGATGCGCAGAAAACCGTCGGCGTCGAGCAGGCCGATGTCGCCGGTCTTGAACCAGCCATCATCGGTGAAGACGGCGCGCGTCTCGGCGGGTTTGTTGTAATAGCCGCGCATGATGTTGGGCCCGCGCGCCTCGATCTCGCCGTCCGCCGCGATGCGGACTTCGACGTGGCGAATCGGCCGCCCGACCGTGCCGACGCGATCATCCGCCAGATTGCCCGTGGTGATGACGGGCGAAGTCTCCGTCAACCCGTAGCCCTGCACGATGGGCAGCCCCGCGCCCAGATAAATGAGACCGATCTCTTCGGGCAAGGCCGCGCCGCCGGAGACGAAGAGGCGTATGCGCCCCCCTAAGGCCGCGCGCCACTTGGCAAAAACGAGCCGATCAGCCAGATCATATTTAAGCTCAAGCAAGGGCGAGATAGGCTCGCGCGCCATCTTGCGCCGCGCCCACTCTTTGCCCACGGCCACCGCCCACGCGAGCAAGCCCGCTTGCAACTTGCCGCCGGCCGCGGCGCGCTCTTTGATGCGCCCGTAGATTTTCTCGAACAGGCGCGGCACACAGAGCATCACCGTCGGGCGCACCTCGCGCAGATTCTGCCCCACCTTATCAACTGACTCGGCGAAATAGACGGTCATGCCGTGATGCAGGTACATGTACATGCCTGTGCGCTCGAAGACGTGGCAGAGCGGCAGGACGGACAGCACCGTGTCGCGCTCGCCGAAAGAGAGATGCCCCGAGCAGTCGATCACGTTCGAGACCAGATTCGCCTGCGTCAGCATCACGCCCTTCGGCTCGCCCGTTGTGCCCGACGTGTAGATGATCGTAGCCAGATCATTAGGCTGAATCGCACTCGTGTTCTCGTCGAGTAGCGCCGGTTGCTCAGCTTCGAGTGCGCCGCCACGCACGGTCAACTCGGCGAGCGTAAGCGCGCCCACGTCTTGCGCGCCCGCCGGCTCGAAGAAGACGACCTGCGCAAGCGTCGCGCTATCCTTGATCGCCCCGGCGATGCGGTCGTAAGCCGCGCGGTCATGGATGAGGAGCAAACGCGCGCCGGAGTCGTCCAGGATGTAGCGCACCTGCGCGGGCGCTTGCGTCGCGTAGATGGGCACGTCCACGATGCCGGCGAACTGGCAACCCGCGTCCGTCAATACCCAGGCGGGACAACTCTCGGCGAGGAGGGCCGCGCGGTCGCCGCGCCTGAGGCCCAGCGCGTAGAGACCGTACGCGATGTGCCGCGCCCGCGTGCGCAACTCGGTTGAAGAGATCGCGTGCCACGCATCGCCGTGTTTGTAGTTGAGCGCGTCCGGCTTGTCATGCATGCGCACGGCGCGCTCGTAGATGCCGGCCAGCGTGGTCGGCTCGCCGGCGACGAGCGGCACGCGGGCCGGCGCGGGCGGCGGGGTGTAAGCGGCCGGCGCGTCGTGGGTGATGTTAGGTTGTGTCTGCACGTTCATCATCACGTGCTCACCCCGTTGAGGAAGATATCAAGCACGTGATCGGCCATGGGCGCAAGCTTGTAGCGGCGGGGGCTAAGAATCCAGTTGGTCGCCATCTCGTCGAGCGCGCCGAAGAGCATCTTCGCGACGATCTTAGCATTCAACTCCGCGCGAAACAGATGCGCACGCTGCCCTTCCTCAAACGTCTCGCGGATCAGGCGTAGGTATTCGGCCAGACCGGCGGCCGAGAATTCGGCCATAAACTTGGTCGAGCCGCGCAGCTCGACTTGAAAGACGACCGCGAGGTCGCGATCCGCGCCAAGCCGTTCGAGATGGAGGCGCGCGATGCGGCGCAGCTTCTCGCGCGGGTCGGTCAAGTCCGCCAGTTGTTGCCGCGCGGCCGTGATCGCCTCTTCGACGCTGCGGTCGAAGATCGAGTGCAGAATCTCTTCCTTGCTCTTGAAGTAGAGATAGACCGTGCCATCGGCGACGCCCGCGACGCGCGCCACATCCGCGACCTTCGCATTGAAGTAGCCATTGCGCGCGAAGACCTGCGTGGCGGCGCGCAAGATCGCGGCGCGCTTATCGGCGACCACAGGACGCGCTGGGGCGGGCAGGGTACGGGCGGAACGCATCGGGGGTTCGACAGATACTCCGTTTCAGTTGCGTGTGCATCAGACCATTGCTGAGTGACCATTCATTCAGCCGGCGCGCTAAGCGTAGCAGAGAAGACGTTGAAAGGCGAAGCGCAGCGTTCGCCGCTGCGTCCTTGCACACCGTTTCCGCTCAACGCGCAAGCTGCGTTGCTGACATCTAGTTTGCGTCTGTCTGATCGGTCGTCTCGTCGCGGCGCACGGTCACGTCGCGTTGCGGGTTGGGGATTTTGATATTGGCTTCTTTGAAGAGTCGCCAGATGCGATAGTGTATGTCGCTCTTGATCTGCGGATAACGACGCGGGCGCTCCGTCCAGATGAGGAGGCGGAAGTTGAGCGTGTAATCGCCGAAGCCGAGAAACTGCACGCCGGGTTTCGGCTCAGCCAGCACGTGCTCGATGCCATCGGCAGCGCGCAGCAACGTCTCTGTCACCAAATCAGGATCAGCGTCAGTAGCGACGCCGATGGGCACGGAGATGCGCGAGCGGCGGTCGTAGTAAGACCAGTTGACGAGGTTCTGATTGACCAGCTTCGAGTTCGGCACAATGACGGAGATGCGGTCGTTCGTGACCACGACGGTCGTGCGCAGGTAGATGGCGCGGACACGGCCTTCCGTGAGCTTGCTGTCCGGCCCCATGACGGTGATGAAATCGCCGATGCGCACCGGCCGCTCGAACAGCAGGATGAAGCCGGAGGCGATGTCGCCCGCGATGTACTGCAAGCCGAAGCCGATGCCGACCGAGAGCGCGGTGAAGACGACGGCGAGCGAGGTGAAGTCCGCGCCGAACGCGAGGTTGAAAGCGAAGAGGATGCCGGCCGTGATGATCGCGTAATGCGTCAACCGCAGTAGCGTGAAGCGCAAGCCCGGATCGAGCGCGGGCCGCGCCGCCAGCCGCCCCTCCAAGAACGAGCGCAGGAAACGCGAGACGATGAGCGCCGCCACCAATATGACCACGCCCAGTAACAGCGAGACGACCGTGAACTCGAATTTACCCAACCGGACGGGGCTATTAACGAAGCGCAGATATTGCCCCACGCGCTGCCACCCGCCCGGCTGCTCCTGCCACAACCACCACGTCATCAACCCCAAACGTATCTGAGCACACACACCGCACGCTCCTCTCACGCCCCACGCGCAAACTAAAAGCCGCCCGCGTCAATCGGTAACGGGGGCGGCTCTTTGTAACGCAGCAAACCATCTGGCGGAGGGGACAGGACTCGAACCTGCAAACGCGTGAGCGCGGTAGTTTTCAAGACTACTGCCTTACCATTAGGCTACCCCTCCGGCTAAATAACCACGCGCCACTATAACCTACCACTTTCGCCGCGCTCAACCCGGCGCGTTTGGCAATAACACATCAGTGCCGCGCCCTTCTCTCAGCACGCATCGGGAATGGAGTGCTAGTTAGACAAGGAAATGCCGCAGATTATTTTCCAGCAGCACAGGGGTCTTCGTCTCACATTCCCAGATTGTCAATACCTGCCAGCCGGCTTTCGCTAACGCGGCGACGTTTCTTCGATCACGCTCGACATTCGAGCTTCGCTTGCGCCGCCAGAATTCCGCGTTCTTCTGCGGCACTACACGTCCGTAGCGGCAGTCGTGCAGATGGAAGAAACAGCCGTGGACGAAGATTATTTTGCGGCGGCCGGGGAAGACGAGGTCGGGCTTGCCGGGCAGGTCTTTGCGGTGGAGGCGAAAGCGGTAGCCCATGCGATGCACGAGCGAGCGCACGATCCGTTCGGGGCGTGTGTCCCGACTGCGGATGCGCGACATGTTATAGCTGCGCTGGGCCGGTGTGTGAACGTCCGTCATGCTTCGTGCAGCCGCTTTACCGACGCGATGAATGTATTGAGTTCGAGCATGGTGATGCTTCTTTTGTCAGGGTACTTCTTATGCAGCGGCTGTGGGACGATCAGCCGCACGTTGGCTGAAATGAATTTGAGGAGGGCGTTTCCGTATTGCAGCGCGTCGTGAGTTATGTCGGTTTCTCGGTCTGCTTGTTGAGGGCGGTAATTATATCCCTGAAATGTGCAGCTATCGCTTCTGCTTCGTATGCGTCCTTACACTCTTCAGGCATGAAGAACTTATCTAACTCGTCCTTGGGGAAGAATTCAGAATCATCGTCGCCCTTCGGCGCATAATCAGTACCGTTCAGCAAAGCTGCCGTTTTTTCATAAGCTATTGCTCTGCTTTCGAGTGCATCAAGTATCTGGAACACATCGAATATATCCAGCGTAATTCCGACCTGTCTGGACATCGCTCAAATCCTCCTCTAAATCATTTCTTAAAGCGCCACTCCCGGTGATAGGCCAAAGCACTAGGATCGGGGGCAAATCGTCTTGGCAGCGAGATCGCTTTCCCTTCAACTTCGATTAAGGCAACCAAGTGCATGCGATTTGATGTTTGTACCTTGGCCTGCCTTGACAGCATCACGGTAAAGGAATCGCTGATAGTCAATAGCCCTCGATCAAAGGCGCGATCATGGATGGCGCAAAGGGCTAATCCATTTCGCGGATCAGCGCGTCGCTCCACGCTTTTACTCCACGGAATGATATGGCCGGCATTCAACAGTTCTGGTGAGCTTAGTTCGCAGATAGTGCAGCGATAATCGTAGCTGGCCAGGACTGTATTACGAAAGAAAGTCTGCACGAGCCGGATGCGAACAGTTCGCGTCTTTTCCGTTGGCCCATCAGGGAAAGAAATCTGTTCTTCCGCTTGTTCATCGCTTTGAGGGATTACACGGTTGAACGATTGCTGGCTCTCAAACGCCAGATGTTCCGGATTGGAGTTGAATTCATCCCAAATTTCACGGTCTGCTTTGCTGGCATTACTCAAACCTCGCACGTTCCTAGCTTGATGGATGGGGTCGAAGCTGGCGAAGTTCACTAACTTCATAGCAACAGCACTTGGCGTGCGAGTGATCTTTTGCGCAAGCAAAACGATCTCAGGGTTGCTTTTATGAAGTCGTCCGAAAGGCGTCCGGCAGTACAAATTGAAAGCTAAAAGAAGCTCTTCCCTTGTCCAGTTTCTGCTTAGCATGCTCTACCTGAATCTATTGGTGATGATAGACAGCTTTCCGGCGCATTATGTCGTTAGTCGCCGATAAATGCCAGGCATCCGTTCCGGCAAAGTAAGCACATCATCAATAATCGTGTAACCCACTTCGCCGTAGAGGTCGCGCAGTTGCGTTTGCTTATCTGAGCGGCAGGAATCTAATCTGCCCGGCCCATTCGCCCGCAAGACTACATTCTGTGAGGAGCAGGATTTCTTCGATGGCCTGCCCGATGGGAATTTCCTGCGCGACCTCGAAGACTCCGGGCATCGGCAAGCCGGCAGCGTGGCGGGCCTCGGCATGTCGTTTCATGGTCGTAACATCATGCGTGAGCAGGATGCGGTCTTCCGCTGCCGCCCAAGCCAGTACTTCCGGATCGGCGCTGGCGCTCAAGCCCGCGTCCTGCACGCGCACGATGTTCAGACCCGGCTGGCGACGAATCAGCCCGCGCACAATCCGATTGTTAAAATCTTCGTCGGCTGCCAGACGGAGCATGCGCTAACTTTTCCCCGGTCGTTGCCGCGCCAGCAGGCGTGCGCGGATGCCTTGCGGATCGAAGCGCGCTTCAAGTTCCTGCCGCAGCGCAAGTCGTTGCGTCCGTCTCTGCGCAAGATAGGCTTCCACTTCAGCGGAGTGCTGTAGGTAGTAACTAATCACCGCGTACACGTCCGGCAGTTGCAACACCGGATATTGCTGCACAATCTCCTCCGGTGTCGCGCCCTCTTTGAAAGCAAAGATAATTGAATCGAGCGAGACACGGCTGTCACCGACGCGCAGCACGCCAGCATCGTCGGTGGAGAGAGGCACGGTCGTGATAGAGAGACTCATAACGTCGGGATTATAGACCGATCCGTTCGCTAATGAGCAAGAGATACGCGCTCCGGCTCACGTCGTCAGTCTTCTGTAAATCGCGGGCATGCGTTCGGGCAGGCTCAGCACGTCGTCAATGATCGTGTAGCCGACTTCGCCGTAGAGGTCACGCAGTTCAGCCTCACTGTCGCGGTCAATGGTGATGCAAAACGGAGTGATGCCGTCGAGGCGCGCTTGTCTTAGGGCCTGGCGCGTGTCTTCGCGGGCGTAGCGGGCGTCGCCGTAGTCGTGGTCGTAGGGGCGGCCGTCGGAGAGGACGATCAGGAGGCGCGTGCGCGCGTCTTGTTGCATGAGGCGCGTGGCGGCGTGGCGGACGGCCGCGCCGAGCCGTGTGTTGTGCTGGTAGTTGATGCCGCCGATGCGTCGCTCGATCTCGTCGGAGTAGCGTTCGGCGAAATCTTTGACGACGTAAAATTTCACATTGCGCCGGCCCTCGGACGTGAAGCCGTAGATCGCGTAGGCGTCGCCGACCGCTTCGAGCGCCTCGCTCATTAGCACCAAGCCCTCTTTCTCGATCTCGATGATGCGCCGCCCCGGATGCGTGTACGGCTGCAACGGATGCCGCCCGATGGTGCGCGCGGTCGAAGACGATTGATCGAGCAGGAACGAGACGGCCACGTCGCGCTCGCGCCTGAGCCGTCTGGTGTAGAGTCGCTCGGACTGTTGCCCGTCGGCGCGGCGGTCGGCGATGTAATTGATCACGGCGTCGAGATCGTAGTCGTCGCCGTCCAACTCGTTCTTAATGCGCAAGAGGCTTTCGGGTCTGAGCAGTTGAAATTGATTTCTGATGGAGGAGATGACGCCGCGATAGCGCGTGCGCGTCAGTTCGACGAACGAGCGGTCGCCGCGCCGCACACGCTTCTCGACCACGCGACACCAGTTGACGCGCGTGTCCGCGAGATCGCGATCCCACTCGTCATAGCTGTAGGCCACCTCGCCCGCCTCTAACTCTATCTCGGCCGACTGCGCTTGCGTCCAACGCTCCGCGCCGGTGAGTTGTTGCGCGTCCGCGTCCGACGAAGCCGTGTTCGCCCACGCGCTGAACAACTCGCGCGCGTCGCGTTGCGGCGCATGCTCCGGCTCACCCTCCGCACTCGCCTCGCCCGGCCCTTTGTCCTCGCGTTGCTCGTGCGCCCCCCCGCCCGTGCCCGCCTCGTCCGACGGTTGCTCCTGCTGCGCCGTCTCTTCCGGTGTGACCGATTGAAAGAGCGTGTAGACGCGACTCGTCGCCATCAGCGTGTCGGCGACCGTCGCCGTCGGCGCGGACAGATACTCGCTCACAATCGTCTCAAGCTCAGAGACGATCTGGCCGTAGAACGCACGCGCATCGTCGCGCGCTCCGCCGCAGAGCGCGATCTGGAAGAGCAACTCGAAGGGCACGAGCGGTTTGGGAAAACTGATAAGGCGCGGGCGATGCTCGCGCTGGTGCGCGCGGACGAGATCGTGGTCGCGCGCGAGACCACGATAAGCGTGGCGCAGCCGCCGATCTATGCGCCCGTTCTCCAACGTACCGAAGATGCGCGTGGCGAGCGGCACGAGGGGAAAGAGCGCGAGCACGGCGCGATAATCCGCATCCGCCGGCAACGTGCGCCGCGCTGCGCGGGCGCGGCGCGCTTCTTCTTCAGGTGGCAACGCGCGCTCGCTCTGCGCCATGTCGTTGATGTAGCCGTCGAGCGCAAAGGCGTCGCGCGCGTTCATGTTCTCCGGCGCGTAGAGTTCGGCGAGTGACGTATAGGCGGCACGCAGATCGCGCGTCACAATTGGATCGACATTGTCCGCGCGGGCGTGCGTGGCGAACTCGATCTGCCCGGCGGCGTGCGCGGCCAGCACTTTGTAGAGGCGAAAATTTCTTTCCTCGTCCGGGAACTCGTCTATGCTCGCGGGCAAATGAATCGTGTTGCCGTCCTCGATGCGCGCCTCGACGGGCAGCCCCGCGAGCGATTCCACGCCGACCGCGCGCCCCGTCAAGCCCTCGATGTAGAGCCGCAATGTCGGCGCAACCGCGTCGAGCGCGAGACCTGCGCCGCCGCGCCGTAGCGTCTCGTTGCTCTGCCGCGTCTCCAACGCATAGTAACTGCGCCGCGTCCGCGCATCCGTGCGCTTGAGCGTCAAACCTTCGCGCGCCCACAACTCGAACTGCGCGACGGTCGTCGTGTGCAAAGCGGCCGGCGCGGAACGCAGACAAGAGATCGCGGCCTCCGCGTCAACACGCGCGACTGCATGCGTAGCGGCCAGCACGCGCCGGATGAGCGCAACTACACGCGCATGCTCCGCGTGCGGCGCGGCGAGCGCGTGCAGGCACGCGGGACTCGTGCGCGTCAACGCGACCAAGCCCGCGTTGCCCTGCTCCGCGACCGTGTGCAACAACTCGATCCACGCGGCGAACAACTCCGGCACGAGGCGCAAGACTTCGCCGCCCGCGCCCAACACGTGCAAGGCCGCTGCGCCGCCGCGATCAAGAAACGCGCCGCTCGCATGGAACAGCGTGAGCGCGGACTGAGCATTCAATTTATCCGTCGTCGCCGGCAGCGTCGTCCACAAATCAGAGGCGACGCCGCCCGCGCGTGCGGCGTAGGCGGCGGCCAGATCGAGCGCGGCTTGCGCGACCTGTGCTTTGTCCGCGCCATAGCTGGCGAAGTGCGCGAACACTTGTGGTGTGCTGTTTAGGAAGTCCGCGCTGTGCGTCGCCGAACGGCGCGCGATCTCGAATGCGACAGCGAAGACGGCCGCCAACAACCCGGCGTCGTTAACCGCCTGCGCGACGGCCGGCGCGCGTTGAAAAGTTTCCGTGGCGACCGCAGTGGAGAGCGCCATCTGGCGCGTGCAGATTTGAAACAGCAACGAGCGCGCCGCGGCGGGCACATCATTTAATTCCGCGACGCCCGCGATGAAAAAGCTCACGCCCGTCTCCGCGTCGGCCATCGCCAAACGCCGGCCCAACTCGCCCCACGCGCGTAGCTCGTCGGCCGCCAACACGCGCGCAGCAGCCGGCGCGGCGCGCAGGAACTCGCGGCTCACGCGCAAGCTCACGCCCGCCAACGCGGCGCTCACCTCCAACGCGGCCCGCGCCCGATCCGCCGGCAGTTGCGCCAAGCGGCGTGCGCTGCCCCGCTCCCTGCGCTCACGCTCGCTCATCGCTGCGGCTTAACTTCCTGCTCCGCGCGCAGCTTCTGGTTGACCGCCTCCGACTGCCCGCGCGGGATGCTGAGCGATTGCCACTCCGCCGATCTGAAATGTTTCGCCAGAAAAACAATCTGCCCGACGTGCTGCGCGTAGTGTGTAAGCTGCCGCGTGATCGCTTGCATGACCGTGTGCGGGATGCCGCGGATCGTGACCGTGCGTTCAAGGTCTTCTGGCTGCAACGGCTCGACCGCGGCGAACACCAAGCGCCAGCCTTCGTCCCACCAGCGCTCCACGTCGGCGCGCGTCGCGCCCTCGGCTAACTCGAACTCGGTATCGCGCTGGCGATCCTGCTTCTCGCCGTCGGTCGTCAGAAAGTCTGTCCAACGCGAGCGCATGTTGCCCCACATGTGCTTGACGATGAGCGCGATACTGTTCGCTTCGGCATCAAGCGTGACGAACAACTCCTCGTCGCCGACTTGCGCGATAGCCTTCTCGCCGAGCCGCTTGTAGGTGCGAAAAACCTTGAGCGCGTCATCCAGAAAATGCTTGGCCAGCGCATCATCACTCATGGCTATTCACCTTTCGCCAGCTCAAACTGCGAGCTTCGCGTCCATCGTGATCTCCGCCTTCAGCAGCCGCGAGATCGGACAGCCCGCCTTCGCGTTGTTCGCGGCCGTCTCGAACGCCGCCTGCTCCGCGCCCGGAATGCGCGCCGTCACGTCGAGATGCACTTTGGTGATGGTGAACCCGGCGTCGGTCTTCTCCAACGTCACGGTCGCCGTCGTGTTGATGCTCTCGGCGGTCATGCCCGCATTGCCGAGTTGGCCGGACAGCGCCATCGAGAAGCAGCCCGCGTGCGCCGCCGCGATCAACTCTTCCGGGTTCGTGCCTATACCATCCTCGAAGCGCGTGCTGAACGAGTATTGCGTCTCGGCCAGCACGCCGCTATCAGTCGAGATCGTCCCCTTGCCATCCTTGAGGCCGCCTTGCCAGACAGCCGAAGCTTTACGTTTCATTGGTTTCTCCTAACGAGTTTTCTCTTGGTCGAACATGAATTGCGCATGAAAATTTGCTGCTGCATCAGATCACGGTCGTGACGATCTCGCGGATGCTGCGTTGCAGGTCGCGGTCGTCGGTGATGGGCGAGCAGAGCGCGACTTCGGCGGCGGCCACGGGCGCGATGCCGCGTGCGATCAGTTGCGCGGCGTAGATGAGCAGGCGCGTGGAGACGCCCTCTTCCAGCCCGTGCCCGCGCAGGTTGCGCACCTTCTGGCCGATGAGGACGAGGTCGCGCGCCGTCTGTTCGTCAACGCCGCCTTC
>JBBRYU010000041.1:0-22174 GCA_038237345.1 Pyrinomonadales bacterium
CGTTTCAATCCACGCCTCACTTCATCAGTGAGGCGAACGCGAGATGCAACCACCGTTGCCGCTCTAGACCGCGGTTTCAATCCACGCCTCACTTCATCAGTGAGGCGAACGCAGGCTTACGGCGCGGGGGTGGTCGGCGTCGGGCGGTTTCAATCCACGCCTCACTTCATCAGTGAGGCGAACGTTGTGCCGTCCGGCGCTTTGAAGTGGAATTTAGTGTTTCAATCCACGCCTCACTTCATCAGTGAGGCGAACCGGCAGCACTATCGGCTATTGGGGCATGCCGAAGGGCGTTTCAATCCACGCCTCACTTCATCAGTGAGGCGAACCTCAGGGCGTGCGCCCAACAACTCATTCAACGGGTTTCAATCCACGCCTCACTTCATCAGTGAGGCGAACGTCGCGCGCTTCAGCCCGTTCGGCCGCTCACGAATGTTTCAATCCACGCCTCACTTCATCAGTGAGGCGAACCTGCGCGCTGCTGCTGCCGGCCAACAGCGTGCCGAGTGTTTCAATCCACGCCTCACTTCATCAGTGAGGCGAACTGCGTTAGGGTTAAGGCTAGCTGTTGCCGGCTGTTGAGTGGTCTCGAACGCGAACTACCCAAGTTATTGGCCGGCGCGTATCTCATTGTTCGCGGCAACGGGGCTAGGTCTTCTATTACGAGGATTTAGCGGGCGCGCGAACCTGTCGGCGTAGCGCCGCCGCTTGAGGTTCGCGCCCTGCCACTGACACGCTGGGCGCTGCGCCTTCACAGGATGAGCGGCGCTTCCCAATCTCGCGGCTGTTTGCACCCATGATGTTCGATGGTCATGTCGGCGTCCAGAAAATAGCAACGCAAGGAATCCTCCTTTCCATCCATCTCGCGTAATAGCCGGTCGCGCAGCAGCACCCATGATTTACTGTCCACCCGACACTCGAACACAGAGTTTTGTACGCGCTGGCCGTAATCCTGACAAGCCCGCGCGATGCGCCGTAGCCGCCGTGCGCCGGCCCGGTCGGTTGTCGCCACGTCGTATGCGATAAGCACAAACATGCGTGCGCGCTCCTTCCGTCGTTGCAATCGTTCCGGTCGCCAGCGGCCGACGGCGTGGCCTGCGCTGCTAAAGCGAAACTTCTAAGCTGGGGCCAGATGAAAGCTTCAGCCCCGAAAGCACACGAACTGACACGCAGCCAAACGCACGAATTGTGCGTGTATTCTCGTGTGCGTTCGTGTGGCTTCGTAGCGCATCTTTTTCTGCCGCTGGCCCAATCCTTTCAGGCCTGATTTAGACACAAGTTCTAGCGCAGGACACACGGCAGGTACTGCGGCAGGTCGCCGCGTATGTGCCGCGCCAGCACGCGCGCCTGCACGAGCGGCAACTGCCCGTAGCGAAATTCCTGTCCGAGCAGCGGATGCACCACCGTGTCCTGCTTGCGCGTCTGGTATGCGCTGACCAACTTCTTGCGCCCCGCCTCCGTGAACTCCACCGCGCCGCCCTCGCGTTCCTTAAAATCGTCCGCCGCCAACTGTCGCCGGTTCAGCAACGTGATCGCCAACCGGTCGCACAGCAACGGGCGAAACTCTTCCATCAGATCGAGCGCGAGACCGGGCCGGTTCGGCCGGTCGGCGTGCAGATAGCCGACGAACGGATCGAGGCCCGTCGCGGTCAACGCCGCGATGCAGTCGTGCGACAGCAGCGCATAAAGGAACGAGAGCAGGCAGTTGATGCGGTCGCGCGGCGGCCGGCGCGTGCGCACAGTGAAGCGGAACTCTTCGCGCTGCGCCCGCAGGTGCAGACTGAACATGCTGAAGTAGACGCTCGCCGCTTGTCCCTCGTAACCGCGCATCTGCTCGACCGTCTCTGCATCGTGCTCCAACCAACGCAGGGCGTTCGCCAACTCCAACGCGCCCCGCTGCAACTCCGTGCGCTCCGGCTCCACGTCCGTCTCGCGCGCCGAGCGCAACAGACTCTGCCGCGCGTTCTGCACCTTGCCCGCGACGCACTGCCGCGTGATGTGCGCCGCCGCGCGCGGGTCGTCCGCCAAACGATACTGCGCCCGCCGCAGCCCCACGCTCGTATTCATGATCCCTTCCCAACGCCCCTGAAAGCGGCCGTACTCGCTGAAATAATTGACCGCGACGCCATGCTCCCAGCAGAGCGCCAACGCCGCCGGGCTGAACGTGCTCTGCCCGAAGACGCACACCGATTCGATCAGATGGATCGGCACGGCCAACTTCAACTCGCGCTCCGCCTCTATGCGCAACGTCAAGTGATCGCGCGCCACGTAGTTACCCGAAGTCGTCAGGTACAACGTGTTCTGTTTGACTTCCATGTTTCAATCCTCTCCCGGCCGTGCAAATAGACGCATGTGCGCCGACCGGCAGACAAGCGCACCAACTAATTACTCCCAGAGCGCGCCGGCCGCCAGCGCGCTCGCGCCGCGACTCGTATCGGTCAACTCCGGCATGCACACGCCCCGCAACGAACAGCCGTCACAACGCGGCAACAAACGCGCCGCCGGCACGCGCCCCGCTTGCAGCAACGCCCGCACCGCCGCAATCGTCTCCAACGTCGCGCCCCGCAACGCCGCATCGAACTGCACCTCGCGCCGCCGCTTACTCGCCGCATGAAAGATAAACCCGCGCGCCACTTCCGCCCCAAACATCTCTTCCAGACACAACCCCTGCGCGCACAACTGCACGTCGTCGTTCTCAAACTTCCGCCGCTTCCCCTTCTTATATTCCACCGGCGCATACACCCCGCCGCCCCGCACCTCCACAATATCCGCCCGCCCCGACAACCCGTACCGCACCGAATACAACGGCAACCCGCGCAACAACCTCACCCCCTTCTCCACCTCATAACCCGCCCTATCCGCATGCTCATGCAACAACGTCCCCTGCGCCGTATGCACATTGTCCGACCACACGCCCTCAACGTGCATCAGCGCGCAGCGACGCGGGCAGAACAGATATTGATTCAGCGCCGAGATCAGCACCGGCTCGTCTTCTTGCAAGTCGTTCATTATGCGCCGCCGTTTTACTCGTGCCGTTTATTGAGTTGCACGCCCTTCGGCAGACTTTCATCGTCCCACTTGCAAGTCACTTCATAGTCCGCGAAAGACTCCGGGAACTCCTTCCCCTCCTTCAAGCGCACTTCGATGCCCTCAAACAATTTGTGCGCGTGCGCGCAACCCAACCGCGCCTCACGCCGGTTCTGTTCCGCGTTCGTCTCGCCCTGCGTGCCCACGTGCTCGAAATCATAGAGTCCGCGCACCACCATCTCGCCCCGCGCCGCCGAACGGTCATGCTCGAATATATTGAGCACCGCCTCAAACAACAGATCAAGATCGCCCTGCGTGAAGCCCGTGCGCTCCGCGAACGCTGGCGAGACGTAACCCTTCGCTGCGTAGAGCGCGTAAGGCACGATGTGCTTGTTGCCCATCGTGCGCTCTTTGGCCCGATCTTCCTCTTTCGTCACGGCGCAACGCGTGATCGTCACTTCAAGAGGCATAATTGGGTCAAAAGATTGCCCAAAAGTGAACTGTACGGGTCCTCGCACTTGACCGAAAGCTGATCCTTTCATCACGTCGTCGCCCGTCGAAAGCACGCCGCCGAAAGTTCGCACGTCGTAAAACTCACGACACAACCACTCCATCGCACGGCGCGGCACATCGTCTTTACTCTTCTCTTGCGCCGCCTTTATGCCTTTGCTGATTTCAGTATTCAGCACCGCGCCTTGCTGAATGAGAACGTTGTAGCCGTTGGCTTCGCCCCCATTCGCGCCGTTCGATTTGCGCTCTGCCGGGAACGCGACGACGTAGTTACGCACTTTGCGCTTGAGGCACACGTCGGAGACGATGCCACGATTTGTGTTAGGGTCGAGACGCGGCATGTTGCCCGCGTCGGGGTCGCCATTTGGGTTGCCGTTGGTCACTTCAAATAGAAGCAGGAAGTCGTGGCGATTGGTAAGAGAGTTATTCATGTTTCATGTCTCCTTGCTCAGGGTAGGGTCGTTCAAGCTCGATTGAGCATCGTTCGTTTGCGTTTCGGTCGTTGCAGCTTTAGCTTTTTTAGCTTCAAGGTAAGCGGTGCGTGCTTGGCGGTCGGCGGCCTTCTGTTGATAGAAGCCGAGCGCAAAACGCCCTTGTGCCCGCATGTCGAAAGCGCGCGGAAACTGCGGCGGGAAACGCGGATCGGATTGGCGGAAACGACACGCGATCTCTTCGATCCTGCGCTTAATCGCTTCGGCTTTCCCGCGCCCGCCATCGCCCGTGCGGCCAAGCTTTTTCAGATGGTGTTGGTGCAGTCGCCAGAGGATGCCGAACGCCGTGTTCGGCGCAGATGCCGCTGCACCGTAGTAGCGTTCAACCACGCCCGCACCTTCCAGCTTGTAATCGTGCGCCGCCATCTGTAAGTCGTCGAAGATGGCGAGCAAGCGGCCACAGTTGTAAGCCGGGTCGTTCGTCTCAGAGAGTATGGGTTCGATCATCGGTTCGTCTTCCTTTCGATTGCGATTGATGACGAGTCGCAAGAGCGCGAAGCGCGACAGGTTATACAGCGCGCTTAATCCGTCGCGCGCCAGATCAACGGTGAGCCGGTCAATTATTTTCTTCACCAGTATGAGCGATGGCGCGCTCGCTTCGAGCGCAGCACGGTAGAGTTGCGTCGTCGTTTCCGGCTGCAAATCTTTAGCTTCGCGCACGGTCGTCAAAGCTAGGCGATAAAGTGAGAGTGGCGGGGACATCTCGTCTTCCTTCTCGCTCACCAACATGTAAGGCGCGATGTCTAAGTCCATGAACCACTGTTTGAAGTTTTCCACTGCTTGCTCGACTGTCGTTTGCATCCAGTGGCGCACGACAACGCGGCCGGAGTTGCCGCCGAGCGTGACGCTGTAAAAGCGATCATGTTTGAGCGGCGCGCGGTCTGCGTCACCCGCGAATGGGGATTTCAGGAAATCGCGCACTGCTTCGGGGCGCGGACGGTCAAGCAAACGCGACATGCGCCGAGTCACTTCTTCAGATTGGCGCGCCCAAAAGCAGAGTGCGGTGTTGCCGATCTTCAACGAGTGGTCGCGATCCCGCAGCAGAAAGTTAAGCGCGTTTGTGTATGCGCCGACAGCCGTCGACGAGACAGGCGCGTTGTAACTTTTGCTGAAGCCATATGAAGTGAACGCCTCCTTATCGAACGAAACAAGCGGCGCGCCTTTCAACAAAGTGCCCCGAACGCCTTTAATCTCTGGACTATGAGTTTCTGCAATTGGCACGTTTGTTTTCCCCGTTACAAGACACAGGCCGCGTTTCGAGCGTTCATCCTTCGCTTCTGTTTCGGCGACGAAAGTGTCCCGCCAGTAGTCTTGCACCGCCTCGGTCTCGATTAAGATTTCACCGTCAACTTGAAACGTGAAATTGTCCGCGCCAAGTTTCGCCTCATCACCCGTTGAGGTTTTAACCCACCAGTTCGGCTTTTCGTCGCTCGTTTCGTCCGCTTTTCCCCAGTGCAAGAATGACGGCACGCATGGTTTGCCCGCATCATCCGGCGCGAGTTCTTGCTCCGCGAAACGAAGCAAGGCCGCGAATCGCGAATCGTTCGTCGCTGCAAACGCCTGTTTGATTTGTTGCCAGAAATCCTCATGCTTGGCGCGCAGGTTTTCGGCTTGCCGCGCACGCTTCTTCTCGTTCGGCTCAACCGCTTCTGGGTCATTTTCCAGTCCGAACACAGCATTGAAATTGTCTGCCAGAAATTCCGCGACTCCCCCGGCAACTTTTGAGCGCGTGCCACGCGGCGCACGTTTGAATTCCTTGTGCCGGTTCTTTTCTTTCGGGGTTTCTATCAAACCGATGCCTGCGTGATTACCCGCGTGGTCGAGCGGGATAACCCAGCGAACAGCTTTCGGGTTGAATGCCGGTTCATCAATCAATGGCGCATCGCCCTGCGTAGCGCGTTCGTAAAATTCATTCAAGGCTTGCAGCAGCACAGTTGTTCCCCTTTCTCCTCAACTCTGACGGGCGCGAACAATCGGAACTCCCTCAAGCCCCACGTCGCACAAGCTCAACCCGTGATGGATGACAATCAAGTACGGAATCCTGCACGCTGGCGCGGAAGAACGTAGCTTGCGGACGCACTAATTGTCCTGCCGTGCGCGGCATAGGCTCTTTTGTGAGCTTGCGTCGTTCGGCGGGTTTCAATTCTTTGAGTCGTATTTCGCGCTCGGCTCCTGTGGCGGCGAACTCTTCGTCGCTTAACCAACGAAAGCCTGTGGCGCGCTCGTCCGCGTCGAACAGGTCGTAGAGCATCAAGCCCAAGTTTTCCGTCCACGCTTGCGCAGCATCTTTCAATTCAGCGCGCCGGCGTGTGTGCGCGGCTTCAGCGTCTTCCTCAAAGTCAAAGTCGGCTGCGAACTCGCGCATGCCCAGACAGGGGCGATGAAAACATTTGCCACTCCGGGCGCGGCGTTTGATCTCTTCAACGTACTTGCGCTCGTTCTGCCCGCTCTGTTTCCCAAGTTCGCTTGAACGAATTTCCGCGCTGATGATGTACTCGACATCGCCGAGCGCGAGCATATTGCGTTGCGTGCCGTCGGGCGCGCCACCGCCAGCCTGAATCGGCTGAAACTTTTCAGGTGCGCTCATCCATTCGCGCGTGTTACGCAGGCTGATGCGGCTTGTGACCTCATTGCGCCGAAACGCTGTCCAGAGTCCGCGCTGCACGACGCGGATTCGGTCAATAACGTAGTACATCTGTGGCTCCCAGAAGACGGCCTCCAGCATGCCGCGCGCCGCTGACGGCGTTATCAACGGATAGCTGACTCGTTCGACTTTCATTTCAGGCCGAGTGAAGCACGCCCACTCGCCCCATACGCGCAGGTTAATTGTGTTGTTCATCAGATGACATCTCCTGGTGGTCGCCCATTAATCAGAAGACCCAGTTGCGGGTCATAGAATCCAACATCAAGTAAATGGATGCCGGGGTCGTAATGCGGAAACTGTGGGAAAAGTTTTCTCAAGCCGCCACGCTGCTTCAGCAGATCAAAATCATTTACTCGCACATTGACCATATAGCGCTGTAAGCGGCGAAAATCCTTGCGCTCGATGAACGGGCGACCGATTTGGGCTGCGCGGTCTCTGATCGCCTGCACGATCTCAAGCGCACTGCCGTAAGGCGCGATGACGGGTGAACCCGCGTCCGTAATGACGCGCGCGGCACGTGCTACGGTGCGGAATTTCAAGTCACCCCGGTCTTTTTCTATTTGGTCGCCTATGTTCGCCTCATTCAATTTTGCGTAGAGGCTGCTGAAATACTTGGCGAACAGTTCGTGGTCGGTCGCCAAAGAATCCGGCTCAAGCCCGTGCAGCATGCTCGCCGCCGTTTGCGTCCCTGTGCGGTAAGAGCCTTGGGGCAAACCTTCGTCCGCCGGATTGAAGACTATGACGCGCCCGAACATCGGCTTGCCCGCCGCATCGCGCAAGCGGCCTTCGCGATTACAACGCCCGGCGGCTTGCACGATGGCGTCGAGCGGCCCAAGTGCGCGAAACACCAACGGGAAATCGAGGTCAACGCCCGCTTCGACGAGTTGCGTCGAAACTACACGGCATGGCAAGCCTGTCTGCAAACGCTGACGAATGCTGCCTGCCTGTGGATTTTCTGTCGCGCCGATGATCGCAAAACGATGCTCGGCGCACAGCGCAGATGAAAGATGAATGATGCTTTGAGCCTCTTCGTCTCCCGCTGCGCGCTTTAGCTCATCCCAAAGGTCGCGGGCATGACGCCGCGTGTTGACGATGCAAAGCGATTGTTCGCGCGCCCGCATCAGCGCGGCTATTTCTACCCAGCTTCGTTTTTCGTCGGCTTGCGGAAACTCGTAGCGAACGCGCTGCAAACGCTTGTACAAATGGCCGGGGTCTTTAATCAAATCTTCCGTTTCACCCTCTTTGAAGCCGACGCGAAGCGAAAAGGCGCGGCGAAATGCGGGTTGCGTCGCGGTCGAAAAGACGAAGCTCACGCGGTAACTCTCCCGCAACTCGCGCATCGCACTCAAAAGCGGATGCAACAGATGAGCGGGCAGCGTCTGCGCTTCATCAAGCAGCACGACCGAACCTGCAATGTTATGCAGTTTGCGGCAACGACTCGGACGATTCGCAAAGAGGGACTCAACGAACTGCACGGCGGTCGTCACGATCACGGGTGCGTCCCAGTTCTCCGCAGCGTATTCGAGCGGCGAGCGAATCTCCGCGCCTTCCTCCTGCGGCGGCAGGACAACCGCCGAATGATTTTCGATGACGATGTCTTCGTTGTTTGGATCGAGGATGCGCCGATATTCGTCGGCGTTCTGCTCGATGATTGACAGATACGGGATGACGACGATGATGCGCCGCAATTCGTGCCGCGCTGCGTGGGCGAGCGCGAAGGCCATCCCCGCGAGCGTCTTGCCGCCGCCCGTCGGCACAGTCAGGTTAAAGAAGCCCGGCGGCAGTTGGCCCGCTTCGACGCATTGCTCGTATATGCGGTTGCGTAGCCGAGCGAGTTCACGCGCTTCGTCGGTTGTCGCTTCCGCTAGAGCCTTCTGTGCTTTCTTAGCTCTGGCATCATTCAAGCGCGCAAGCAGTTCGGCTGGATTCAGCGTCGGTGCAGTGCGCTCCTTACCGCACAGGAAATGCTTTTCCGTGTCGAGAAAATCAGCATCAACGAGTGCGGAGAAGATCATCCGCACGAACAGATCGGTTTTGCTGTTCGTGTCCACGAAGTCTGGCTGACTGAATGATTCGGGAATAACTTCTAACTCGCCTTCAAATCGCGTCACGACTTCAGGTAATCGCTCACTTGCCCGGTAAGAGGGCTTGTGGATGAGATTTTCCAACTCGCTGATGTCATGTAGTCCGGCGTGATGCCCGGCGATGGCGAAAGCCAGCGTTTCGCAACTGCGCTCCGCGGCCAGCGCTGCGCCGTAAACGGCGTGATGCGTATCCGTGTCTCCGCGCCTTTGGCCAGCCAGATATTCTTGGAAAGCGTCGCGGTACTTGCCAAGATCATGTAACTGCCCTGCCCAACGCGCGATGATGGCGTAGGCAGGATTCATCTGTGCGGCAAAGCGGGCGGCAAGTTCGCCTACGCATTGCAGGTGCCTACTCAGCAAATGCACTTCGCCATCGGCATTTTTACTGTGCGCGAGATAGGGCATGGCAAGCTGCTCCAACGCCGTCGCGAGCTATCGGCAAGCGTTAAGAGGTTAGAGCCGGTCAAGGTTCAATTCACGTCTCACGGATGAGGTGAACGCGGGAGGGGGGCATGATACATGGAAGGGGGTAGGAAGGGAAGAAAAAGCGCGGGACAGGGAGAGGCCCTGCCACGCTGGTTTGGGCGCGTGTGTGGGGGCGCGTGGTTACGGCTCGATGAGGCCGTAGTTGCCGTCTTTGCGTTTGTAGAGAACGCCGAGACGGTTGGTGTCGGCGTCGCGGAAGACGAGGAACTGGTTGCTGTCCGCGGACAGACTCAGGGCGGCCTCTTCGGGCGTCATCGGTTTGACGGGATAGCGACGCGCGTTGATGATGCGTGGGCTGCGCTCGGCCGCTTCCACCTGTCCGTCGTCGGGCACGAGCGTACCTAAAGATTGTGCGCCCTGTTTGCGCTCGATGATCTTCTTTTTGAGCTTGATGCCCTGCTTCTCGATTTTGGCGATGGCGCGCGTCAGGGCCTGATACATGTCGGCGTTGATGTCGCGCGCGGTCAGCGTGTGCTCGCGCCAATGGACTAGCACCTCGCCGATCTGCCGGTTTTTTTCGACCTCGATGATGATGTGCGCGCGGGCGGTCGAGTCGTTGAAGATGTGGTCGATCTTGTTGAAGTGGTCTTCGACGTGGCGGCGGAAGGCGGGGGTCACAACCATGTGCCGGCCCGTATACTCGAATTTCATTCGTTTCCCTCCCCTGCGTCGGCTAGAGAGCAGAACGATGCAAGCCGCAGCGACTCGCGCCCTCCGCCTCGTGCCAACCCGTTTGCTTGATGTTAACTGCTGAAAACTTTTTCTGTGCCCGCCGCGCTTAGACCACTGCCTTACGCTCGCGCGAGCCGGGAATAGACATCTGGTCGCGATACTTCGCCTCCGTGCGGCGCGACAGCTTGATGCCTTCCTTAATGAGAATCTTGACGATCTGATCGTCCGTGATCGGATTATGCGAATCTTCTTCTTCGATCAATTTCTTAATCCGTAATTTGATGATGCGCGTCGAGACCTCTTCGCCGTCCTCGTTCGTCATGCCCTCGGTGAAGAAGCGGCGCAACTCGATCACGCCCTGCGGCGTGTGCGCGTACTTGCGATTGACGACGCGCGAGATGGTGGAGAGGTGCATCCCCGTCTCTTCCGCCACGTCCTTCAACATCATCGGCCGGATGTACTGCACACCTTTGTCCAGAAACTCGCGTTGCCGGCGCACGATGCAATCCACGACGCGATAGATCGTCTGCCGCCGATGCTCTATGTTGCGCAGGAGATCGACCGCCGAGCGCAGTTTTTCTTTGATGAAGTCGCGCGTCTCTTTGCTCGTGTCGGGCTGGCCCAACATCTGTTGGTAGCCGGTATTTAAGCGCAGGCGCGGGCTGCCGTCGTCGGCGAAGTAGATGAAGTATTCATCATCGATCTTTTCGATGAAGACTTCAGGCACGATCATGATCGCCTCGTCAGACGAGTAGCGCCGGCCCGGGTAGGGATCGAGCGTGCGGATCAGCTCAAGCTCTTGGAGCAACGTCTCGATGGGCACGTTCAACTGCTTGGAGAGATTCGGCAACTTGTGCTGCTGTAAATCGCCAAGCGGATGCGCGCGGATCAATTGTGCGGCCAGCCGCTCAAGCTCGGCGCGCGCTTCCAATTGGGCGAGCAGGCATTCGCGCACATCGCGCACACCACAGCCGACGGGGTCGAGGCGGATCACGAGTTGCCGCGCCTCTTCGACCAGACTTTCGGGCCAGCCTTCCTGTGCCGCGATCTCCTCATTGGTCGCGTTGATGCGCCCTTCCGGGTCGAGATTGCCGATGACGGACTCCGCGACCGGGATCAACTCCTCGCGCACGTCGTTCATGTGTAGCTGCCACGTCAGATGCTCCGACAATGATTCAGGACGGGTGAGGAACTGCTCAAAGGTCGGTTGGTCGTCTTTGAATTCCCACTCCTGCGTCTTGTAGCCCGGATCGAGATACTCTTGAAATTCGCGCCCGAAATCGATCTCCTCGAAAGCGTCGCGCTCGCCAGTCTCACCCTCAAGCTCTTCACCTGTGGGCGCAGATTCCGGCGCGTCCATAATCGTCGTGGCGGCTTCGACCGGCGCGGCATCGCCCGTGCCATTCAAGGAAGCCCCGTTGAGATCGGCGGCAGACAGATCGCGAACTGCCGTATCTATATCGGTTGTGCCGGATGCGAGCTGATCGAGAATGTGCTCTTCGATTTCGCGCTTCTCTTCCTGCGCTTGCACTTCTTCGAGGACGGGATTTTCCAGCATCTGCTGCTGGATGAGCGCGCTCAATTCCAGCGTCGTCATCTGCAACATCTCGATGCGCTGGCGCAACTGCGGCGTCAGCACCAGCCGTTGCGACAGATTAGTTGTGAGTCTAACGGACATACCTTGTTGCAATCGTTTCAATCCGCGCCTCGCTTAAGCAGCAAGGCGAATCGCTGTCAATCGGCCGACTCGTTTATAGTTAATGTAGCAGCACTCACTCTTTCGGTTGAGCGGCCCGTGCAGAACCGGTCTCGATTGTAGGGCTTGCGCCGCAAACCTTGCGACGGGGAGATTATAACCGATCTAACGCTTGCGTGTGCAGCGAACTTCTCATCGCCTCACAGACGGAATTTTTCGCCGAGATAGAGGCGACGCACTTCCGGGTCTTCCGTCAGCGCGAGCGGCGGCCCCGCGCGGAAGATACGTCCGTCGGCCATAATGTAAGCGCGGTCGGTGACGCCCAACGTCTCGCGCACGTTATGGTCGGTGATCAAAATGCCGATACCGCGCCCGCGCAAGTAAAGGATCATCTTCTGTATCTCGTCCACGGCGAGCGGATCGATGCCGGCGAACGGCTCGTCCAGTAAGATGAACTGCGGCTCGGTCGCCAGCGCCCGCGCGATCTCCGTGCGGCGCCGCTCGCCGCCCGAAAGCGCATCGCCGCGCGTGTTGCGCACCTGCGCGATGCCGAACTCTTGCAGCAACTCTTCCACCCGTTTGAAACGCTCGCGCCGCCGCAAGGGCATCGTCTCCAGCACTGCGAGGATGTTCTCCGCCACCGTCATCTTGCGAAAGACCGACGGCTCTTGCGGCAAATAGCCGACGCCGAGCCGCGCCCGCAGATACATCGGCAGCTTCGTGATGTCGCGCTTACCCAGCCGCACCCGGCCGGCTTCGGGCCGCTCCAGTCCCACGATCATGTAAAAGGTCGTCGTCTTCCCCGCCCCGTTTGCGCCCAACAGGCCGACGACCTCGCCCTGTTCGACGTGCAGACTCACGCCATCAACCACGCGCCGCCGCCCGTACGACTTGACGAGATCGACGGCGACGAGCGCGCTCTGCGACGGCGGCGCAACCACATATTCCGGCGTCTGCGCGGCACGCTCTTCAGGTGCGATTAATTCATTAACTTGTAAGTCGATACTCACGCCAATACGAGCTAACTTTTGTCGGAAGTTTCAATTTGTCCCGAAGGGGCAAGATGATAATAGCCCAACGCTTCAGCGCGGGGAAACGTGCGCCATATAAAGCTTGAGTCCCGGAGGGATGATTGAAATTATTGCACGCGCTGTTCAATCGCCCCTCCGGGACAGGGCGGCGGTTATTGATTCTTGATCTTATGCGTCGTATGCACGCGGCCCGTTGCCTGCGCGCCGCCGGGACTGTCTGTCACGACGCGATTCTCGCGCAGGTACACGGTCATACGCTGCCCCTGCGAGTCGCCCTGCTCCGTGTCTTCGACACGCGCCGGGTTGCCCTTGAGCATGACGGTCTCGTCGGCGGCCGTGTACTGCGCCCAGTCGCCCGTGCCGCGTCGCCCCGGCTGCGTCAACACGACGTTGCGTTGCGCGACAGTGTGATCGATCTCGTTGACCGTCTTCTGCAAAAACACGTCCGCTACGTCTGCCGTGATCCGCTCCGTGCCCTGTTTAATGTCCGTGCTCACGTCGTAATGCACGAGTCGCTCCGTGGCCGAATAGAACATGCGCTGCGCGGTGGCGAAGACGGGCACGACGGTGCGTGTGCCGGTCGCATCTTTACGCCGCGCCTGATAGAGCGCGCTCTGCACGTTGCCGTCCGCCTCCAAGCGCTGCTGCTCGCGCCGGAGCGTCAACTTGTCCGCGCGCACAAAATTGTCATCCTGCCATGCGCGGGCATCGCCCGTGTAAATGCCGACGCCGGTCTCGTGCTGAAACTCCGCGCTCGCGGCCACGATAAAGACAGGGCTTTTCACTTTCTGGAATGGCAACGCGCCGCCCGTCTGCTCCTGACTGTAATAGGTCGTCTGCGTCTTGCCGCGCGCATAAGAGATTTTGTTGCGCGTGTCGGAATCGATCTCGGCCGCTTTGATGCGCGCGTGCGAGTCCCACGCGACCGGCTCGCCGCCGCGCAGACGCACCATCGCGTCGGCGGCCGTGTAGGTCGCGTTCGCGGCCTGCCCGTTGCGGTCGCCGTCGTTGAACTGCGCATCGCCCTGCGCGTCCACACGCTCGGCATCCTGTGTCTCGCGCACGAACGCGGCGATCATCTTCTGCGCCGTCATGGTGCGCACGCCGCGCTGCTCCGAGGGCTGTGTGGGCGTGAAGACGGCCTTCGCGCCGCCCGTGGCGGTGAAAGTTTTGGCGAGGTTGTCAGTTTCGTAAAAGTCGCAGTCGAAGCGCGGCGCGGTGAGCGTTTTGTGATCCGCCTGCGGCGCAGGTTGCACCGGATCAATCACCAACTCGGCGTTGCCCACGGCTTCTGCGCGTTCGAGATCGCGCCCCATCGTGCGCCAGTACAGCCGCACGTTGTCGGCCGTCAAACGCTTGTTGGCGGCGCGCGGATCGTTTGCTTTCGACTTCGGCGCGGCGAGCGTGACGACGGGCCGCCCTTCGGCGCGCATCTCTTTGATGATGCTGCGGTCGCCTTGCACGACGAAAGAAATTTGCGCGTCGGTCGGCGCGCTCAATTGCACTTCGGCGTCCGCGTCGAGCGTGTGCGCCTGCACGTTCGTGACGGCCGTCGCATTCTGCAAACGCTGATCCGCGTCGAAGTAGAAATTCATCTCCGCGCTGCGGACTTCGGCGGCGCGCCCCTCGTCCATCGAGCGCAGATAGGCGTTGCCCTGCGTCTGTATGCGATTCAACTTCCTCTGCTCGGACAGCCAACCGGTGAGCGTCTCGCCGCTCATGATATCGCGCGCGTGCTCGGCAGTCGCACCGCCGGAGAACAAGAGTTGCCGCTGCGTTTGATCGAAGTGCGCGCTCGCCGCGCGGATCGTCACGGGCCGGCCGCGCGGACTGGCCTGCGCCTGCGCATCCTTCAAGTTGGGCTGCACGGTAATCTCCACGTGGCCGCGCAGATCGAGTTTCTTCTCCTTCGCCCACACAAGCGCAGCATCAGCGCGCCCCTCCACGTTCTCGCGCGCGAAAGTCAACGGCACATCCACCTTCGCCTGCTCGTTCTTCACGTCGTAGGCGAGTTGCTCGGTCTGTACTTTCAGGTGATCGCGCGTATCGATCTGCACGTTACCGTTGAATTGCACGCCCTCGCTCTCGGAAAAATAGAGCGCCTGTTTAGCCTTGACTACGTCCGTGCCGCCCGACTTCGGATAGTATTCGAGATACACATCCTGCAATTCGTGATGCCCGTCGTCGTAAGACAGATAGAGCGAAGAACGCAGTAACATCGTCGCGCGATCACCTTCGGTCACGCGCCGCTCGAAATTCTCGATGCGGCTCACGACGCGCGTGGACAACTCCGCTTCACCCGACTTCAAACGAAAGACCTGCCGCTTGCGCGCCTTGTTATAAGTCACGCCGACGTAGATGAGACCCGCCGCCAGCACCAGTAACGCCAGCACACGCGCCACTTGCGGCGCACGCGCACGCACGCCGATCAGCACCACATCTCGTCTGCGTCTAACTTCCTGCATCTTTGCAACAGTGATAAGTGATAAGTGACGAGTGACGAGTGACGAGCAGGAACAAGTTTTCAACTTGCCACTCGTCCCTTATTACTTGTCACTGCTTTTAATGTCTTTCACGATCAACTGCAAACGCGTCTCGCCGCGCCAACGATTCAGTTCGACCGCGTAGGCTAGTTCGATGCGGTCGCCGGGGCGGGGCGTTGTCGGCGCAGTTTCCGCGCCGCCCCACCAGAGAGCTTCATGCGCGCGGCCGTCGTCGCCGATGAGCTGAAGTTTCAGATGCCGCTCTTTCAGCACCCGCGGTTCTTGCAGCACACGCAAGTTGCGCGTGACGAAGACCGGGCACGGCCACTGCGCGCCGTACGGTTCGAGCCGTTCAAGCTCATGCGCCAGTTCGAGCGTGAGCGCGGCGGCGGGCAACTCGGCATCAACATTGATCGTCGGCGCGCAATCAGCCTCAGTCAGACGTTGGCTGGCATGCTCATGCAGGCGACGCCGCAACTCTTCTATCTGCTCGCGGCGGATGACCAGCCCGGCGGCTTGCGCGTGCCCGCCGAAACTGACGAAGAGATCGGCACACGACGTTAAGCCATCGAGCAGATGATAACTGGCGATGCTGCGCGCCGAGCCGTGTCCCGTGCCGTCCTCGTCGAGCGAGATGCAGATGGCCGGGCGACCGAGTTTTTCGGCCAGCTTCGAAGCGACAAGACCGATCACGCCTCTGTGCCAACCTACGCCGGCAACGATGGCCACCGCGCTGCAATCGCCGCTCGCCACGTAAACGGCGAACGCGCGCTCGGTCAGTTCTTGCTGGATGACCTGCCGCTCGCGATTGCGCGCGTCCAAATGCTGCGCGAGCCGGCGCGCTTCCACTGGATCGCTCGCTTCGAAGAGTTCGACGACTGCGCGGGCGGCGTCCATGCGTCCGGCGGCGTTGATGCGCGGCCCCAGCCGGAAGCCGAGATCGCTGCAACGCACATCGCGCCCGTCGCCGACGCCCGCGACTTCCATCAACGCGCGCAGCCCCGGATTGGTCGCGTTCGGCAGATCAGCTAGACCCAATGAAACAATCGCGCGATTCTCGCCGACGAGCGGCGCGACATCCGCGACCGTGCCGATGGCGACGACTTTGAGAAAGCCTTTGCTCAAATTCTCGCGCCCGCGCTCGCGCAAGAGCGCATGCGCGAGTTTGTATGCGACGCCGACGCCCGCGAGATGCTTATCCGGGTACATGCACCCGCGCTGGTTCGCGTTCAGCACGGCGAAGGCGGGCGGCGCGCCTTCATCGGCGTCAGGTAGATGATGATCGGTCACGATCACGTCGAGGCCGTTAGCGCGGGCCCATTCGAGCGGCGCGTGCGCGCGTATGCCGCAGTCCACACTGATGACAAGCTTGTAGCCGTCCGCGTATGCGCGCTCAAGCACGTCCTGCCTGATGCCATAGCCTTCGGTGAAACGATGCGGCACGTGAAAGCCTGTGCGTGCGCCGAGCAAGCCCAAAGCACGCCGCAGCACGACCGTGCCCGTCGTGCCGTCCACGTCGTAATCGCCGTAGATCAGGATCGGCTCGCCGTTATCAACCGCGCGCAGCACACGCGCGACCGCAACGTTCATGCCGAGCATGAGCGCCGGGTCGTGTAGTTGAGCGAGCGTGGGATGGAGCAGTTGCGCGACGGCTGCGGGGGTTGCGATGTCGCGTGCGAGCAGGAGGCCGGCGACGACCGTTGAGAGACCGGACGCGGCGGCGAGCGTGCGCGCCTGCGCTTCGTCGTAGCCGCGCACATGCCAGTGTTTCGAGCCGGCGAGTTTCATCCGTTATTCTGCGAACCAGCCGTGCGGGTCGAGCAATTTGACGCCGATGCGTTGGCGATTGTCTTCCGGGTCTGTCCAGATACCATTGACTTCGGCGGCGAGCGGGCGCCCGAACGGCGCGGTCAGTTGCACGATTGCGCCCACCGCCACTTGCGCATCGCTAATTAGCGTTGCGCCGCCGCGACTGACGCGCACGGCCTCTGCCTGCATGCTCTGCGGCTCGCCCGCGCCGCCCGTTTGCCACTGTACCTCCACGGTGAAGTTGACGGGCACGCGCGGGCTGCGCGGGCGTTGCGTGTCGCGGGGCAAGGCGCGGTTCGTTTCGTCGTTCATGCCAAAGTTAGCCCTCTCTTCTGAAAAGCTCTTTTACGGCAAGGAGGGGCACATGAGAGTTTAACTGAAGCGGCGGGAATTGCGGAATGCGGAACGGCCGATTGCGGAAGGCGGATTCAGAGAAACCCGATTTCTTCAAATCTGCAATCCGCATTCCGCAATTGTCAGGCTGCTTGAATCACACCGCGCCACAACATGATTAGGATGGCCGCGCCCAGAATCAAACGATAGACGATGAAGACGGCCGTCGAATGCGTGCGCAGGAAACGCAGCAGCAGCCAGATCGAGGCGTAGCCGACTAGCCCTGCGACAATCGTCGCGACGGCGAGCGGGACGGCGCTGTCCGGCGGCAACTTGTGGAGCGCTTCTTTCAGTTCGAGTAAACCGCTCGCGGCGATGGCGGGGATCGAGAGCAGGAACGAGAAGCGCGCGGCCGTCTCGCGCTGCTCGCCCGCGAACAGCCCGCCCATGATGGTCGAACCGGAACGACTCGCACCCGGAATCAAGGCCAGCACTTGCGCGCCGCCGACCGCCAGCGCGTCTCCGACGCCAAGTTCCTCCATGCCGCGTCGCTGTGCGCCAACCTTTTCAGCCAACGCGAGTAGCAACGCGATCACGATCATCATCGTGGCGATGACCCACAAATTTTTCGTGAACGCGCCTTCGATCTGATGCTTGAACAACAAGCCCACGATGCCGACCGGCAGCGAGCCGATGATGACCAACCAACCGAGCCGCGCTTCGTGCGACAGACTGAGCCGGCGCTGCACGATGCGGCCATCGGCGGCGCGCGTCTGGCGCGGGCGTTGTTCGCCGCGCAGCAGCGCCAGATGATCGCGGATAAAAGCGAAGGTGATAGCCAGTATGTCCCGCGCAAAATAGATAAACACCGCGACGAGCGTGCCGAGTTGCACAATGGCGATGGCAGCGGTCGTCTGTTCGGCGCGGAGCGGCTGCCCCTCGAACAGATGCAATACGCGGCTCGCGAAGATCAGATGCGCGGTTGAGCTGATGGGAATGAACTCGGTCAACCCCTGTACGATGCCGATGATAATGGCTTGGAAGATAGTCATAGTGTTTGCGCTTTGTTATGTGAAATTGGTTGGCGGTGAGAGCAATGCTTCATTCGCGGAACGAGTTGCGGATGGCAATGCGGTCGTACAGCCAGACGGGCATGAGCCGTGCGAGCCGGACGATGCCGGCCAGTTGCCACGGAAAGGAGTAAAGCTTACGTCGTTGCTCAATCGCGCGCACGATCTTGTTTGTGGCATCGTCGAGTTCCATCAGGTATGGCATGCGCGCGTGCCAGTCGGCGGTGAGGGGCGTCTTGATGAAGCCGGGGCGGATGATGGTCACGTCCACGCCCGTGCCATGCAGGTCGAGCCGCAGGCTCTCGAACATCGCGGTGAGCGCGGCCTTGCTCGCGCAGTAAGCAGCCGATTTCGGCAAGCCGCGATAACCTGCGAGGCTTGAGATGGCCACCAACTGCCCGCGCCCGCGCGCTTTCATCTCCGGCAGCACGGCCGCCACGCTGTGCGCCGCGCCCACCACGTTGATGCCCAATACGCTCGCGATGTTCTCCGCATCGAACCGCTCGCTGATCTCACCGGCCACGCCCGCGTTCGCCACCAGCACATCAATTCGTCCGCAGCGGGCGCGTAATTCATCCGCCGCCGCGCGCACCGCCACCGCGTCCTGCACATCGGCCGGCAGCGCATAAGCATGCCCGTCCGCTGCCTCGACCTCGCGCCCGATCTCCTGCAACGTCTCAGCGCGTCGCGCCAGCAAGCCCACAGTTGCCCCGCGCCGGCCCAATGCAACCGCCAACGCACGCCCGATGCCGCTCGACGCGCCGGTGATCAAGACGACTTGCTGTGACCAATCAACAACCATACCAGCATGAATCGCTGTAGTTTTAGGCTATCAGCACAATTCAGCGACGTGCTCGCCGAGCACGCGCAAGGCCGTGCCGAGATCGGCCTGTTTGATGAGCAGGTGATCGCGCGTGAAGGCTGAGAGCGCACCGACGGAGATGCCGGCCCGCGCGAGCAGTTCGGTCACGCGCGCGAGATAGCCGACGACGTGCCAGCCAAGCTCTATGTCAAAGGTGACGAGGCGGAAGCCGCCTTCGACGCGCGCATCGCGGACGGCGTGGCGCATGGTCAGCCAATCCGCCTCTTCGACGAGCAGTGTGACTTCATGTCTGTCGCGCAGGAGCATGAACGGCGCTTCAACGCGCGGGCTAAGCTCTGGTTGTTCGAGCAGCCGCGCCCAATCTTGGTGACTGATGCTGACGAGGAAAAAGGTCGCGGGTGCGACCTCGACCTTCGTCCGGCGCAGCAGTGCGACCGGGTCGGATGTATGTTCGTCGTTAGTCACAAACTGTGCGCTAATCGTTGCCGGCCGCTAAACCTGCACGACGACCGGTACGATGATGGGCCGCGAGCCGGTCTGTTTTTGGATGTAGCGTTTGAGATCGAGCCGGACACGCTCTTTCAACAGGCTCATGTCGCGCAGTTCGGCGGGGGGCGCATTCTCTACGGCCTTAACGACAATCTGTTGCAGCTTGCGCACGAAGCCGTCCGCCCCGTCCGAGTTGTCCGTGCCGATGAGGCCGCGCGTGACGATCTCGGGTGTGCCTTCAAGCGCGCCGGTTCGCCCGTTGACGGTGACGACGGGCGTGACCACGCCATCGCCCGCGAGTTGCCGGCGCTCGCGCACCGTCTCGCGATCAATCTCCTCGAACCCGCTCTCGTCTATGAAGACGCGCCCGATGTCGTGCTGCCCGACGACGACCGCGCGTTCGCCGTCCAACTCCAGCACGTCGCCGTTCTCGATCAAGATGATCTGCTCGTCGGGGATGTTGACGTGATTCCGGAGAAACTCTTTGTGCCGGTAGAGCATGCGGTACTCGCCGTGGATGGGCACGACGAACTTGGGGCGCACCGCCTCGGTCATGATGCGTATGTCTTCTTGCGAAGCGTGCCCGCTGACGTGGATCAGCCGCCGCTTCTCGTCGATGATCATTGCGCCGCGCTTGTAGATGTCGCCGATGAGCCGCGAGATGGCGCGCTCGTTGCCCGGAATGATGCGCGCCGATAGCACCACCGTGTCGCCCGCGCCGATGCTGATGCCCTTATAAGTTTGCGTGGCCATCTGCATGAGCGCGGCGCGCGGTTCACCCTGCGAACCGGTGACGAGATAGACGACTTCGTGATCCGCCAACTGCTTCGCTGCTTGCAGCGAAATCATCTCGTCTTCATGCACGTCGAGATAGCCGAGGCGATCTGCGATCTCCACGTTCTTGATCATCGAGCGACCAAGCACGCACACCTTGCGATCAAACTGCTGCGCCACGTCGAAGACGATCTGTAAACGGTGGATTGAAGACGCGAACGCGGCGACGATGATGCGCCCTTCGGCTTCAGCGAAAATCTCTTCAAACGCCGGGATGACGGCGCGCTCCGACGGTGTGCGCCCCGGCACGGTCGCATTCGTCGAATCCGACAACAGCGCAAGCACGCCCTCTTGCCCGTAACGGCGCAGCGTGCGCAGGTCAATCGGCTCGCCGATGACGGGTGTCTCATCCACCTTGTAGTCGCCAGTGTGTATGATCGTGCCGGCGGGCGTCGTGATGGCGAGCGAGAAGCAATCAATCAGCGAGTGCGAAGCGCGGATGAACTCGACCTTGAAGACACCGATCTCCGCAACATCGCGCGGCTCGACGCGATGGATCAGCACGTCGCGGAGCAGATCGTGCTCGTTAAGTTTGCTCTCGGCCAGTCCGGCGGTGAAGTGCGAACAATAGACGGGCACGTTGAATTTTTTGAGGATGTAGGGCAACGCGCCGAGATGGTCTTCGTGCCCGTGCGTGAGCACGATGGCCGTTATGTCCTTGCGGTATGGTTCGAGGAAAGCGAAATCGGGCACGCACACGTCCACGCCGTAAGCCGACTCTTCGGGGAAGCCCATGCCCGCGTCCACGATGATCATCTCATCGCCATAACGCACCGCCATACAGTTCATCCCGAACTCGCCGATTCCGCCGAGCGGAATTATCTCAATCACATTACTCACTTAACTTATTTGCTCCAAACCAACCGTCATGCAGGCTCAACATGAGTCAAAATTTCAGGGGTTTAATAACAGCGCAGTATAGCACACTGCTGGAAAGAGCCGACATCCGACAGCTTACTTTATGGCGACACAACGGCAGACTTGCCAGCTAAATCAAAACACGAGAGATTGGGACAAGATGGAAAAACTATCCACGAAACCACACGAAACCACACGAACCAAAACACACGGATTTCGTGCTCTTTCGTGTGGTTTCGTATGGTTTCGTGGATAAATGTTTTTGCCTTCCGTTCCATTCTGATGTGGTTCGATTTAGTAATTATGTTTGACACGCGCATGGATGAGGCGTAGGCTGCGCCCTGTTAGCCGTCATCGCTGGCGATCAGTATCGGCAGTCTTACTTTCAACTCGATCACGAGACCGCGTCATGCAATCTCATCGTGCCATGACCAGCACTTATCCAACGCACAGCCGTCTCTTTCTGCGCCAACTCATTTTCAACGCAGCCAACCTCGCTGCTTATGCTCGCCACCTGCACAGGCGCGCCTCATATGAAGCACAATTCTCAGCCACGTCGCCGCGCCACAGGCGCCACCCGCGCACAGATTCTCGTTAGCTGTGCCGCACTGCTTATCCTTGCGGTCTCAGGCTCATTGCCTGCCCCTGCCCCCAGCAGCGCCAAGGCGGGCGCAAACGTGCTCGCTCTGTCGCCGGCGCAACATGCCGACAGCTCTATGCCGGCTATGCCCGCGATGCTTGATGAGGACGCAGAGCAGCCGCATCTGCTGGCGGCGACTTACTACAGCCTGCGCGGCGACGTGCGCGCCACGCTGATGCTGAACAACAAAAGCC
>JBBRYU010000042.1:0-21525 GCA_038237345.1 Pyrinomonadales bacterium
CAGATCGACGAGCTTCCCGCATGCGCTGCAGAGCGCGTGGTCGTGCCGAGTTAACTTGCGGTCGTAGCGGGTCGCATCGGCGCCGAACCGCACCTCGCCGATCAGCTTTTCGTTTTTCAGGTAGCGCAGCGAATTGTAGATCGTCGCGAGCGAGATGCCGGGCATAAGTTTGCGGGCGGCATCGT
The DNA here is from genome assembly GCA_038237345.1 of Pyrinomonadales bacterium. GTDB lineage: Bacteria > Acidobacteriota > Blastocatellia > Pyrinomonadales > Pyrinomonadaceae > QHXQ01. The sequence goes on from JBBRYU010000042.1 coordinate 186, forward strand.
AGACATCGTTGACCGTCAGATGCTCTTCCGACTCACCAATGGCCCTGAGAACAGCCTTGCGCTGTTTCGTTAATCCTAAAGAACGTACTTGGTTTCTCATAGAGTGCCTTAAAGATAAAGTAAAATTAGAATAATTCAAATCCTAAAATATATCAAGCGCGTGGGCGGGGTATGTTCCGATCCGCTCATGACACCATGAACTCGAAGGCCCGGAGGACCGAGGTTAACGCCTCTCCCTAAGGGCACATAGCTACGCCGTTCACGGCGTGCCCTCGTATCCCAAGTTGATCCGCCGCAAGACGACGTTTGGGTAAAACCCAACAAACGGAGAAAATCTCTCATAGGATTCCCGGTTTTGAGGCTTGCATCAGCTTGAGACTGAACCTGCTGACGACCCTTCCTCTATCGCCATAAGCCTTCAAAGCGAGCGGCGGCAGTGCGCGTGTACTTCACGGTATGCGCGATATTTTTATGCCCCAGGTAATCCTGCACCAAGCGCGTGTCATGGCCTTGATTCGCCAGATAATAGCCGGTCGAGTGGCGTAGCATGTGTGGGTGAACCCGGAACCGCAGTTTCGCTCTTTCACCGATCTCTTTGGCCAGATAGTTAATGGCTTGCCGCGTCATTGGTCCACGCTCGCTCAGGAAGAGGTAGGGTGCGCGGGCGTCGCTTCTTTGCTCACGCTCGCGCAAGTACGCACGAATCGCCCGCAGTTCATCGCCTTCAACGGGTTGATGTGTCGAGAGGCTGCCTTTCTTCCGCCTAACGAAAAGTCGTCCGGTTTCCAAGTCGAGGTCTTTCAACCGCACGTCAACCAACTCCGAGACTCTGAGACCGTGCCGGTATGCCATCAGCATCAGGAGGTGATCGCGCACGCCGTGACGACCACGTCGCGCCGCCTCCAGCAACCGCTTCATCTCAACTTCGGTGAGGAAGTTCTTGCTGCGATCATCTACCGCGGCTTTTGTCGCTTTAGTCCCGGTTCGCTTCACGATTGGCACCACTCTTTACATTACGGAAGTTGGCGCGTATAAAACAGCGCTGCGCCAAGCCTGACTTTTATTATACTCCCGCTTTCGGACTCTTTACCAAAAGGTCTTTCTGTAAAGAGACGTTGCGATTCTTGCAGACAACGATCATCTCCGCCGTTTTCTTTTTCGAGGTCACTCATCATGCCCGTCATGCAGATTCTGAGAGCGCTCGAAGAAGACGCCTTTGAGTCGCAGCCCCATTTCACCAGCATCGAGCGCAAGAAGTTCTTTGCGCTGCCTTCGAGTTTACAAAAGATATTCGACGGCTTTCGCACGCCGACCAACAAGGTCTGTTTTCTCATTGCCTTCGGTTATTTCAAAGCGCGTCGCAAGTTCTTCGGCAAACAGATCCGTCCGCCGGATGTCGAGTTCGTCGCGGCGCGCTATGGCTTCTCGCCGGACGATGTAGACGCGAGCGTCTATGATAAGCAGACCGTTCTGCGCCATCAACAGATGGCTCTCGACTTCTTCGGCTATGGCCGCTTCGATGAAGCAGGACAACAGTTCGCGGCGCACGAAGTGGCGGCCAAGGTGCGCGCGCATCGCCGGCCAAAGGTCATCTTCCTCGAACTTGTCGAAGCGCTCACGCGCCACAAGATAACACTGCCGAAGTACTATCTGCTCGCAGAGTTGATAGCCCGCGAGATCAACACTCACAAGCGGGCGCTCGTCTGCCTCCTGGACCAGCATCTCACAATGGAAGAGCGCGCCATGCTCGATGCTCTGCTTGAGAAAGAGGATGTGCCGGAGACCGAAGATGCGCCGAAAGTTCAGCGCTACCGCTTGACGCTCCTGAAGAAGTTCTATCACTCGACGAAGCCCGCCAAGATCAAGGCGAACATCGCGGACTTGCAACTGCTGCGGGGCCTCTACCGCGAGATCGAGCCGATGATTGCGGCGCTCGCTCTGGCCGATGTGGGCTTAAAGGTAGGCTAAAGGTGGGAGGGCGAAATCAGAGCTAAACTACGGGCGCTTGGAGTTCTACAAATTCCTATGAGAGATTTTCTCCGTTTGTCGGGTTTTACCCAAAGATGTGCGGCAAAACGCGCCCCGCAAGCCGTCTAAACCGGTAGCTCAACTGCGGCCGGATCAAGCAGCAAGGGAAAGAAGCGCCCCTCGATCCGCTGCCCGCTCGGTATGGGCGGCACACCTGTTAGCAACGGCTCGTCAGAGGCCGACATAACGCCATCGCGCATGAAGTTAATGACAGCGGCGCGGCGCGGCCCGTCAGTGCGATTGACATACGAGCCGTGCAATAACAAGGGGTGATGAAAGGAGCATTCGCCCCGCCGTAACTCTATCGCCACCGGGTTGAATGCGCGCCGTTGTTCGTTTGTGAGGACGGACAAGATTGCTTCCATATCATGCGCGAGATCAGTGCGCGGCAAGAGCGGCCAGCGATGACTGCCCGCCACATAGTGGACGCAGCCATTGGCGCGTGTCGAGTCGTCGAGACCGATCCAGCAAGTCAGATGCGCCGGTGGTTGGGTGCGCGTCCAGTAAGAATAATCCTGATGCCAGGCGACTACGCCGCCGTGGTGCGCGGGCTTGCAGAAGAGTTGATCGTGCCAGAAGCGCACTGCCCCACCGAGCAATTGCGCCGCCGGGACGGTGGCCGCCGGATGCCACAGCAAATCATGGAAGCCGGGCGCAATGCGCCATGCACCGAGCGCGTGGAATAACCTCCCCGCCGGATCGCCCGACTCGTTAGCGTGGTACTCGTAGAAGAGCTCGTTCTGCGGATGAGCGGGATCGGTTAAATTGCTTAGCTCCGCGCACAGCCTGTCCACTTGCTCGTCGGACAGAATCCTCAGGCCGGCGAGATAGCCCTGCGTGTGGAAGAAGGCGATCTGTTCGGGGCTTAAGCGATGTTGCGCCCATCCCTCCGGCGTGTCCGGCAACGCGAAAAGATCGCTCACTAATTCATGCGCGGTTGAAAGGTCGGAGATCATCTATTTCGCCCCGGTCGCCTCAATTCTATCCGCGTTGGGAGAGCGGGCAATATGTGCGCTGCTCGTTCGTTAATTATCAATCATATTCCAGCGGAACATTCTCGCCACAACGGAGTCTAACCTCCTCAGCAAATCGAGCCGGAGGTGAATTGACGTAATGAGTAGCACGCCGGAACGCGCACAGGGTAAAACTCAGCCGCAGATCAATGTCACGCCCTTAATTGATGTGCTGCTCGTCCTGCTGATCATTTTTATGGTCATCTCGCCGCTCAAGCCCACGCGCTTCAAAGCACTTGTGCCCGCCAGGCCGCAACCGGAGTTGAAGGTTGTGCCGAACCCTTTCACCCTGGTCGTCACAATGGACGCTGCGGGGCGGCTCAGATTGAATCAGGGCGCGGTCTTAGGCACGCCGGACGACATGAGCAGGTTGAGCATCCTACTCACCGATATTTTTCGCATGCGCGCCGCCGAGTTACACGGCTTGCCGTTACCCGTCGGACTCACGAGCCTCAGCACAGTCTTCGTCAAAGCGCCGCGCACGATTCACTACGGGGAAGTGGCGCGTGTGATTGACTGTCTGAAAGGCGCGGGCGCAGAGCCAATCGGCTTACAGCTCGACGAGCTTGAGTAGCTAAAAGAGGCGCACCCGCGCGAGTATTATTGCATCATACATTTCATGAGTGAAGGCAGACGTAAAATCAAATCAACGCGGCAGCGGTTGCGGCAGATTCGCCAGCGCATACGCCAGCACCGCCATGGCCGCCGCGTTCTCTGCTAACTCGCGCGGCACGATCTTATCGAACGTGTCGGCCGGTGTGTGGTGGTAATCGAAATAGGTGCGCGTATCCTGCCAGAGGCCGAAGGACGGCACGCCCGCGGCCGCAAGCGGCGAGATGTCTGCCTCCGTATCATCAACTACGCGCAACAACCCCGCGCCCTGACTCTCCAACGTCTTTGCGACCTGTTGCAACAGCGCGATGATCTCGATCTTACCTTTCACTTCAAAGCCGAGTGGATGACCTGCGCCGCGATCCGCTTCTATCGCCGCATAGTGGTTGGCGATGTCCGATTGATGTTCCCGCGCGTAGGTGCGCCCGCCCACAAGGCCGTTCTCCTCGTTCATCCAAGCAATGAAACGGATCGTGCGCCGCGGCCTGAGTTTCAGTTGTTTGAGGAGCTTGACCGTCGCCATCGCCATGCCTACACCGGCGGCGTCGTCAATCGCGCCCGTGCCCAAATCCCAACTATCGAGATGCCCCGACACGATCACGAACTGTTTCGGCTGCTCGCTCCCTTTCAGATCGGCGATGACGTTATAGCTGACTGCATCGGGCAACTGTTGCGGTGACAGGGTGAGTCGCAGGCGCACTTCACCCTGCTTGACGAGATAAGCGATCATATCTGCGTCTTCGGCCGTGACGGCGGCGGCGGGAATACGCGGTGCGTCTTGCGCATAGCGCGTCGCGCCCGTGTGCGGCAAACGATAACTCACGCCGCCGACCGAGCGCACTAACGCCGCGACCGCGCCCAGTCGCGCCGCCGCGCTAGGCGCAGCCCCGCGATAGGCGACCGCTTGCCCGTAGGCTTCGCCGCCGAACCCTTGCGCGGCCATCTGGCGGTCAAAACGATGATTGAAGAGGACGATCTTGCCGGCCACTTGCGCGCGGGTGAGCGTCTGCAATTCATCGAAATTATTGACCACGACGACGCCTGCGGTCAGACCGGCGGGCGGCGTGGCCACGCTGCCTCCGAGCGCAGTCAGCACAACTTTTTGCGGCACGGCAGGCGCTTGCCCCGGATACTGCACGAGCGCGGCGGACTCTTCCCCGCGTACCCAATGAGGCACGGATAGCTTCTCCAACTGCACCTCCAGCCCCAGCTTACGCATTTCGCCCGCGACATACTCAACCGCCGCTTGCGCCTGTGCCGAACCGGTCAGGCGCGGCCCGATGTTGTTCGTCAAATGTCCCACCTGCCGGTAGGCGTAGTCATCATCAAGCGCGAGTCGTTGCAGGCTTTCTAACTGCCGCACGAGTTGCGGCGTGAACGGCGGCGGCGGCGGCGGGGCGGCCTGTTGCTGCTGCGCGCGGGCGGAGAATGTAGACGCGGTGACGAGCGCGCACGTCAGCGCGAAACAAACGAGCTGATGAAGAAGATGCTGCCTCATTGTTTATCCTTGGCGATGAACTCAAGCCCGCTTTATTTATGCACACGCGCCAGCCCGGATGCCTCTCGCTCTTCCAGCTCAGCCCGTTCATCCTGCACAAGCATGAAGGCTTCGCATGCCGGCAAGCGCGACACTTCGGGCATGCGCATATCCGCGCCGCGCACCGAGAACCAGATGATCTGATTGAGCACGTGCGCGTCCGCCTGATCGGCATGCGCGATGTTCTGTTCGGCGGTGCGGCGCATCCAGTAAGCCGCTTCAGTGCTGCGCGCTGTCGGCGGCACGAGCAGATTGTCGAGCGCAACGTCGGGCAGGATCGCTTTGAACGGGCGCGCGTCCATCTCTTCACGAAAGATGTCTATCGGTGCGGCCGTCGCATCGAGTTGATTCATCGGCGGGATGCCGAGCAGCAGTTCGATGGTGCGGATCATACTGACCGTGTTGTGGAACGTGTGGACGAGCGCGCCGGGACGATTATACGCACTGACGACGAGCGCGGGCGAGCGATGCGCATCCACGTGATCGGGGCCGTCCTGCGCGTCGTCCTCAACGACGAAGATGGCCGTGTCGCGCCAGTAAGGACTGTGCGAGACGGCTTCGATCATCAGCCCCACTGCATAGTCGTTATCCGCAACGTAGAATTGCGGCGTCGGCGTGTTTGCGGTCAGGCCCTCTGTGTGATCGCAGGGCAGGCGCACGATGGAGAGGTTCGGCAAGTGGTCGCCACGCCCCGCTTGTAGGTCGGCGCTAAAGGATTGGAATTCCTTCAGCCATTCGCCCGTGCGCGAGTTGCCCCGAAAACGCTCGCTGCGATTGCCCGCGCTGACGAGTGGATCGCCGTTCGATTCTTTCGCCGCGCGATACGACTCGATGGTGATCGCATCCGGCGTGTACAGATCGAAATTGCGAAAGGTCAGACTGTGATGCCCTTCGAGCGCACGTTTAGTTGGGACGGCGAAGGCGGTGGGTGAGATGTCCGGATATGTGCGCCGTTTGTTTGCGTTCACGGCCGCGACGAACGCTTCGGATTCCGTGCCGATGAACTCGCCATAGTTGCGATAGGTGAGACCGGCCCGCGCCGCCGCATCCCATAGATACAAACTATCCGGCTCAGCCACATCGCGTGCGCCATGCAGATAGGGCACGAAGCGTTTGACGAAGTTGGCCAAGTCTTCCGCGCTGACGGGCGCGGGCAGAATGGGCGGGCCGTCCGTGCGCGGCCGATAGTCGGGCATCCGATTAAAACCTTCGAAGTCGTACGCCTGCCCGCGCCCGCCATAGTTCCAACGAAACGCTTTGTCCGTGTAGTCGGACGAGAACGCGGCCGTTGACCAATTGTGCCCATCGGCGCTCGCCTCGGCGTTGGTGAAGAAGCGGTCGAGCAGGCCGAAGCGCAGGGCGAGCGCGCGCTGGTTCGGCGTGATGCTCTGCGCCGCGCCGCCGGGGCTGCGCGCGGCCTCGCTCGCGCCGAAGATAGCTAACAGCGGGTCACCGTCCGCCGGCGCGCCATTACCCGCCTGCGCGAGATCGCCGTACAACTGATCATAGGTGCGGTTCTCTTTGATGACATAGATGACGTGCTTGATTGGCGAACGACCCCGAAACAGTTTTGCGCGCACAGGATCGAGTAGCCCATTATTGCGCATGACCTGTTGTGTGTAGCGCAGCAACTGTCGCTCGTCAGGCACATCGATCAAACTGATGTTACCCGCGACGATAGCCATACTGTACTCGCCGCCCATGCCGCTCGCGCGCCCTGTGCCCACCGGGAAACGATCATTCGGTAGATTCGGCACGCGCCCCGAATTATTGACCACGAGTGAAGAGCTCTCGAAGCCCGTGCCCTTGCCGTTGCCGACGAAGATCATCTGCTTGACGATGGCGATAGCCGAAGGATACTGCCCGGTCGGGATATAGCCGCGCACGCGACTGCGGGCTGCGCCGGGCGCGCCCCTGAGTTTGTCGGCAAGGGTGACGACCGCGACCGCGTTGCAATGCGCGTTTGCCACAAACAGCGTGCGCCCGTCGGCGCTGAGCGCAAGGCTTTCCGGACTGTTGCCCAGTTGCGCCCCTTCACTCAAGCGCACGTTGATGCGCTCGACCTCTATGTCGCGGGCTGTGTCTATGACGGACACACTGTCGGCGTTCGAGTTGACCACGTAGAGGAATGCGCGCGTGCGGTCGAGCAACATCTGCGTCGGATGGCGCGCGACCGGAATGTAAGCGACACGCGGCTGCGCGCCCGCGAGGTTGATGACCGCGACCGATGCGTCATTCCAACATGAGACATAAACTTTCGTGCCCGTGCGCGCAGTCATCGGCGTTAAAGCGACGACGCTATATGGATTAATGAACCGCTCTTCTGCAACAGCGGAGTTACCGCTCTGCCCTTTAAGTTGAATATGTTCGAGCCGGTGCGCACCGTGCAGGTCATGAACGATGCCGAGACTGTCGCCGAGATGATTGGCGACGTAGAGTGTTTCGCCGTCATCGCTGATAGCAAGGCCGGTGGGATAAACAGGCGCATTGTTTCCGTTGTAGCGTGGCGACGCCTGCACATCGGTGAAGCCGTTGACATCGAGCGCGGGCGCTTCAACCTTGGTGTCCGGCCACGCCGATGACGGCGTCACAGGCGGCCGCCCGTCGGGACGAAAGCGGAACTGCCAGATTTTATTCTCCACTCCGCCCGACACGTACAGCGCATACGCGCCCTCCGCATCGGGACGCGGCGCGAAGACGACGCCGACGTTCGCGCTCTGCGGCGAAGGAAAATAGATGTTCTGTATAACGGCCGGCGCGGGGCTGTGATTGAGATCGATCAACGCGAGCGACTGTAGCGCCTTCGTCGCCGCGTTGAACTTGATCCCGTAACCGCTGTTGACGGCGACGAGGAAACGGCCGCCGCCCGCCGGCCCCTGCGTGTCGGGACTGCGGACGAAATCAACCGGCAACGCACCAACTGCCGCTTGCCGTGTCGTCGCATCGAGTAACAACTCGCCTGCCGGTGTGATGGTGCGCCCCTCTGAGGCCGGCTGATGAGTTATGGTCTGATCAGCCGCTGCGGGCCAGAAGCTTAAGGCAAACGGCAAAGCGCTAAGAGCAAAGGGCAATAAGCGCAGTGCGAGCCGCAAACGCAACGGCCGCTTTGCGCGCCCGGTGTGCGCCGAATTAATGTTATTTTTTGCTTTCGCTGCTTTACGCATATTTTAGGCCGTCATTGCTACATACCGATCTGTTTCAGATGGTAACGTTCGGTGTCGTAGTAGCGCGCTACGTCCACAATGTTGATTTGCCCCAGCACGGAACTGATGTCCACGAGCGACAGGTCGCAGGCGGGCATGATGCCGCGCGCCGAGATCATTTTGCCAAACTCGCCCGCGGCGACCGCGTCCGCCGCCAGCGCGCCAAACATCATGCCCATGATGCGATCAACTGGCGAAGGCGTCCCGCCGCGTTGCGGATGACCGAGTGAAACGGCCCGCGCGTCATAAGGCGTCTCAGCCATGATGCGGCGCGCGAGGACTTCACCGATCCCGCCCAGGCGCGCATGCCCGAAGGCATCGTGCCGGTCGTCTATCGTGATTAGCTCGCCATCTTCTGCGTATGCGCCTTCCGCCACCACGATGACGGAGTAGCGCGGCAGTGTGTGGTCTCGGCGCGCCGCGTTCGGATCGCCGATCCGTGCGCGCAGATGCTTGAACACCTTCTCGTACAGGAATGGATACTCAGGGATCAGTATGAGATCAGCATTGCCTGCGACGCCCGCCCACAAGGCGAGATGGCCTGCGTGCCGGCCCATCACTTCGAGCACCTGCACCCAGCCGTGCGAGCCGGCGGGCGTGCGCGAACGCTCGATGACTTCGGTCACGTTACGCAACGCCGTGTCGAAGCCGAGCGTATAATCCGTGCCGGCCAAATCCTTGTCAATCGTCTTTGGCACGCCGACGACCTGCACCCCCAACCCGTGCAGCTGCGCTGCCACGCCCAGCGTGTCCTCGCCGCCGCACACCACAATTGCGTCCAGCCCCAACCGCGCGATGTTCTCGACCACTTCGTCGGAACGATCCACGCGCTCGCCCGTCTCGGTGGTAAATTTGAACGGATTGGTGCGCGACGAGCCGAGGTTCGTGCCGCCGTCGCGATCCCAACGGCGCACTGTCTCGCGCGTGAGCGGGAGAGTTTCGGGCAAAGGTTGCAGCACACTGCGCCAACCGTCGTAGAGACCAATCACATTGATGCCATGCGCGGACGCGCGATAAACCAGCCCCTTGATCGCCGGATTCAAACCGGGTGCATCGCCGCCCCCGGTCAACACGCCAATTGTTTTCACTTCTGCCATCGAACGAAATGTTCGCTCCTGAATAATTTTGTGTAGATGAACCCTGCTCTTACTGTTCTTCAGCCGGCACTGCCAACCACATCGTCGTCAACGGCGGCAGAGCAAGCGTGACTGAATAAGCCAACCCGCGCGCAGGTTGCGCTTCAGCAACAACTTGCGCCAGCTTGTTTGCGCCGCTCCCGCCATAGCCTTCATCATCGGTATTGAGCAACACGCGGTACTGCCCGGCCCGCGGCAGCGCGAGTCTGTAGCCTTCTTTCAAGTTGAAGGAAAAGTTGCAGACACAGACGAGTTGCTGCCCGGTCGTCGGCACAATGCGTAGAAAGGCGAGCACGTTCTCCGGCGCGCTGTCGTCGTCGATCCATCGGAAACCGGCCGGCTCGATGTCTGCTGCCCACAGTGCCGGCTGGTATTTGTAAAGTCGGTTGAGTTCGCTTAACAATTGTTGCACGCCGCGATGGCGCGGGTCATCGAGCAGATGCCAATCGAGACTCTGATCGTCGTTCCACTCGCGCCACTGCGCCAATTCCCCGCCCATGAATAATAACTTCTTGCCGGGATGCGCCCACATGTATGCATAAAGCGCACGTAGGTTGGCGAACATCTGCCACACGTCGCCTTGCATCTTCTTCAAGAGCGAGCCCTTCAGATGTACGACTTCATCGTGCGAAAAAGGCAGGATGAAGTTTTCCGTCCATGCGTACCACAACCCGAATGTGAGATTGCTATGATGCCAACGCCGGTACATCGCGTCCTTGCCGAAATAGAGCAGCGTGTCGTGCATCCAACCCAAGCTCCATTTGAAATCGAAACCTAAGCCGCCCGCGCTGACCGGCTGGCACACGCCGGGCCAGGACGTTGACTCCTCGGCGATCATCAACACGCCCGGATGCTCGCGGTGTATCGTCTCGTTCAACTCTTTGAGGAACTCAATCTCTTCCAGATTCTCGCGCCCGCCATACTTGATCGCCACCCAACTCCCATCCGTACGACTGTAATCGAGATAGAGCATAGATGCGACAGCATCCACGCGCAGCCCGTCTATGTGACACTCTTTGATCCAGAAGAGCGCGTTGGCGATGAGAAAATTGCGCACCGCATTGCGCCCGTAGTTGAAGATATAAGTGCCCCAGTCGGGATGCTCCCCCTGCCGTGGATCGATATGCTCGTAGAGTGCCGTGCCGTCGAAGCGGCCCAAGGCAAAGGCGTCTTTCGGAAAGTGTGCGGGCACCCAATCCATGATGACGCCGAAGCCGCGCCCGTGCAGGTAATCGATCAGAAAACGTAAATCATCGGGCGTGCCGTAACGCGCGGACGGCGCATAGTAGTTCGCTACTTGATACCCCCACGAACCGCCATAAGGATGACCTTTGAGCGGCAAGAATTCAACGTGGGTAAAACCCATCTCTGCCAAATAGTCGGCCAGTGCGGGCGCGGTCTCGCGGTAAGTGAGCGAGCGGTTGCCATCCTCCGTCATACGCCGCCACGAGCCGAGATGCACTTCGTAGATCGAGAGCGGCTGGCGCAGATGGTCGCGCGCCGTGCGCTGCGCGATCCAGTCGTCATCCTGAAACTGATAGCTCGGTTGATAGACGATGGACGAGGTCGCGGGCGGCACTTCGGCTTGCAGCGCGTATGGATCAGCTTTGAGGAACGGCAGCAGGCCTTGATTGTGTATCTCGTATTTGTAGAGTGCGCCGGGGCCGATGTCCGGCACAAATAGTTCCCAGATACCGGAGACGCCCAGCCGGCGCATCTGATGCAGCCGCCCATCCCAATTATTGAAGCTCCCGACCACGCTCACGCCTTCAGCCGCCGGGGCCCACACGGCGAACGACACGCCCGCGACATCGCCAAGCTGACGCACGTGTGCGCCGAGCTTTTCATAAAGCCGCAGGTGTTTGCCTTCGCCAAAGAGATATTCATCGAAATCATCGAGCGTCGGCAGGAAGGCATATGGATCGCGCAGCGTATAGGCGTCGCCGCTCGGGTAGTTGATGCGTAGCAAATAGGGGAACGTCTGCGCTTTGTCGGGCAATAGCAACTCGAAGAGGCCGAGCGCATGCGCCTGTATCATCCGCCTTGGCCCTTCGCCCGCGACGATGACATCGACCTGCGTCGCTTCGGGCCGGAACGCGCGCACCAGCACCCCGGCCGCAGTCGGGTGCGCGCCGAGCAGCGCGTGCGGGTCAGGGTGCATGAGCGTGAACAGACGCTCAAGTTCCTGCGCCGGCACGGTGGGATAGACAAGCTCTGCCATAATCAGGGCCGCAATTTTATGACGCACTCTCGCTGTTGGCTTCAACCGGCACGCTTAAGGCATCCGGCGGGACGCACGCAGTCATGGACGGTTCAGGCTCAATCCGTTCGTCGGGTCGCAGCAGCACCGGCGCGAGTTTTAGTTGCTGCGCCAACTTGCGCAAGCCTTCAGGCGCAGTGCCGTTGCCACGGATCGCTTCATAGACACTCTCCTGTGCGCGCTCAATGTTCGCTTCAAGATCGAGCCTTTGCGCGATAGTGATGAGCGTGAGTGCCGCTGTGTAATGCTCCTCTGCGGGCTGCGCGACCGCGTGGCGCACGGCGCGCGTCAGCGTCTCTTCAAGTCGTTGTTGCAAACTGGCGCGGTCAATGCGATAGCCGTGCCGCGCCACTTCGTCGGCGATCTGCAAGGCATTGGGATAAGCTGACGGGTCTTGTTGTTCGAGCCGGCTCAACTCGTGCTCAAACCGCCGGCCGATGGTGAACTCGGCCGCGGCGCGCAACTCCCTCGGCAACTCGAAGCCCGCCTCTTGCAGCATCTCTATATTGCGCCGATTCTCCTCGTAGAGTCGTTCATACTCTTCCGCGAAGCGGGCCACCATCTGTCCGAACACGATCTCGTAGATGCGTTTGCGCCCTTCCGGCAGCAGATGCTCAAGCCCATACTCGCGCGGGCCGAACTCGTCCTGCATCACGCGCAACAGCGTCGGCAAGGACGCGGTACGGAAACGTGCCCAGAGTCGTTCGGTGGCGGCGCGAAATTCATCCTCGTTGACAAACTCTTTGAGCGCGCAGTAAAAATCCACGTCGCCGAAGTGCATCGCGGCCGCCTGATACGATTGCCGCTTGCCGGTGGCGCTGGCTTCCAGATCGAGCCGCGCGGTGGCAAGCGCCAGCCGGCCGTGCTGTTGCTTTTGTAGCTCGGCGCGCGTAAAGACATAGCCCGCAAGTTCGTCGCGCTCGTCGGGTTGATCGACGAGGCTGGCGATAGCCAAACTCGCGGCGACGTGCGGCATTGTGACGCGCGCACCATCCACCAGGCGGCGGTAGATATCCGCGCCGTTGCCGAACTGCGGTATGTTGCTCTCAGCTTCGGCGAGCAATTCGAGAAAGGCGGCGCGCGGCGGCTTGATCTTCAACTCGCCGAGAAAGTCCATGACGCGCCCCGCGTATTTCAAATCCTGTACCGTCTCAATGCCGGAGATATCGTTGAAGAACCAGCCGCAACTGGAGTACATCGAAAGCGCGTTGCGTTGTAGTTCGAGCAGTGTCAGCGCCCGCGCCTGTTCTTCTCCGTTCAAACTGCGGCCCGCGTGGCGCGCGAAAAAGTCCGCACGGTCGGCCGCCGCATCCGTCAGCAACTCAATGTATCTGTCGCGGGCCGTCCATGGATCGCGGAACAGATCGCCGCCGACCGTCTCGAAGTGGCGCGCGGACTCGTCGCGCAAAAAGTTGAGCGCGGCGCGCAGAGGCGTGCGCCATTGCTGCGTCCAACCTTCCCGCGCGCCCGCATGACAACTGCAATCGCGCGCCCAACGCCCGACGCCGTGCGCGCAACTCCAGGAAGTGCCTTCACCTTCCGGCCCCTGTTTGATCTCGACCGCGAACTCCGGTGCATGCCTAGCGAGGAACGCGCCGTAATTCGTTACCTCGAAGCCGCGCTCGCGCGCGCCGACCTCCAGCGCGTAGGCGAGGCAGCGGTCGCCGAATACAAAATGATGGCCATAGCTCTCGCCATCGGTGGCGATATTGACGAGCGGCCCGCCGTCGCCCACTGCCCGCTCGATCCGTTCAAGCAAGACTTGACTCGACGCCAACAAGCCATCGAAGGCGATGGCCTTGGCCACATGACCGTCGTAGAAAAATATCGTCAGTGCACGACCCGAACCGTCCGGGTGCAGATAACGATAGGGAATCCGGGGATCGATGTTGCCGTCAATCACGCTCGCCCAGACATCCACGCCGATGCGCCGCACGCGCTCGGCCTGATGCGGCGACAAGATGGCGAACTTGAGACCTTCGTCGATCAGCGCGGCGAGCGTCTCGTCGTTCGCAGCCGTCTCCGGCAACCACAAGGCTTCGGCTTCTCGTCCGAAGCGATGGCGAAAGTCGAACAAGCCCCAGCGTATTTCGGTGCGCCGGTCGCGCTCGTTGCACAGGGGCAAGATTGCGTGATGATAGCCTTGCGCGATGGCGTTGCCGTGTCCGGCGTGCCGGCGTGCGCTCGTCCGATCCGCCTCAATGATGCGCGCGTAAGTTTCAGGATGATGCTCTTCGAGCCAAGAGATCAGCGTCGGCCCGAAGTTGAAACTGATGTTCGCGTAGTTGTTAACGAGCCGCTCGACGAACCCGCGACTGTCTATCACACGGGCGTATGCGTTCGGGCGATAACACTCGTGCTGGATGCGCTCGTTCCAATTACGGAAGGGCCGCGCGCCCGGCTGTTGCTCGATGGTGTTCGTCCAGGGGTTCTCGCGCGGCGGTTGATAGAAATGGCCATGGATGATTAGCGCCGTTGTCATCAAATGTCGCTCCGCGCCGGTGCGTGCGTTTGACGTACCAGCGGCGCGCACCGGATAAATTTAGATTGCTTGCTCGGTGCGTGCAGTTTAGCAACCAACTGCCGCCGGTTGAAAGCCCTGCGACTGATTTTTCTTTGAATCGACCGTGCGGAGTAGTATTTTTACAGCAGCAAATCACAAGTCAGACTGAGGGCACCGCTAGGCGCGATGCACAGGCATAGACGTGGGAGGTTTCGTGTGATAGTTGAAGGATTCGACAATGCGTGGCACGTGCTACGCTACTGGCTGGAGCAGGGTTACGATTCGTTTGCGCTGACGAACGATGGCAGGGTGCCGTTGCCTGCTCCCTGTCATAGTGCAGAGCTTGCGAGTACGGCGCAGGCGGGCATTGATTATTTTCCCATCCCGCCCGTGCTGCATCCTAACCTTGGCGATAATCCCGATCCGGCACGCGCGCTGACGGCGGCCGAAATTCTACTCGCGACGGCCATCGCCGAAGGCTGGGAGCCGGAGATCGAATAAGCGTTAACGGTTAGTCTGCGCTCAACTCACCGCGCAGCACCGTGACCGCTTGCCCGCCGAGATACACACGCTCGCCGCCGACGCGCACACGCACGACACCACCCCGCGCCGACGCTTGATAAGCCGTGAACTCGTTCTTTTGCAAACGCCCTTGCCAATACGGCCCCAATACACAATGCGCCGCGCCCGTCACCGGGTCTTCATCTATCCCCGCGCCCGGCACAAAGAAACGCGAGACGAAGTCGTAGCCGTCAGTGGTCGCCTGCGCGGTCACGATCACGCCGCGCAGATCAGCGCGCTTCAACTGCGTGAAGTCAGGATTGACCCGGCGCACCGCCGCCTCATCCGCCAACTCCATCACGTAATCATCCTTCGTGCGCCCGACGAACACCGGCGCAACATCGAGAGCGCGCACTACTGCCTCCGGCGGCGCGGTCAACTCGGTGATTGGGCGCGCCGGAAAATCCAACTCGATCCAGTCGCCGCGCCGTAGCGCTGTCAACAACCCGCTGCGCGTGTGGAAACGTGCCTGCGCGTCCGCCGCCAACTGCCCTGTCTCCCAAAGCACATGCGCGCTTGCAAGCGTCGCGTGGCCGCAGAGATCGACCTCGACCGTCGGCGTGAACCAGCGTAGGTCAAAGCCGTCTGCTTGCGGCACAAGGAACGCGGTCTCTGAGAGATTCATCTCCCGCGCTACGTCTTGCATCCAACGCTCGCCGCGCGCCCCCGGCAGCACGCACACGGCGGCCGGATTGCCGGCGAAAGGCTTGTCCGTAAAGGCGTCAACTTGTGTGATGCGCATTCCATTAATTACTCCCATTGCCAACGTCAATTCTCTGCCACTATTTCTGTGCGCCCTGCGCCTGCGCGGCGTTCTCGCGGAACTTTTTCAACACCTCGCGCTTGAGGTCGGGCGCGAGACCTTCCAGCCCGTCCGTCACTTTGAATTTTTGATTCACCCACTTGCGCACCTTTGCCGCATCGTAACCGAGCGCGCCCGCGCTCTGCAAAATTTCCGCGTCGAGCCGTGCCGCCTGTTCTTCGGGCGTCGGCTCTGCAGGCTGCGTTGCCGCTCGACCCGCCGCCATACGCATTGGCTTCTCGATCTCCTCCCTACTAGCGATGCCGCGTTTTACTTCAAATCCAAGTAACGCGAGAGCGCGCCCAACGGATGAAGTTTCACAAACTTCTACGTAGCTCGTTTTTTGGACGTAACCTTCGCTGCGCACCTCAAAGGCGTGCCCGGTCGCGGCTGGTTGCGCATCTTCCGCGCTGCGATAGACCTCGGCGCGCATCAGGATGAAGCCGGTCTCAAGATCGTGTTGGACGATGAATGTGTTAACTCTTCCGTCGGGAAAACGCTCGTAAAATTTTTCGAGCCGTTCGGCAACAGGCACGTAGTCCTCGAAGCGGTCGCGTGATGCTGGGCGAGACATAACCTCTGGAAGCTCCTTTCAACTCAATGCACGTGCTGGAATCAACTTCAACCGCGGCCACAAATGGCTGAGCGACTTGGCCGGCGACGCTGTGGGCGCGGTTTGGCGTCGCGCGTAGTCTTTCACGAAATCTGTCATCCCGCGTTCAAACCAGCTCATGCCATAGTGCTTGGCTTCGGTGAGCGCGGCCTTGGCCGTCCAGTTGTCGTGCTGTATGCGATAACTGGCGATGATAGTGCCGGTGCGATCAGCGCCGCGTTTGCAGTGGACAAAGACGGGCTGCAACTGCGGGTCGGCGAGCAATCCGAGCACGCGCGCGACATCCGCAGGGGCGGGCCGGCTGAAGCCGGGCAGGGGCACGTTATAATAATTGAGACCCAAAGCATGCGCTGCCGCTTCTTCGGCCCGTGCGTGCTCGTCCGCGCCGCGTAGATTGATGATCGTCTTGATGCCCCGCCGCGCAAGCTGCGCCAATCCGCCCGCCTTCGGCTGCGCGCCCCGATAGAGTTGCACGTTGACCTGATGAAAATTCGGCAACTCCGGGTAACACGTTTTAACCTGCGCCCGCGCGGCGGCGCACAGCAGCAGGAGCAACAGCAGCGGCCTTAGTAATCGTTCGTGAAATGCTCCTTGCTTCATCTTGCAACTCAAACTTTCCGTTCATTGCTGCGACAACGATCCTGTCCATGCTGATCGTTTCATTGCCCACTGCCAGCCGCGACTTTAGGGGCTTGCGCCTTGAGTATCTGACTTAGCATATCAGGGCGGCCGCTGATGCGCTCAAGATGCGGATAACGCTCGCCGCCGTGATAGTTGAGCTTATATGTGCGGAAATATTCCGCATTCTCGACGAGCAGTTCAAGCGGGTCGCGATCAGGTTTGGCCGCACGAATCGCATCGTGCAGGATTTCGGGCGCAAATCGCCGACCGTTGACCGCGACGATCTTCATGCCGGGACTGAGACCAACAGTCTCGCCCGGTTCGCCCGGCACGATGTCGCTGATCATCCCATCGCGCCCCAACAGCAAGCCCAGCGAGAAACTGAGATCAGTATTCTTGTGGCTCGTCTCAGAGGCAGTGATATACTCGTTCGGCGTTTCGTTGTACACGAGCCGCCAGCCGCTCGCTTCCAGCCCGCCCATGGGCGCGTTTGGCGCGATGGCCCGCACGCGCGTGTTCAGAAATGCGGCCCAATCGCCCGGTGTGATTTGATTGAGCGCGCCGACCACGTCATCGAATGTGTAAGTCTTCAAGTCCGGCCCCGCCGATTGGCCGCCATGGAATAGGTGACAAAAATCATCGAGCGACTTCTGCCCGTTCGTCTGCATGCGTATGCGCGCGTCCACGTCGAGCCAGAGGAGCGTGCCCTCGTCGTAGAAATCCACGCTGCGCCGTATATTGGCCCAAGCCGCCGGCGCGTTGTAGAGCAACTGCGCGGCCGTCCCTGTGTCCGCGAGCGGCCGCCATGCGCGGCCGCCGCGCCTGTCCAGATAGGCGGCGACCCAGGCGAGATATTCGCGCGTGTCCTGCTCCGTCCACAGTCCTGCGCGCCCCGTCAGGATCACGCCGAGATATTGGGTCAGCCCTTCATACACCCAGAGCAGTTCTGTGCGCATCGGCTGTTGCAAGTCAGCGTTAACCAAACCGGCGGGGCGGCGATATTTGCCGTTCCACGAATGAACGAACTCGTGCGGCAACAAGCCGGCGGCATACTTGGCGGTCGTCTCGTCAATCATCGTGCGCTCAGCGAGCCGGTCGTCGCTCGACTCGTGATGTTCAAGCCCGAACGATGCGACTTGATCGCTTAGCGTCAGCAGAAAGTCGTAATGCCGGTAATGATGCGCGCCAAAGAGCGCCTGTGCTTCAGCGATGAGTTGACGATAGCCCGCGATATGGCGCGGCAGCATGTTGAGCGCGGCGGCGCTATCGGCGGCCATATTAAGTTGATGGCGCACAGGCCCGCTCGCTAAGGGCACGACGCGGAAGTTTGCGCCGGCCAACAGCGGCGAGTCGATCAAGGTGACGAGCGAGACGGGCGTAAAGGTGGTCGCGCCGCGCAGTTCGCGTCCCCCCTCGAGCGCAGTGCCGAATCTCCAACCCGCCGGCAGCTTGATGCTCGGTGTGAAAGTTATCTCTTCAACTGGTCGTCCGGCCGGATAGAGCAAGACTTGATTCCAATTCACGACCACGAGTTGCGCACTGGCCGATGCGCCCGAAGAAAAGCCCTCGGTGTTCGTGGTGAGCAGGAAGTCGAGCGCGGCCTCAATCGTGTCGCTGCCGGGCGGCACGGTCAGGTGGAACGTGAACATGTTGCCTTGATCGCGCTCCCAACCAAGCGTCTGACGGCCGGCGGTGAACTTGAGCGCCACCACATCGGTGATGGGGCCGGTCGGCCCATGCTCACCGGGAATCCACGCCGGATAATAAAGCGTCAGCGGCCCCGGCGCGACTGGAATACTCAGGCGCGCGTGCAACACACGGCGTGGCGCATCGGTTGCATCAAGCGCCAACTCGATAGGCGCAGGCGCGGCGGCGCGGCGTCCACCAACCGCGCCGCTTGACCGTTGCGCTTGCACCGGTGCGACAAGGCCACACATTAAACTCAAACACACGAGAAGGAAGACTTTGCTTGATCTCATTAGGCTCTCCAGAGGCCGAACTTGTCTCAGCGAATTATTCTTTCGCCGCCCACTCTAAACCTGCGGCCGACCATTTTCAACATGCAAATTCAGCCATCCACGCAACAGACCGGATGAAACATGGAACGTATCATGCGCGCTGCTTTCGCTCCACCTGACGGGAAATCTCTATTGTCATAAAGTCGTTTGCTAACGTCGTCCGGGGAAACACGGCGCGGGCCTGGCGCAACAGTTCGTCCGTGCCGAAAGGGTTGCCCGGCGCATAACGCGGGCTGATGTGCGTCAGCACGAGTTGGCGCACGCCTGCGCGCGTTGCGACTTGCGCGGCGTCCGGCGCGGTCGAGTGCATGCTCTGCTGCGCCAACTCTTCATCCTCGCGCACGAAGGTCGCTTCATGAATCAACACGTCCGCGCCTTGCGCAAGTTCGACTGAGTTCTCGCAGAAGGTCGTATCCGTGCAATAGGCAAATGCGCGCCCTTGCTCCGGCGGCTCGCACAACTCCACTCCGGCTATTATGCGGCCATCCGGCAGCGTGATCGTTTCACCGCGCTTCAATCTGCCGTAGAGCGGGCCCGACGGGATACCGAGTGCGCCGGCGCGCTCGACATTGAACCGACCGGCGCGTTCCTTCTCCGTTACCCGGTAGCCGAACGCAGGCACACGATGGCGCAGACTCGCACAACTGACGGCGAACTCTTCGTCCTCATAGAGCACGCCGGCTTGCACAGTCTGCACCTGCACCTGCGCGCCGAGCCGCAGCCGCGAATAGTGCGCGGACATACGCACATACTCGTCGAGACCCGGGGGGCCATAAATGTCTATCGGCTGCGCGTGGCCGGCCATGCCGCAGGTGGCCAAGAGTCCCATCAGGCCATAAATGTGGTCGCCGTGCAGATGTGTGATGAAGATGCGGCGCAGTTGGCTGTGGCGCAGGTCTGTGTGTTGTAGTTGGTGCTGAGTCGCTTCGCCGCAGTCGAACAGCCAGACCTCCGCACGCTGGGGTAGTTTGAGCGCGATGGCCGAGACGTTGCGCGCCTTGGTCGGCACGCCTGAACTTGTGCCTAAGAAAGTGATCTGCAAAACAGAAGTGACTGCGTGCAAGTTGTTCGAGCGGAATTGAGTATAACCGCCTGCCAGCGCGATGGCATCCGCCTGCGCTAACTTTCGCTGTCGCAAGGCACAGCAGCCTGTGCCGTGGGCGCGGCGACCAAATTGTTCGCCCTGCGTTCGCGGCGCAAGTTTTACTCTTGCCTAACCGCGAGTTCGGTGCTACCTTTTGCGCCACCTACTCATTGTTTCCCCCAACAAGGAAACCATGTGCGAGGCCGGGCCGGCTGCGTTGCGAGGGCGCAGCCGGCCCTTTACTGTTTTTGCCTGCTGCCGCGTGCCACCAAAATGCTTACGCCTGTGCAGCCTCTCCGGCCGGCACTTTCACCCCTTCAGCAGTCTCTGTGTGCGTTGTCTCGGCAGCGATTTGCGCATCTTGGTGACTCGTTCCAAGCGAACGCCAACGATGGCCCGCCCGTGCGAGCAACTCATTCGCGGCCGCGGGGCCGTCGCTGCCGGCGGCGTAGTTGGGCAACTGTGGCGGGCTTTGCTGTGCCCAAGCCTCTTCAATCGGTGTGATCAAACGCCACTCAGCTTCCGTCTCGTCGCGCCGGGTGAAGAGCGTCGCGTCGCCTTGCAGCGCGTCAAGTAGCAGCGTCTCGTAAGCGGCGGCGGTGTGGACGCCGAAACCCGACTCGTAGTTGAAGACCATATGCACCGTGCCGGTGTGCATCTCCATACCGGGCAACTTGGCGGCGAGCGTGACGGTCATGCCCTCGTCGGGTTGGATACGCAAAACGATCACGTTCGGTTCAAGTTGCTCTTCGGCCGTGCGCGCAAAGAGCGTCTGCGGCGTGCGTTTGAGATGCACCGCGATCTCCGACACCTTGCGGGCGAGCCGTTTGCCCGTGCGCACGTAGAACGGCACGCCCGCCCAACGCCAGTTCTCGATGCAGAACTCGACGGCTACGTAAGTTTCTGTGTTGGAATCTTGTTGCACGCCTTGCTCAGCCCGGTACGCGGGCACTTGTTCACCATCGGCCCGCCCTGCCCCGTACTGCCCGCGCACTGTGCGGCGTGCGACATCCTCCGGCTTCATCGGGCGGATCGAGCGGAAGAGTTGCACCTTCTCTTCCCGCACAGAGTCCGCGTCGAAAGCGATGGGCGGCTCCATCGCGGTGAGCGCGAGCAGTTGCAGGAGATGATTGGCCACCATGTCGCGCAACGCGCCGGCCTCTTCGTAATAGCCTGCGCGCCCGCCGATGCCGAGCGTTTCGGCGGCGGTGATCTCGACGTAGTCTACGTAGTTGCGATTCCAGATCGGCTCGAAGAGCGAGTTGCCGAAACGGAAGACGAGAATGTTCTGCGTGGTCTCTTTGCCGAGATAGTGATCAATGCGATAGACCTGATGCTCGGCGAAGACG
>JBBRYU010000043.1:0-21513 GCA_038237345.1 Pyrinomonadales bacterium
CGCGTGATGATCGCGGCCTGCGGCACAAGCTGGCACGCCGGGTTGGCCGGCAAGTACATGATCGAGCAACTGGCGCGCGTGCCCGTCGAAGTTGATTATGCCTCCGAGTTTCGTTATCGCGATCCGGTGATTGATGAGAAGACTCTGCTCATCGTCATCTCACAGTCGGGCGAGACGGCGGACACCATCGCGGCCTTGCGCGAAGCGAAAGAGCGCGGCGCGAAGGTGCTGGCGATCTGCAACGTCTATGGCTCGATGATCACGCGCGAGTCCGACGGCACGATCCTAACGCACGCTGGCCCGGAGATCGGCGTCGCCTCGACGAAAGCGTTCACCGCGCAGATGATCGCGCTCTATCTGTTCGCGCTCTACTTCGGCCAGTTGCGCGGCACACTCAGCGCGGACGAGGCCAAACATCACGCGCAGGAGTTGGCCGAACTGCCTGTCAAGATCGAGCATCTGCTCTCCGAATCTGACGAGTTGGAAGAACTGGCCAAAGAGTTTCACCGCTCGCAGGATTTCCTCTATCTGGGGCGCGGTATCAACTTCACCGTCGCGCTCGAAGGCGCGCTCAAGCTCAAGGAGATTTCCTATATCCACGCCGAAGGCTACCCGGCCGGCGAGATGAAGCACGGGCCGAACGCGCTCATCGACGAGCGGCTGCCCGTCGTCGTCATCAACACGCGCGAAGCGGGCAACAAAGCGTCCGAGTTGCGCTACGAGAAGACGCACTCGAACATCGTCGAGGTCAAAGCCCGCGAAGGCGTCGTCATCTCCGTCTTAACCGAAGGCGACGAGCTATCGGCCAAAGTCTCCGACCGCACGATCAGCGTGCCCCCATCCAGCGACCTGCTCGCGCCGATTCTCTCGATCATCCCGCTGCAACTGCTCGCCTATCACATCGCCGTGCGCCGTGGCTGCGACGTGGATCAGCCGCGCAATCTGGCCAAGTCCGTGACGGTTGAATGATGAGATCAGGGTGGCACCGCGCGCGCCTTGCGTAAAAGCCGCGCGCGGTTTTATGCTTTGTCGCACGCGACCTTAACTCCCCCCTTAAAATTTGAGCTACTCTCCCGGCGTTGGCGCGGCTGCGCTGGCTCCCAGACGGTTTCCTTGTTTGAGCGGAGATAGTTTTTGTGAGCATGGAGGGGCAGATGAGACAGATCAGACGCATTGTTAGCGCGGCGCTTGTGTGCGCGCTTGTGAGTTTGCAGTTGGCCGTGCCCGGCGTAGCGCAACGTCGTACAACGCGGCGACCCGCGCCCGCGAAGCCTGCCGCCCGCCGCCCGGCGGCGGCTGCCAACACGTCCGCAGCCGACGCACGCCTGACCGGCACATATCAACTCGATGCGCCCAACAGCGACGATCCGCAGGAGGCCGCCACGCGCGCCGCCGCCGGGTTGTCGTCCGACGCACAGCAACGTGTGCTCGATAATCTCATCCCGCGCCTCACATCGCCCACACAACTGACGCTGCAACGGCGGGCGCGCTTGCTCGACATCGCCTCCACCCGCGCGCCGCGCATCACGTTCGACGCCGACGGCGTTACCCGCAACGAGCGCGCCGCCGACGGTCATCTCGTGCAGACGCGCGCCGCGCTCACCGGCGACATGCTCTCGATCAGTTCGCGCGGAAACGCGGAAGACGACTTCGCCGTCACCTTCGAGTCAATTGAACAGGGGGAACGCCTGCGCGTGACCCGCCGCATCTCCGATGCACAACTAAATCAACCCGTCGTCGTCGTCAGCGTGTACGACAAGACCTCCGGGCTTGCGCGCTTCGACATTTATGGCCGGCCCGAAGCGGCGAGCACCAGCGCCCGCAACACGCGGCGCAATCCTGCGCGCACGACCGGGCGCAACGCGCCGCCACCTGCGACGGCCAACAATCGCACAGCGCAGACCACGCCGCCCGTGCTGCGCCCGCGCCCGCCCGCGCCTGGGCCGCCCGACAACACGCCGCCCAACACAGGCTTCACCATCGGACGCAACACACAGTTCGTCGCTGTCTTAGACGATGATCTCAGTACGGCGCGCACGCGCGTCGGCGATCCCTTCACGATGACCGTGCGCGCACCGGCGCAGTTCGCGGGCGCAACGCTGACGGGCACAATCACGCGCGTCGAACGAGGCGGGCGGATTAACGGCCGCGCCGAGTTGGCGTTTAACTTCGAGCGCATACGTCTGACCGACGGGCGCACGGATGAGTTCGCGGGCGTCGTCGAAGCGGTGCAACCGGTGGGCGGCGAAGATGTGCGGGTGGACGCAGAGGGCGGCGGCGACGTGCAGGCGCGCGACAGCCAGAACAATCGCACGGTGGAGCGCGTGGCACTGGGCGCGGCCATCGGCGCGATCATCGGCGCGATTGCGCGCGGCGGCAAAGGCGCGGCCATCGGCGCGGCCATCGGCGCGGGCGCGGGCGCAGGCTCAGTCTACGTGCAAGGGCGCGACGATCTCGAACTCCCGCGCGGCTCGGAAATCACCTTGCGCGCCAACCCGAACGGCTAACGCGCGCCACAGCCGACAAACTCAAGTGCGGGACGATATGACAATGGCGCGGCTGCCTGGCACATCGTTCCGCGCTTTCGCTTTTACGCTGACCGCCGCACAGCTTTCGTGTAGAATGCGCCACACGGAGGACTCACCACTTATGACGAACGAAGAGCTGCAACGCACGATGGACTTCATCCTCGCCCAACAGGCGCAGTTTGCCGTCAACATGCAACAGCTACAAGAGGGGCAAAAGGAACTACAGGCAGCGCAGACACGAACCGGGCAACTCGTGACGCACTTAACCAATGTGCTGCGCGAAGTGGTAGATGAGCAGGTGCGTATGAGCGAACGGCATGCAGCAGCGCAAGCACATACTGAAGAACGGCTCGCCGCGTCGCGGGCACATGCTGACGAGCGATTCGCAGAGCTAGCTGACTCGCAGGCACATACCGAGCAAAAGCTGAATGCGCTGATCGACATCGTGCGCGCGGGGCGCAACGGTAAGGCGTAGAGTTAGACCGATTAGCTCAAGCAGACCAAGTAATCTTCACCGTCAGACACACAACGCGGGTTAATAAGTATGGAAGCACTCGAAACATATCTCGGCGAGTTGCGCGCGATTCGCAGCACGGGCGCGGCAGTGCGGGAGACTTCTTATTACCCTGCGCTCGTCGCGCTGCTGAACGAGGTCGGCAAGACGTTGAAGCCGAAGGTGCAGTGCATCCTCAATCCGAAGAATCAGGGCGCGGGGATTCCCGATGGCGGACTCTACGAAGCGTCGCAATTTCAGCGTGGCACGGGTGCGCCGATGGAGGGGCAACTGCCCGCACGCGGCTGCGTCGAGGTTAAGGGCACGAACGAAGATGTGGCGCAGGTGGCCGCGAGCAAGCAGGTGCAGACCTATCTGCGCACGTACCGGCAAGTGCTGGTGACGAACTATCGTTCGTTCCTATTGGTCGGGTATGACGAGAACGGTAAGCCGGTCACGCTTGAAGCTTACGACCTCGCAGAGAGTGAACAGGCGTTCTGGGCGGCGTCGCCGCGTGCGTTGGCGGCACAGCACGGCGCGCGGTTCGTGGAGTATTTGAAGCGGGTGATGTTGCACGCGGCGGGGCTGGTTGATCCCGAACAGGTGGCGTGGTTTCTGGCGTCTTATGCGCGTGATGCGAAGGCGCGGATCGAGGGTGTGGAGTTACCGGCGTTACAGAACGTGCGTGCGGCGTTGGAAGGGGCGTTGGGCTTACGGTTTGAGGGCGCGCAGGGCGAAAACTTCTTTCGTTCGACGCTGGTGCAGACGCTTTTTTATGGCGTGTTCTCGGCGTGGGTGTTGTGGAGCAAGAAGCATCCGCCGGGAGACGGGCAGACGCGGTTCGATTGGCGCACGGCTTCGTATGAGTTGCATGTGCCGATGATCCGCGCGTTGTTTTATCAGGTGGCCTCGCCGCAGACGCTCGGCCAACTCGGTCTGGTGGAAGTGTTGGACTGGACGGCCGCCGTGTTGAATCGTGTGCAGCGTGCGGAGTTTTTCGCGCGGTTCGAGGAGGGGCAGGCGGTGCAGTATTTCTACGAGCCGTTTCTGCAAAACTTCGACCCGCAGCTACGCAAGGAGCTTGGCGTCTGGTACACGCCGCAGGAGATCGTGCAGTACATGGTGGCGCGCGTGGACACGGTCTTGCGCGAAGAGTTGCACATCGCGGACGGGTTGGCGGACGAGCGCGTCTATGTGCTTGACCCGTGTTGCGGGACGGGGGCTTATCTCGTCGAGGTGTTGCGGCACATCGGGGCGACGTTGACGGCGCGCGAGGGCGAGGGCTTGAGCGGCCACTATCTGAAAGAGGCGGCGACAAAGCGTGTGTTCGGCTTCGAGATACTGCCCGCGCCGTTCGTCGTGGCGCACTTGCAGTTGGGGCTGCTGCTACAGAACCTCGGCGCACCGTTGAGCGATGCGACGGACGAGCGGGTGGGCGTTTATCTGACCAATGCGCTGACGGGGTGGGAACCGGCGAAGGAACCAAAGACGCACCTGCTGTTTCCAGAGTTGGAAGCGGAGCGCGACGCGGCGGAGAAGGTGAAACGCGAGACGCCGATCCTCGTCATCCTCGGCAACCCGCCGTACAACGGCTTTGCCAATGTTGCAGTGAAGGAAGAACGCGACCTGTCGAACGCTTATCGCACCACTATCAAAGCTCCTGCTCCGCAAGGACAAGGATTGAATGATCTATATGTGCGTTTCTTCCGCATAGCAGAGCGACGGATCGCGGAGCAGACCGGCGAGGGCGTGGTGTGTTTCATTTCAAACTACTCTTGGCTTGACGGGCTTTCGTTCACAGGGATGCGTGAGCGTTATTTAACTGCGTTTGATGGTGTCTGGATTGATTCACTTAATGGCGACAAGTACAAAACTGGCAAGCTAACGCCTGAAGGCAAACCCGATCCAAGTATTTTCTCAACTGAGCGAAACCGTGAAGGCATACAGGTTGGTACAGCTATCACCTTGCTTGTACGCAAAGAGACACATACGGCGGCAGAGTCGGTGAAATTCAGAAATTTGTGGGGCAAAGGTAAGCGCGAGCAGCTTCTTGCAGATGTCAAACAGGAAACCGTAGCAAGCTATTCAGATGTCACGCCGATCCTTGATCTCGGTTTGCCATTTCTGCCGATAACTACTAACGAAGCATACGGTGAATGGCCGCTACTACGCGACCTCTTCCCTGTTTCTTTCCCCGGCGTGAAAACAAGCCGAGATGATGTCGTAGTAGATATTGACCGTGAGAACTTGATTCGACGTATGGAGAAATATTTCGATCCCAAAGTGAATCACGAAGAGATGCGACGCATTGCGCCAGGGGCGATGGATAATACTGCTCGGTTCGATGCCGAATCTGTACGTGATTACTTACGCAAACGTGGTTTCTTACCACATAACATTATTCGTTATAGCTATCGCCCCTTTGATGTACGTTGGCTTTATTGGGAAGCTGAAACAAAACTGCTTGATGAGAAACGTGCCGAATACTTTGCTCAAGTATTAAACGGTAATATATGTCTTGTATCTCAACAAAAGCCACGAGGGGAATGGTCAAAACCGCAAGTCATAAAAAATGTTGGCTGCATAGATTTAATGGATAGAAGTGCTAATGTATTTCCGCTATATATTCGTTATGATGCAATGCAACGTCGTGACCTTTTTACTAAACATGAAGAGGAAACAAGCAATCAAGCCACGCCTCAACCTAACCTCTCTGAGTTTGCTGTTGATTACTTAGAACCTATTGGGGCAGTAGATGAGTATGAGAGTCTTTTCTTTCACATTGTTGCTATCTTACATGCACCTTCATATCGAATAGAGAATGATGGCGCATTGCGGCAGGACTGGCCGCGCGTCCCGCTCCCCGATACTTTGGCCGCGCTCCGTGCTTCCGCCGCGCTCGGCCGGCGTATTGCCGCGCTGCTCGACACCGAACAACACGTCGCGGGCGTCACGCACGGCACAATCGATCCGTTCCTCCGCACCGTCGCCAACGTCACACGCATCGGCGGCGGCGCGCTCAACCCGAACGCGGGCGACTTGCAGCTAAACGCCGGTTGGGGCCACGCGGGCAAAGGCGGCGTCACCATGCCCGGCAAAGGCCGCCTCACCACTCGCCCCTTTCAGCCCGCCGAACGCGCCGCCATGACCGACAGCCCGCTCGCCAGTCAACTAACCGATGGCGACCCCGACGCATCTCTCGGCGCAGACACGCACGACGTTTATCTGAACGACGTAGCCTGCTGGCAAAACGTCCCAGCGCGCGTCTGGGCCTACACCATCGGCGGTTATCAGGTGATGAAGAAGTGGCTCAGCTACCGGGAACACGAATTGTTGCGGCGCGACCTGACGGCCGACGAGACGCGCGAGGTTATGCAGATGGCGCGGCGCATCGCAGCCCTGTGCTTACTCGAATCCGCGCTCGACGATAACTACTCAACTGTCAAAGCCGCCGCCTACGCTTGGCCGGCGACGGTCTAGCCGCGTAAGAATTCCTTTGCAGCCTGCACAACCCCGGTTGTGGCGTGCAAGTTCGCGGTCGCAAGGCGCGCGAACGCGGTCGCAGCCGCGCAGATCATACTCGCAGCGTGTTAGATCGTGTTTGCAGACTGTAAGATCGTAGTTACAACGTGCAAGAGTGGCGTTGTAGGTGTGCAGATTATAGCTGCGGATTGCAAGATTGGAATTGCAGTGTGTGCGCGGGCAGTTGCAATGTGAAAGATTGTGATTGCAGGTGCGCGGGGTCGGGCTATAGGGCTGTGATGCAGTGTTGCAACGTGCGCGAAGGCTGTTTTGGGCGCGACTGACTGCGGCCTGTGGGCGGCAGAAAGAATTTGTATGCGGCGACAACCGATGGCTGTATAATCGCCGTCTCTAGCAGTTGCCGTAAGGCCATCTAACGCATCGTTGTCACTCAACCTGAAGAACCTCACAGTTCTTCGCTGACCCACTCAAGGAGACTCAAATCATGCAAAACACAGAGAACCGTAAGCTCGCTATGCTCGCGCGCGTTGATAACTTCTGTGCCGTCGAACACGCGGGCGATTTCCCCGCCAAGACACGCGGCGGCGAACTGGCGCAGAGCATTAAGCAAAACCTGACGGCGGTCAACGACGAAGTGGCCGCGCAAGCGACGGCGGCGCGGCTGGCGCAGGCCGGTACGGACGGCAAAGAAGCGGCGCGCAACGCGCTGCGCAGCGCCCTGGAGCAGCTTAGTCAGACAGCGCGCGGCATGGACGCCGACATGCCCGGCACGGCCGCCAGTTTCAAGCTGCCGGCGCGCACAGATAACGCGCTCATTGCCGCCGCCCACGCCTTCCAGACCAACGCCACACCGCTCAAAGCCGAGTTCATCAAGAACGAACTGCCCGCGGACTTCCTCACGCAGTTGCAACAACACCTGTCCGCGTTCGAGCAAGCCCGTACCACCCGCGCCACGCAGACGGGCCGGCAGGTGGCCGCCACTGCCAGCATCCGCGCGTTGCTCGCCGCGGGCGTCAATGCCGTGCGCCAACTCGACCCCATCGTGCGCAACAAATACCACGCCGACCCGGCCACGCTCGCCGCGTGGGCAAGCGCCAGCCACATCGAACGCGCCCCACACCGTAAACCGGCCGCGCCGAAAACCGACGTACCAGCCGCGAAGCCGTAACGCGCCGGCCGTCATGCTCAAATCGTAGCGCCAGCACCCGTCTTTCGAGTTTGCCGGCCGGGACGAAAACAAACGAGGCCGCGACACGACAGTCGCGGCCTCAACGCGATTTGCTGCCTAATTACCCTTACCCGCGTTCATCGCTAATTACGATAGCGTGCAACCTTGCCCCGGATCGGCTATTCAACGTACGCCGGTTGTCAGAGTTCGCGGCCCGGCGTGCATTTCACCCTTGCCCTGCCCGCACGCCGGCCGTAAGCTATGCGCCGTCACCCCAAGCGTCGCTCGCTCACAGGTCTTTCGCTACAGGCGCTCACTATGGACACCAAAGCAATACTATCCGCAACCCGGCCGCGGCCGCGCACCGTTGTACGCGCGCTGCTGCTCATTGCGTGCGCGCTCGCGTCGCACTTACACACGTCGGCGCAGACGCCCGCGCCCGTGCCGAAAGATACGAGCACGCTCGCCGGGCGCGTCACGAGCGAGGGGCAGGGTGTGGCGGGCGTACTGGTCACGCTGATACCGGCTGAATGGAATGGCCGCCCACCCACGCCGGCGGCCAAAGCGACGACCGACGCGGATGGTCAATATCGACTGACGAACGCACCGCCGGGTCATTATTACCTGACCACGTCCGCGCCGGCCTACGTTCTCACGAACGGGAACGCGGCCATATTGTGGCGTGGGCGGCAGTTGAACATTCTGGCGGGCGACCAACTTGCGGGCCTCGACTTCACGCTCACGCGCGGCGGCGTCATCACGGGCCGCGTGCTGAACGCCGACGGCAAGCCGTTGATTGAGGCCCTGGTACGCCTGCGGCCCGTAGATGAAACCGACCGCCGCAATCCGCAAGTCTTCAGTACGCCAGTTGCGCCTTACACCTTCCAGACCGACGACCGGGGCAGCTACCGGCTCTACGGGCTTAACACCGGGCGTTATCTTGTCTATGTCGGCGACGCACAGGACACGGGCAACGGGCGCGTCCGCAACGGCAGCTACTACCCGCGCACTTTTTACGGCGACACGACTGAGGAGACGAAGGCCAAGCCCGTCGAGGTCACGGCCGGCGCAGAGACGAGCGGCGTGGACATCACACTCGGCAACCGGGCGCGCTCTTACGAAGCGGCGGGCCGGGTCGTGGACGACCGCGGGCAGCCCGTCGCCGGGGCGATGTTGGGTTATAGCCCGATCTATACGAGCGGTCGTTTTGCGGGCCGCACTGGTGCTAGCATCACCGGCGAGCAGACGAATGCGCGCGGTGAGTTTCACATTAAAGGTCTGCTGCCCGGTCGCTACAGTCTCTTTGCCGCGCCGCCGCAAGCCTTCCCCCCGGCCCAGAGTCCGTTTTACAGCGCGCCGGTGTCTTTTGAGATCACGGAGCAAGACGTGAGCGGACTCAAGCTCAATCTCGTGCGCGGCGCAACCATCAGCGGCGTGGTGGTGCTTGAAGGCATAACTAACCCGACTGTGCGCGCCAACAGTCTGAAGGAGTTGCAACTCGGCGCAATCGCGCACTCGCCGGATAGTATGGCCGCGCCGTTCAATACCCCTGCACCGGTCAACGCCGATGGGAGCTTTCTGCTCACCGGCTTGCCCCCCGGCCTAATCGAGTTCTATCCGATGCAAGGCTTTTCTCAGCCGCAGGGGTTGACCATCGTGCGCGTGCAGCACGATGGCGCGGAGCAGCCGCAGGGGCTTGAGGTCGCGGCCGGCGCGCAGGTGACGGGGGTGCGCGTGGTTATGGCCTACGGCGTGAGCGTGATTCGTGGGCAGGTGCAGTTTCCGACGGGCGCGTGGCCGGCAGGCGGGCGCATCGCCGTCAACGTACAGCGCCTGGATGCGGCCACGACCAACGGCGGCTATGTCGCGTCCGTCGTGGTGGATGAGCTTGGGCGTTTCGTGGTTGAGAACCTGAGCGCAGGCCAGTACGAGTTGACGCTCTTCGATGCTTCGCCCGGCCGCACGCCCGGACAGGGCCGCCAGCCGGCCGACCGCAAACCCGTCAGCGTGCCCGACAGCGGCGAAGTACAGGTCACCCTCATCTTCAATCAACCCGCGCCGCCGCCGCAGTGAGCGCACACAAACAAGTTAGCGCAAAGCGCCGCCAGCACATGGGTAAGACAATGAACCACGAAGGCAGAGGCATAAACGAAAGTAGCGGCTCAATCCGTGCGGGCATTATGCTTCGTGCCCAGGCGTATGCCTGCGGGCGTAAACCGTTCACGCCGCGCCCGGCTACTATGCTCCGCGCCGGCTTGTCATGTTCCGTGCTCATTACCTGTGCGCTCTTGCTTTGCGGCACCGGCACATCCGCCTCCGCGCAGACCGACGACGCGGCGCAAGGCACGATCACGGGGCGCGTCATAGACGAAGCCGGCCAACCCATCGCCGATGCGCGGATCAGCGTTTATAGTCCACGCCGGCAGTCGAACATAACCAGCGACACGGACGGCCAATTCACCACCGACAAGCTGCCGCGCAGCACGTATAACGTCAACGTCTTCGCCCCCAGCTACTTCGATCCCGCCAATCTAGCGGCCGACCCGGCTGAGCGCACCTACTATCAACCTGGCGACACAGTTACGATCAGATTGCACAAAGGCGGGATCATCACCGGCCGCGTCACGAACGCGGCGGGCGAGCCGCTCGTTGCCGTGCGCGTGGCCGCGATCCGCGTGCGTCCGCTCGCCGGCCAGGCTGCGCGTACCGCCGCGCAGAATCTACGCCCGTTCGAACGGGTCACCGATGATCGCGGCATCTACCGCATCTACGGACTGCTGCCCGGCGTCTATCTCGTCTCTGCCGGCGGCCAGGGCGCGGCCGGCTTCAGCCTCCGGCCATCCCCCTACGACGATGATGCGCCCACCTTCTATCCCGCGACCACGCGCGATGGCGCGACCGAAGTCTCCGTGCAGGCCGGGCAGGAAGCAACCGACATTGACATACACTATCGCGGCGAGCCGGGCCACGCCGTCAGTGGCGCTATCGGCAATACTGGGGCGGTCGCCGCTAATAGTTCTATCTCGGTCTCGCTCGTCTCGGTCGGCCTCAACTACCCCATCGGCTCACGCTTCTTGTCGGGTCGTGATAACGATCAGTCATTCGTCTTCACCGGCATTGCCGATGGCGATTACGATCTTGTCGCCGAACAGTTCAGCCGCGAGGGCCGCAGCACCGCGGGCAGCCAACGAGTGCGCGTGCGCGGCCAAGATGTGACTGGTCTCAAACTCACGCTCGCGCCGCTGGCCGCCGTCGCGGGCCGCGTCTTGCTCGACGCCGCGCCGCCCACGGCCGCGTGGCCGGAGCAATGTCAACGCAAGCTCAACAGCAGCGTCAGCGAGACGACCATCATCGCGCGGCGCGAACGCGACCAAGGCGCTGATGCCGCCCTAAACCCCGGTGGCGGCAAGCTCGCCGATACGGCCCCCGACGATAAAGGCGAGTTTGCCCTGCGGGGCCTCGCGCCCGGCCGCTTCCGCCTCGATGTGCGCCCGCCCGGCCCCGATTGGTACATCCGCACCGCCACGCTCGCGCCCGCGCCTGCGCCTGCGGCCCCTAACAACAAACGCGCGCCGCCGTCTGCGCCTACCGCCGCCGCCGCTAACAACAGCAATCCACTTGTGGACGGACTAACCCTCGCCGCCGGCACACAGGTCAGCGGCTTGACGCTCACGCTCGCGCCCGGCGCAGCCGCGTTACAGGGGCGCGTCGCACCGGCGGGCGCAGGCGCAGGCGCAGCGTTACCCGATTTGCAAGTTTATCTCGTGCCGGCCGAGCGCGAACGCGCCGACGATGCGCTGCGCTACGTGGTCGCGCACGTCCGCGCCGACGGCACGTTCGCCTTCTCGCACCTCGCGCCCGGCCGCTACCATCTCATCATGCGCCCCATCATCGCGCGCGAGTCCGGCGCGGACGAACCGCTCACCATGCCCTTCCCCGACGCACAGACGCGCGCCCAACTGCGCCGCGACATAGAGACGACCGAGACGATTGCACTACAACCCTGCCAACGCCTCAACGATCACGTGCTCCGCTACGCGCCGAAGAATTGAGCCAATTAGGAGCAGAAACTTCTTGGTCTGCCGGCCGTTTTGCGCCCGGCGTAGCGTGTGCTTAAATGCTGATCGGGTAACGAATCATGCACCATGCACACACGCTCGCCGCGCCGCACACCGCCCTTGTCATCATCGACATGCAGGAGAGCTTCCGCTCCGCCATCTCCGACTTCGCCCAGACGGCCACGCGCATCGCGCTCGTCGCGCACGCCGCGCAACTGCTCAACGTGCCCATCATCGTCACCGAACAGTATCCGCAAGGCTTAGGCCACACGGCCGACGAAATTCGCTCCGTGCTGTCATCGGGCGTCGAGCCAATTGAAAAAACTGCGTTCAGTGCGTGCGGCGCAGAGGAGTTCGGCGCACAACTCGCACACTTCGGCACGCAGCAAGTGCTCATCTGCGGTATCGAATCGCACATCTGCGTCAATCAAACCACGCACGATCTGCTTGCACAGGGCTTGCAAGTGCATCTCTTAACCGACTGCATCACCGCCCGCGCCGCGCACAACAAACACGCCGGCATCGAGAAGATGCGCGCGAGCGGCGCGCTACCATCGGCCACCGAACTCGCGCTGTTTGAACTCATGCGCGACGCACGGCACGAACAATTCAAGGCCATTCAGAAACTGATCAAGTAAACATGGATTTTCTCGCAGGTCTCAACGAACAACAACGCGCGGCCGTATTGACGACCGACGGGCCGCTGCTCATTCTCGCGGGCGCAGGCTCCGGCAAGACGCGCGTGATCGTGCAGCGCATCGCGTATCTGATCGCGGAGCGCAATGTCGAACCGTTCCACATTCTCGCCGTCACGTTTACCAACAAGGCGGCGGGCGAGATGCGCGAGCGCGTGCTGCGGCTGCTCGGCAACGCTCCGATGCGTGGCGCGCCGCTCATCGCCACCTTCCATAGTCTCTGCGTCCGCATCCTGCGCCGCGACATCGCCACGCTCGACGAAGGCTACACGCGCTCGTTCACCATCTACGATCAGGACGACTCGGTGCGCGTCGTCAAAAGCGCGATTAAAGATTTGGGCTATGACAACGAACGCCTCGCGCCGCGCCAGACGCAGGGCGCGATCAGCCACGCCAAGAATCAGGGTCTCGACGCCGAAGCCTATGCCGCGCGCGTCGAATACGCCGACGAGAAGAAGGCCGCCATCGCGCGCATCTTCAAGCTCTACGAAGAACGCCTGCGCAACAACAATGCGCTCGATTTCGACGACCTGCTAATTAAGACCGTCCGCCTCTTGCGCAAAGATGCGGTCGTGCGCGCCCATTACAACGACAAGTTTCGCTACATCCTCGTGGACGAATATCAGGATACGAACAGTTTACAGTTCGCGCTGATCCGCTTCTTGACCGAGAAACAGCAGCACGTCTGCGTCGTCGGTGACGAGGATCAGAGCGTCTATAAATGGCGCGGCGCGGACATCACCAACATTCTGAACTTCGAGCAGCATTACCCGGCGGCGCAAGTGATTCGCCTCGAACAAAATTATCGCTCAACGCAGACGATCCTCGATGCGGCCGGCGCGGTCGTGAAGCACAACACCGAGCGCAAGGGCAAGACGTTGTGGACGGCGAACCCGGCGGGCGAGCAGTTGCGCTACTATCAGGCGCTCGACGCCGACGGCGAGGCGCGCTTCGTTGCGGGCAAGATCGAAGAGCATCGGCGGCGCGAGCCGGACTTGCGCGCGGCCATTCTCTATCGCACCAACGCGCAGTCGCGCCTCTTTGAAGAAGCGCTCCGGCGCGCGAATCTCCCGTATAACATCGTCGGCGGCTTCTCGTTCTACGAACGCGCCGAAGTGCGCGACGTGATCTCTTATTTGAAGCTCGCCTTGAATCCGCACGATTCGGTCGCGCTCATGCGCGTCATCAACACGCCCACGCGCGGCTTGGGCAAACAGACGCTCGATGAGCTTGAACGCCGCGCCAAAGATTTCGGCGTCTCGCTCTGGGAAACGCTCGCGCTCGTCACCGACCCGCAGGCCGAGCGCAAAGCATTCAATCCGCGCGCTACGAACGCGCTCAAGAATTTTCAACAGATCATCACGAACCTCGTCACGGTCGCGCAACGCGAACCGGCGTCCGAAGTGGTCAAGGCCGCGATCTTGGATTCCGGCTACGCGCAGTCGTTGAAGACCGAGAACAGCGAAGAAGCCGAAGGGCGCTTGGAGAATTTGCAGGAGTTGGTCAACGCGGCGGTTGATTACGATAAGGAAGAGGGCGGCGGCTTGCGCGACTTTATTGATTCCGCTGCGCTCGTTGCCGACTCGGATCAATATCAAAGCGACGCGCCCGTCACCTTGATGACGATGCACTCCGCGAAGGGCTTAGAGTTCCCGCTCGTTTTCATTGTCGGGATGGAAGACGGATTATTCCCGCACGCGCGGGCGGCTGCCGATAAAGCGGAACTAGAAGAAGAGCGGCGGCTGTGCTACGTCGCGATCACGCGCGCTGAAAGATTTTTGTACGTGTCGCACGCGATGAAGCGGCGCGTCTATGGTGAAGAATTGGCAGCCGAGCCGTCGCAGTTCCTAAACGAGATGCCGCTTGAGTTAATGGACGACCTGACGCGCGGCCCTTCGTGGCTCTCGTTCGCGCGCAGTTCCGCGCGCGTCGAGAATTTGCAGGCGGCGCGGGCCTTGCGCGGCGCACCGGATGCGCCGCGCGCAAGTCAGTCGTACGCGGGCAAGACTTACGACAGCGTTGACTCTATCGCCGAGTTCTTCCGCCAGCGCGGGCAGCAGTTCAGTCCGCCCGCCAGCGCGCCCGCGCAACAACCGATCATCAAACGCCGCACAGAACAGACAAGCGCAACGGCAGCCGCTGCTGCCACCGGCGGCTTCACGCCCGGCGCACATGTGCGCCATGCGAAATATGGGCGCGGGCTGGTGCTGCGGCGCGAGGGCACGGGCGACACGGCCAAACTGACCGTCAGTTTCCCCGGCTTCGGGCAGAAGAAGCTGATCGAGAAGTACGCAGGCTTGGAGAAAGCTTAGCTTTCATTTGTGAACCTGTCATAATCAAACACGCAAGCCGGGCCCGCCGGCCGCGTTCTTGTCTGCGACCAGCAAGTGTTGAAGGAACTTCCCCGTATGAAAGCATGCACCGGAAAGTGGCGCGCAGTGGTGGCGCTGTTGCTCACGCTCTCATTCACCGCGCCGTGCTTCGCGCAACAACCGACCACAAGGACAGTTGCGCCACAGACCGGGCCGCCCGCTGCACCGGCCGCACCACCAAAGCAGGAGCCATCTGTCACGTTCGACACGTTGCTCGCCGCCGACGCTTACGCGGTCTATGGCGAGGTGCGCGGCCTTGGCCAGTACGTCAACTCGAAAGAGGTGCAGGAGTTGCTCGCGCCCTTGCGTTTGCCAGGCGGTGCGCCGCCCGAAGCGCTTGACCTGTTCAACTTCATGAGCCGGCACGCGGACGAATTGCTCACGGCGCGTGTCATGTTCGCCGCCATGCCGATGCGCCCGCAGTTGCCCGATGCGCTGAGCGCCGTCGAGTTGTCGTCCCCCGAAGAGGCGCAGAAGTTCGAGACGGCATTGCGCAAGTTTTTGCTGGCGCACGCGGCAGCGATTACGGCGGCCACCGGCGCGCAGAGCGGCGCGGGCGGCTCAAGTTCGATTACGACGCCCACGCCGACGGAGCCGACCGCGCCGCTCGGCGGCGACCCCGGTTCGACCGACACCACTCCACCGGCGCGCGCCAGCGTGCGCCGGGTGGAGCGGCGCGCAAAGGTAGGCCGGGGCAACAAAGCAGGTGCGTCTGACATGCCGTCTGCGCCGCCCGCCGCGCCATTTTATCTTGAGCGCACGGGCACGCTCATCGTGTTAACGGAGAAGCCGTTTCCGCTCGCCGCCTTGCATCCGGCCACCGCGTCATTGCTCGCTGATGAGCCGGGTTTCCAGACGGCGCGCGCACACTTCACGCGCGAAGCGTTGTTCGTCTACGTCAACACAAAGCGCATCGAGCGCAACGCGGTCGAGCAACGCGCGAAGTACGAGCGCGAAGCGGCGCGGCAGAACGCGGAGATGCAGCGGGCGCAGACGCAGATCGGCGCAGGCGAAGTTGCCCCCGGCGTACCGGGCGCGAGCATGAACGCAAACTCGTCCGCGCGCCTCAGTGCTCGTGTTGAGCCAAACCCAAACAGCAATGCGAACACAAATATCGCGCGGAATAATGCCGACCCGGTTAGCACGTCAGCCAACATTAACTCGCTGCCCGGCACCGAGTCCATCCAAGCTGATCCGGTGTTAATGCCGAACGAGCCGCCCCCGCCCACGCCTATCTCAGAGGAAAAAACAGAGGCCGAGCCACCGCGCAAATTGACCCCGGAAGAGGAAGCACAGGCGCAGCAACAACACGCGGCGGAGCAGTTGCTCTCGGTCGTACCGTCGCTGTTGTTCGGCGGCGGGCCGGCGAGCAACAGCAGCCAATGGCCCGAGTCTATCGCCGTCGCGGCCGGGTTCGAGGATGATGAGATCGTGGTGCGCGCTCTGCTCGTCAACGAATCGGCCGACGGGCCGCAACGCCCGCTGCCCTTCGTGCCGTTGCTGTTGTCGGGCCCGGCCATCGCGCCCGAAGCCGCCAACGTCGTGCCGGCGGACACGGACGTATTCGTCAGCGCCTCGCTCGATCTGCCGCAGATGTACGACTACGTCTCGTCGATGCTCAAGCTGCTCGACTTTGCCGCGTCCGCCGGGGGCCAACAAAAGGGCGCGAATGATTCATTCGGGTCACAGATCGGCACGTTCGAGAAGCATAGCGGCTTCCGCATCAAGGACGATCTGATCGCCGCGCTTGGCAATGAGATCGCCGTGGCCGCGCCGGCGCAGTGGCTCGGCGTGCGACGTGGCGGGAGCATCCGATCAGCGGGCGAGCAGAAAGCGCATGGGCCAATCTTCATCATCGCACTTAATGACAAGCAGGCGTTCAAGGCGCTCTTACCGCGTGCGCTCGCATCGGTGGGGTTGAACGGCGTGAGCGAGCAACAGTTGTTCGAGAAACGCGGCGCGGTGGAGTTATTGACGTTCGCGCAAGGCGCGGTCGCGCTCATTGATCGGTACCTCGTCATCGCGCCCGACGCGGCCACGATGCAGCAAGTCACTGAGGCTTACAACAACCACACGACGCTGGCCACAACCGATGCTTATCGCAACGCGGCGCGCTGGCAGCAGCGGCAAGTGCTCGGGCAGGTTTACGTGTCGAGCGCGTTGTTGCAGCAGACATTTGAAGACCCTAAGAACGCGCTCGAAGACATCGACGACGCAGCCGTGCGCGAGGTGCTGCTCCGGCTCAATGCCACGCCCGGCGCGATCACCTACGACGTGACGAGAGAGGACAAGGGACTGCTGCACGAGTTGCACGTGCCGAAGGACTTGCTGACGCTCATGT
This sequence comes from Pyrinomonadales bacterium, assembly GCA_038237345.1. Taxonomy (GTDB): domain Bacteria; phylum Acidobacteriota; class Blastocatellia; order Pyrinomonadales; family Pyrinomonadaceae; genus QHXQ01. Next base: position 17,139 of record JBBRYU010000043.1, read on the forward strand.
CGGCCGACTCGCTCATCAGCCGACAGTTGGGGCCTATGCGCGGGCGCGAGGGACAGGCGCAGTGGGCGCTGCAAAGCATCGCCACGCAGGAGGAGAGTTACAAAGAAGCACACGGCAAATACGGCTCGCTCGAAGACCTAAAACGCGCGGCGAAGGCAGACCATGCCCAGGATGGCGAGGACAATGTTGAAGACGCGCCGGAATTTAACCCACAGGCGGAAGGCTACGACATAAAACTCAACGGCTCCGGCGACAAGTTCGCGGCGACCGCGACGCCGGTTGATTATCGCAAGTCAGGCCGCCGCTCCTTCTACATCGACCAGTCCGGCGTGCTGCGCGCCGCCGACATTGGCGGCCGGACGGCCGATGCCGCCACGCCGCCCGCGAATTAGGCCGCGTTCGCGTTTGCGCTTAATGCGCCCGCTTCAACCACAAAGGGCACAGAGATAAATTACGTCTCTGTGCCCTTTGCGTTGCTTTACCCGCACCATTAAACCTCAACTTTACCGTTCACTGGCCCGTCGCCCCGCGAGCAAAGCCTCGCGCCCGACGAGATAGAGTAGAACGGCCAAGACGAGGAACGGCAGCATGGAAAGCAAGTCGGCATTCGCGCCGTTGAAGAGCGGATTGCTATCCGCCATTTCGCTGACCTTCGCGTTGAAGGCGCTCAGGCCTTGCGAAGGCACGCCTTGCAGAATGGCGATCACGATGGCAGCCAGCGCGCCGCCCGCGATGTACCCGGAAGCCATCAGCACGCCCGGACTCTTATCGCCCTCCGCGACCAACTCATCTTCCGATAAATTGCGATGCGCTAGTTTGCGGCGCAGGTTCTTGTCCACCAGCCAGCGAATCAGCCCGCCGACGAAGATCGGGCTGGACGAAGAGAGCGGCAGATAAACGCCGACCGCGAACGCGAGCGACGGGATGCCGGCCATCTCCAGCACAATCGAGATCATCACGCCGAGCAGCACAAGGCCCCACGGCAACTGGCGGTTGAGAATGCCCTTGATGATGTAGGACATCAAGGTCGCCTTCGGCGCGTCATACTTCGTCTCGACCTCGGTGCCGTCGGGTCTGATCTTGTGCGTCCCGTTGATGCCGGGATCGACGAAGTACACGACTTGCCCCTGATCATTAACGAGATATTTACCGGCCGGCGCGCCTTGCGTGTCTGTCTTATGCCAGACGCGATAGGTATTAGTGTCGGTCGTGCCCTGCGGCCCTTTCAGTTGCTCGGTCTTGGTCAACTGCGCCGGATCGGTGCGGAAGTCGGCCGGGAAACTGCGCTCGACTTTATACGCTAGTTGCCCCGCGTCGTTGACGAGATACTCGCCCGCGTCCAATCCGTTGACGTGCTGCGGGCTGGCCGGATCATTCTTCAACACGCGATAGTTGCCCGCCACCGTCGGCTTGTCCTGTTCGTTGTAGGCCGGCAGGTTCGGGACGACGCCCGCATTGAACTGCCCCACGCTCTTCGTCACCGGCACGAACATCGTGCGCGGCACATAGACAGTGGACGAGTCGTTCAGGCTCAGTAGAATCGGCCCGAGCACAAGGGCCGAGGCCAGCGCGCCGATGAGAATGGCGATCTGTTGATAACGGGGCGTCGCGCCAATGAGAAAGCCGGTCTTCAAATCCTGCGATGTAGTGCCGCCGTTCGAGGAGGCGATGCAGACGATGGCCCCGATGGACAACGCCGTGACGTATCGGGGCGGGCCTGTCCAGCCGATGAGCAAAAAGATCAGACAGGTCAGCAATAACGTGGCGACCGTCATGCCGGAGATCGGGTTCGACGACGAACCGATCTCGCCGGTCAGCCGCGACGAGACCGTCACGAACAGAAAGCCGAATGCGATGATCATCAACGCGCCAAGCAGATTCCCTTGCAGCCCCAGTTGCGGGGCCAGCATGATCATCGCCACCAGCACGATGATGCCGGCCAGCACGAACTTCATCGACAGGTCTTGATCCGTGCGCAACGCGCGACTGTCGGTCGCCGCCTGTCCGCCACGTAAATCTTTCAGCCCTTCTTTCAAGCCGTGCCAGATGGTCGGCAAGCTACGAAACAGACTGATGATGCCGCCCGCCGCCACCGCGCCCGCGCCGATGTAGAGCACGTAAGCGCCGCGAATTTGCCCCGGACTCATCTCGCTGATCGGTATGGTGCCCGGCGACAGCGCCCCCGTCATGCCTTCGCCGAAGAATTTGATCATCGGGATCAGCACGAGGTATGCGAGCACGCCGCCGCCCGCCATGATCGAAGCGATGCGCGGCCCGATGATGTAGCCGACGCCCAAGAGCGCGGGCGAAATCTCCGCCGCTATTGAGCCTGCCTTGAAGGGCGCGCCAAACACTTTTTCCGGCACGGTCTTCCAACCCTTCAGCGCGTCCATCGCCACTTGGTACAGAAACCCGATGCCGAAGCCGGCGAAGATCGTCTTCGCCCCCATCTGTTCGCCCGTGTCCACGACGGCCGCGCGCTCGTCCACACTCAGCGACTGCTCGTGCGCCGCCCGCGACACGTCGTCCGCGCCCACCTTCAATACTTCCGCGCACGCCGTCCCCTCCGGGTACTTCAACAGCCCGTGTTGCTGCACGATCAGTGCCCGCCTGAGCGGAATCATCATCAGGATGCCGAGCAGACCGCCTAACACCGCCACCAGCATCACGCGCGTGAACTCCAGATCAAAGCCCAAGATCATGATCGCGGGCATGGTCACGCCGACGCCGAAGGCAATGGACTCGCCGGCCGAGCCGGCCGTCTGGACGATGTTGTTCTCCAAAATCGTCGCATTCCGCAGCCCCAGTTTCGAGAGCAGCCGGAAGAGCGTGATCGAGATAACGGCGACGGGAATCGACGCGCTCACGGTCAAGCCGACCTTGAGCACGAGATAGAGCGACGACGCGCCGAAGACGATGCCCAAGAGCGTGCCGACGATGAGCGGCAGCGGCGTCAACTCCGGCAAACGCGCGCTGTCCGGCAGATACGGGCGGAACGCGGCGAGATATGCATTCGATGGTTTCGCGCCGACAATATCCGGGTACTCGTTAGTCTCGGCGACATCAACAGTCTCAGTTGCCATGGGTCATTGCCCTCCGATGCGAGCGTTGCAAATTGTTGGGGAGTAGCGGGGATTTCGCGCGCTACTTTACCCCGCACCGCGCGCGAGGGCAAGGATGAAAGCCGCGTCACCGACCGCTCGTTATGCTAAACTGCGCGCGATTTAAGCTAGCCCGTCACATTCAATCCGTTGGAGTTTCGATGCCTATACGCACACGCTTCGCTGCCCTTGCGCTCTGTCTCGCGCTACTCACCGTGTCGCTCGTGCCCGCGCAGACGCGCCGCCCGCCCGCACGCCGTCTTAACCCTGCAACTTCTGCGCAGGGGCGCAAACAACCGCTCGCACTAGACCCACCCGATACGCCCTCGTTCACAACGGCCGTGCCCACACCGGCGGAGGTGCTTGGCTTCACGCCCGGCGATGATCGCAAGCTGGCGAGTTGGGCGCAGATGTTGGACTACTTCCGCAAGTTGGACGCGGCGAGCGAGCGCGTGCAGTTTGAAGAGTTGGGCAAGACGACTCTGGGGCGACCGTTTGTCTTGGCGACGATCAGCGCGCCGGAGAATCTGGCGCGGCTCGAAGTGTACAAAGACATTCAGCGAAGGCTCGCCGACCCGCGCACGCTCGGGCGCGGCGCACGCGCCGAGGTGACGGCTGAAGGGTTGATCAGCAACGGCAAGACCATCGTGCTGATCACGTGCGGTATACACTCGACGGAGGTCGGCAGCAATCTGGCGAGCATGTTGATCGCGCATCGGCTCGCATCGTCGGATGAGCCGGAGATTCAAAGCATCCTGCAAAACTGCATCGTGCTGCTCGTGCCGTCTTTGAATCCGGACGGCGTGGACATCGTGAAGGATTGGTACGACAAGACGCTCGGCACGCCTTACGAGGGCACGAGTCCGCCGGAGCTTTATCACAAGTATACGGGGCACGATAACAACCGCGACTGGTACGCCTTCACGCAGGTCGAGACGCAGTTGACCGTTGATAAAATCCACAACGTCTGGCATCCGCAGATCGTCCACGATATACACCAGCAGGGCGAAGCCGGCTCGCGCCTGTTTCTGCCGCCCTACATGAAACCCGTCGAGCCGAACGTGCCGCCGCAGATCGTCGCGGGCTACACCGAACTCGGCAACTACATGGCGGCCGACCTGCGCGCCAAAGGCTTCAAAGGCATCACCACCGATTCGACCTACGACGCATGGACGCCCGCCCGCGCCTACTCGCACTATCACGGCGGCGTCCGCATCCTGCAAGAGACCGCGTCGGCGCATCTGGCCACGCCCATCACGTTGAAATTTTCCGAG
>JBBRYU010000044.1:0-20948 GCA_038237345.1 Pyrinomonadales bacterium
ACCCTCGACCGCCTCTACAAAAAGAACCTGCTTGCCCGGCGCAAAGACGGCCGCGCTTTCATCTACGCGACGCGCGTCTCGCCCGAAGAGTTGGAGCGCGGCATCGCGCAGGACGTGCTCGACGCGCTGCTGGGGCGCAACGAGCAAGCGGTCGAGCCTGTGTTGGCTTGCATCGTGGACGCGGTCAGCGCGCGTGACCGCGAATTGCTCGACGAGCTTGAGCGGCTCGTTAAAGAGAAGCGACGAGAACTGCGGCGCAACCCGCCGCCGCGTGCAAGCGAGGACTAGAGATCATGTACCACCTGCTTGGTCTGTGCCTCGCGCTCGCGGCCCTTTTGACCGCGAATGCGCTCGCCTCGTTAGCCATCGCCGGTTTGTGGCACGGCTGGCTCGACCGCCGCACGCGCGCGTGGTCTGCGGCCGTGCGCGCACAGTTGTTATTCGCGCTCCGCTTGGGTCCGTTCGCGCTCGCGTTGCTGTTCGTCGCCGCGTTCGTCGTGCCCGCTTATCTGCGCTATGAGCCGGAAGGGGCGGCCGAGACGGTCAGCGCGAAACTCGCCGCGCTGGCCGCGCTGTCGATCATGGGGCTTGCGCTCGCGCTCTGGCGCGGTCTCGCTGCGTGGCTGGTGACGCACCGGCTCGTCACCGACTGGTTGCAACATGCTGCGCCTGTCACGCTGCCGGGCGTGCCCGTGCCCGCTTACCGCGTTGCGCATCGCTTTCCCGTCGTCGCGGTCGTCGGCGCGCTCCGCCCGCGCCTGTTCATCGCGCAACAAATTTTCGCCGAACTCAACGAAGGGGAACTCCGCGCCGCGCTGGCGCACGAATGCGGTCATCTCGCGGCGCGCGATAATTTGAAGCGCGCCCTCCTGCGCGGTTGCCGCGACGCGCTGACCATCGTGCCCGCCGGGCGCACGCTCGACCGCGCGTGGAGCGAGAGCGCGGAGGCCGCGGCCGACGAGCACGCGGCCCACGCAGGCGACGCGGATACGGCGCTCGATCTCGCATCTGCGCTGGTTAAGATCGCGCGGCTCGTGCCGCCGGGCGCGCGTCCTGCGTTGCCGGCCGGCGCGTTCCTGCTCGGCGCGCTCGATGACGGCAGTCTCGCTTGGCGCGTGCGCCGGTTGATGCAGTTGGCGGCAGGCAACGCGACCGGACAATATATTGGTGTGCGTCCTCCCGGTGCATGGCTCTGGGCCGGTGCGTGCGCGTCGTTGCTGGTAGCAGTCGGGTGCGCCGCCGATGCGCGCGTGCTCGCCACGATGCACACGGCCCTCGAATATGTCGTCGGCGCGCTGAGATAGCGACACGGGCCACGGTGACGATTTTTTTTCGCCACCGCCGCAAACGAATGCTGGTAGTAGATTGCAGATCGACGTAGGCTGTCGGGCAATGAGCTTGCGTCCGCGTCGTTGCACCGCTGCTGCGGCATAAATCTCCTTTCAGCAGCGCCTGCACCGGAACCGGCGCGCGACAACAGCAAGGCCGGCACGTTCTCCGAGGCGTGCCGGCCTAAATCTTTTTGGCCCGCCGCGAACTACGGCCGTTGGTAGTAGTTCACCTTCGCGTTTAACCTGAACGTCCAACTTGCGCACTCGCGTCATCTGCCACCGCCGTATGACCCCGGCGTAATCTTATTTTGGCGCGAAGTGGCAACCGCGCGGCTTTGGCCGCGCACGCAACACCGACCAATACGATGTCAAATCAGGACAGGAAGAACGACAATGAAAACCTCCTCAACGTTAAGACTCATACTGGCTATAACTATCTCTGCGTTCATGTGCGCGCTGCTCGCGCAGGCGCAACAGTCAACGCGCGGGCAGATAAGCGGCACGGTGCATGACACAGCAGACGCGGTCGTCAGCGGCGCACGCATCTATCTCGTCAGCACGCAGCAAGCGGTGGCGCAGACGACCGAGAGCGACAGCGACGGCCGCTTTCACTTCGATAGCGTGCCGCCCGGCTCGTATGAGTTGCGCATTACGCGCGTGGACTTCGCCAATCGGCGCATGGCCGTGCGTGTGACCGCAGGCGACACGACGGACGTGCCCGTCGTGCTGGAGATCAACCCGCTCGCTGAACAGGTGACGGTCACAGCCGAGCGCGGGCAGGTGGCGGACAAAGAGCGCGTGCCGCAGGCCGTCAACATCATCAGCGAAGAGGCCATCCAAGAACGTGCTACGGCCGTCCTCGCGCAAGTCGCGGAGGAAGAACCGGGCGTCGCCTTGCAGCGCACCAGCCCGACCATCGGCGGCATCTTCGTGCGCGGTCTGACGGGGACGAAGGTCGCGGTCTACGTGGACGACGTACGCTACACCACGTCCGCGATGCGCGGCGGCATCAACACCTTCTTCAACCTGAATGAGCCGAGTTCCTTGCGCGCGGTCGAAATCCTGCGCGGGCCGAACAGCGTGCAGTACGGTTCAGATTCCCTTGGCGGCACGATCAATCTGGTCACGCGCGTGCCCGGCTTCGGCAGCGCCGCGCCCGAATGGCACGGCGAGGCGAACACCATGTTCACCTCCACCGATCTCTCCTACGGCGGCAACACCTTGCTCACCTACGGCACGCGCCGCACGGGCATTCTGGCCAACATCGCCGCGCGCCGCGTCAACATCTTGCGCCCCGCCGACGGCGTCGATTTGCATTCGTCCATCCAACGCTTCTTGGGTCTGCGCTCCGACATCCTCGGCACACGCCTGACCGACACGGCGTTCACGCAGTACGGCGGCACGTTCCATTTCAACTACGCGCCCGCGAACGAGCAGCAACTCGTTTTCCACTATCAACGCAGCCAACAGGACGGCGGCAAGCGTTACGATCAGACGCTCGGCGGCGACGGCAACCTGATCGCCGACCTGCGCAACCTGATGCTCGACTTCGGCTACCTGCGTTATCTCAAACAGAGCGTCGGCTTCTTCGACAATCTCGCACTCACCGCCTCTTACAATGCGCAACGCGAGGAGCGCGTCAATCAGGGCGGGCGCGGCAACCCGCGCGCGCCCGTCACGCACCAGAAGGAGCGCACCAAAGTTTTCGGCCTGAGCGGCTATCTCGATAAACAACTGACGCGCAACAACACAATGCTCATCGGTGCGGACTTCTACCGCGAGACTGTAGACGCGCCCGCCTTCACCTTCAACCCGGTCACAGGCTTGTCCCCCAACACGCGCCCGCGCATCCCCAACGGCGCACGCTATATCAATGCCGGCGCGTACATTCAAGACGTGGCCGAACTCGTCCCCGAACGTCTGCGCCTGAGCGCGGCGTTGCGCTACAACGTCGCCTCTTATCGCTCGCGCGCCGCGAACGCGCCCATCGTCGGTGGCCGCCCGCTCTTCCCCGACGACAGCCTGCGCGTGGACAATTTCTCCGGCCGCATCGGCCTCGTCGGCACGATTGCAACCGGACTTAACCTTGCCTTCAACTACAGTCGCGGCTTCCGCGCGCCATCGACCACAGACCTCGGTACGCTCGGTCTCGTCGGCAACGGCTTCGAGGCCGACGCGCTCACCGCCGCTTCGCTCGGCGGCGTGATCGGCTCGACCGCCGACGCTACCGCCGTCTCGACGGGCCAGCCCGTGCGCGTGCTGCGCTCCGAGACGAGCAACAGCTTCGACGGCAGCGTGCGTTACCGGCGGCATAACTTCGATACCGATCTGACCCTCTTCCTCAATGACATCGGTAACGCCATCTCGCAACAGACGCTCATTCTGCCCGCAGGCGCGACGGGGCGTTTCCTCGGCGACCAGTCGATCACGCAACAGAACGCCAACGGCGCGGTCTTCGTGCCGCTCGCGACCAACCCCGTGCTCGTCCGCACCAACCTGGATCGGGCGCGCATCTACGGTCTCGAATCCTCGCTCAACTATCGCTTCACGCGCGACTGGACGTTCGCCGGCAACTTCACCATGATCCGCGCCTACAATCGCGCTACGGGTCTGCCGCCCAATATCGAAGGCGGCACGCCGCCCGCGACCGGCTTCGTGCGCCTGCGCTACGAGCCGGCCGGCCGCCACTACTTCGTCGAGGCTTATTCGACTTTGGCCGATAGGCAGAACCGCCTCTCCACGCTTGACCTCGGCGACCGGCGCACCGGCGCGACCCGCTCGCGCAACGACATACGCGACTTCTTCCGCAACGGCGCGTGCGTGCGCGGTCTCGTCAATCCCGGCCCCGACGGCCGCTGCGCCACCGGCGACGAGACCACTTTGATCGCTACCGGCGAAACGCTCGCGCAAGTGCAGACGCGCGTGCTCGGCACGGCCACGTCCGCGCCGCTCTTCACCTACATTCCCGGCTACGGTCTGTTCAACGTGCGCGGCGGCTTCCGCTTCGGCGAAGGCTCGCTCGTCTCAATTGATTTCGAGAACATCTTCGACCACAACCACCGCGGTCTGAGTTGGGGCATAGACGGCCCCGGTCGCAGCGTGACGGCGCGGTATCAGTATAAGTTCTAAACAGCCCCTGTCGGGGCTACCGCACGCAGCAACTTCAATAACGCGCGCTCTTCCGGCAGATACTCCGGTTGCTGGCGGCCGATGCGTCGCTCCTTGCGCGGGCGAAACTCTTCAAGCGTAATGCCGGCCACATAACTCTCTAGCACGCGCGGATGCACATAGGAGTTGCGGCACACGGTCGGCGTGTTGCCCAGTCGCTCGGCCACACGCTGCACGGCCTTCACGATGTTGCGTTTCGCCGCTTGCGCGTCACCCGCCTTGCTCAGCTCGGCCAACTCGACCGCCGCCAACAGCGTCCCGCCCCACGTGCGAAAATCTTTCGCGGAAAACTCCGGCCCGGTCGCCGTCTTAATGTACTCGTTCACGTCGCGCGGGCGGATCGGCACGGCGCGTTTTTGTTCCTCGTCGTAATAATGAAACAGCTTTGCGCCGCCGAGCTTCTGTATGTCGCGCATGAGTGTGGCGAGTTCTTCATCCACGAGGATGCGGCGATGGCGTATGTGATGCTTACCGACGAAGTTGAAAACGAGTTGGCCGCCGCGCTTGATCGTGAGATGCCGATTGCGCAGGGTCGTGACGCCGTAGGTGCGATAGCGTGCGACGCTCAACTCCGAGCCGACGCGGAAGTAGAGATCGTTGATAAGGCGGATGATGACGGCGAGCACGCGCGCCTTCGAGAGGTCAGCGCGGCCGATGTCTTCGTTTGTCTTGCGCCTGAGCGCGGCGAGGTGCACGCCGAAGCGCACGATCTTTTCGTACTTGAGTCGTTGCTGCTTCGCGGCGAACGCGGGGTGATAGATGCGTTGCACGCGCCCGCCCGCGTCCACGCCGATGGCTTGCAGCCTGCTGTGCGTGCCCGGCGCGATCCGCACTTCGTGCCACGCGGGCGGGATCACGAGCGTCTTGATCCGGGCGAGCGCAGCCTCGTCCGTGATGCGCCGCCCGCGCGCGTCTTCGTACCAGAAACTGCGTTTCGAGCCGCGCCGTCGCCACCAGTTGGCGCGTCGCCCACGCACGACGCTTGGCGGCGTAGTTGCCGTTGCCGCTTGCTGTTGCTCTGCCTCTTGTACGCTCGCCATCCCGGTCACCTCGGTTTCTGCGACACGACATCCCTACGCGCATTTGACCGCGCGCCGGTTGCGAAATTATGACGGGAGATTAAAGCTGAGGGAAGCGAGAGATGAGGAAAGAATTAAGCTTGGGCTTAGCCTTTCCTTGTCTCGTTAGTTTATGGCGCGGTCTGCGTTGACGCTTGCGGCGCGGTTTGCGTATGCACGTAGTAGAGGATGCGTGCGCAGTTATCGCAGGTGATGATCTCTTCACCGCGCCGAATCTGCGTCATGACCTGCGGGCGCAAAGACATGTGACAGGCTGTGCATGAATTGTTGCGTGCCTCGGCCACGGCGATGCCGTCGCGCAGGCGCGTGCTGATGCGGTTATAGAGCGCGCCCATCGCCTTCGGCAACACGGCCAACAAGCGTTCGCGCTCGGCGCGTACTTGGTCGATCTGGCGGGCCTGCGCCTGGGTCTGCTCTTCAAGGCGGGCGAGTTGTGCGTCGCGCTCGCCGCGCAGTGTCTCAATCTCCGGCGCGCGTTGGCTAATCTCTTGCTGCGCGCCGTCGAACGTGACCATCTGTTCAAGGATTTTCGTCTCCAACTCTGAACTATGTTTGCGCGCCGCGTCGCCCTCGCGGATGGCGGCGGTGTATTCCTTCTCATTCGTCGCGGCCATCAACGCGCGGTCGGCGTGCTCAGCCTTGGTGCGCGTCTCCGCCAGTTCTGTTTCCAGCCGCATGCGCGTCTGCTGCGCCTCGTCGCGTTTATTTTCGAGGGCTAAAAACTCAGAAGCGCGCTGCTCGAATTCCTGTTCGATCTCAGCGCGCCTCTGCGGGATGGCTTCCAATTCAGCCTGTAGCTTGCGGATGTTTGTGTCCAGATGCTGTAATGCAATTAACTGTTTCAACTCTGCTTTCACGCTTCGGTCTCCTCCAAACAGCAACAGCGCGCCCACCGCACCGCCGGTAAACGTGGATCATAACAGTGTGCGTGATGAGTGACAAGTGATGAGGAAAAGCGGGAGTGGCTATGCTTGAGTAGTCAGCGGGCCGGAAAGTTGATGAAGGCCAAGTAGGGTCTCATAAAGAGAGACGGCAGGAAAAGCGGCCGGGAGTCTTTCGTTGGTAAAACTCCCGACCGCTTTTCTCCTTTTTCTCCTTACCTGTCCAGGACTATTGTGCACCCTGCTGTACACTCTGAATCGCGCCGCTATCCTTGTCGTCCTTACAATTCGGGATCGGCGGGAAGCATGGGTTCTTGGTGGGTGGGTTCAAACACTTGCTGCGTTCTTCGTAAGACGAGAGGCGCACCTCTTCCTTACTCGGAGCAGGCTTGATTTCATTGGCAGGCGTGTGTGCTGGCGGTTTCATAGGCTTCGGTACTCCGTCTGCTTCCAGTTGCGAGATGACCATCCGCGCCACGCAACGCCCTAGTTGCTGACCCTGCTCGTGGTCGGAGCGCCAGTGAATCCCGGCCCATAGCCGCGCCTCACCGGCGTTGTTAGCCAGTTTGTCGAGTTCCGCTTTCTCGCCCGGAAAGAAATAGGTCAGCAGTTCGCTGCCTGCGCCGCTATAGGTGCTGTGGCCGGAAGGATAAGCCGGGTGGCGCGGCGTGCCGGGCGTCGGATTCGGGAACAACCTGTCTCCATCGTCGGCACAGCCCGTCTTGTTTACACACTTGTCGAAGAGCACCTTGAGGGTTTGATCTACTTCCCACGGGCGCGGGCGGTAGGAGACGCAGGGGCGGTCGCTCGCCCACTTGTAATACCAGGCCGCTAGGAGCGCGCTATAAATCGCCACGTCCAGCGCCATCCAGATGCGCGCCTGTCGCGGCGGCGAGAGGTCGCAGGTTGTAATCAGGCAGTTGAGCGCCTGGCGGTGTGCGATGCCCGGTGTCTCGGCCTCGAAATAGCGGGCCAGTTCGCGTCCTGTCTTTATGACAGGCGGCTTGTCTCGCTCGTTGAGCATGCATGCGTCCATGAGTGTCTTCAGCGGTTTCTGCTCTCGCTCCAGGCAATAGACAGCGCCGAGCGGCGGCGGCCGCAGTTGCAGGAATTTACTGATCACCCCTGCTGGCAGCGGTTTGTCCCGGTCTGTTTCGAGTTGGTGTAGCTCGTCGAGTTCTTTCTTGATAACTTTGGGATCGGAAGGATACGGCTCGAAGTAGCAGTCCTTGTTCTTCGGGTTATCGGTGATAGGCAGTAGCTCTGAGACCCGTACGACACAAGGGATGGCGCAAGGGCTGGTTGTCCAGTAAGCCGCGCCGGGTTCGACCTGCGGGCCTTTGAGTTTGTATCTGCTTCCCGGAGTCCCGTCTATGACCGGCGGGAACGGTTTGCAGTCAGGATTATCTGGCATGATCGGTCTCCTTTAGAGGGTGTTGGAGCAAAGAAAGTGACGGTGAAATCGGCTCCGGCGAATTTCTTGGATTGTCACTGTGAGTTAGCGGTAATGACAGCAGGACTTTCATCCATCCGTTTCAATTGCATAGGACAAATGAAAACAGTGCTACCGAATGTTCAGCGACGAGCAGCGCAGACGGCTTTAAATTAACGGAATCGCGTTTTCTGAAGTGATCGAGTTGAAAGCAGATTAGAGAGGAGTAGAACAACGAGAGGTATCTTTTGACTTTGAATGTGCATGGCGCACTCCCTTGGAAAAAGAACAACCGTCAGGGACGTGAGGCCAACGAAAAAGGACTTCGTCGGCAGGAAAGACAACGAGCAGACGCGGATAAAATATTTCCGCTCAGACCAATTGTCAAGAAACTTGGGGGCGTGACCAAATATGCGTAGCCAGAGCATCGGTAATGAGAGCCGGGAAAAGCCATAAATCGGCAATCGGCAATCGTGAATAGAAAGAGCAGAGTTCCTGCTATTCACGATTGCCGATTCACAAGCCACCATCCACGAGCAGAACAATTTTTCCAAAGCTCTCGTTGCCTTCGAGATGCGTATGCGCGGCACGCACTTCAGCGAGCGGATACGTGCGATCAATGACAGGGCGCACCTGTCTGCGCGCGAGCAACGGGCCGACGTGTGCGGCGAAGAGGCGCGTGGCGCGGGCCTTCTCTTCCGTCGAGCGCGCACGCAAGACCGTGCCTGTCAGCCGCAGTCGTTTGCCCATCACAAGGCTGTAATCGAGCGGCGCACTTGCCCCGCCCATCGTGCCGACGAGCAGCATGCGCCCACGCGCCGCGAGCGCGCTCAAGTTCGCCGCGAGATACGATGCGCCGACGAGATCGAGGATGACTTGTACGCCTGCGCCGTTCGTCCACGCGCGCACGGCTTCGGCAAAAGCTTGCGGGTCGTCGCCAACCGCGACTGCATCCGCAAGCCCGAACGCACGCGCGCGTTCGAGTTTCTCCGGCGTGCGCGCCGTGCCGTAGGGAACCGCGCCTGCGGCGTGCGCGAGTTGGGTGGCGGCGAGACCGACACCTGAGCCGGCAGCGTGGACAAGGACGCGCTCACCCAGCATCAGCCCGCCTTGCGTGAACAGCGCATCATGCGCCGTGATGAACGCTTCGGGCACGGCCGCCGCTTCCGCCCAGTCGAGATTAGCGGGAATCTCGGCGAGCGCGTTTTCGGGCACAACGACGTACTCGGCTTGCGCGCCGCCACCCGTGATGCCGTACACGCGCTGGCCCACCTGCCACGCGCGCACGTCCGCGCCCAACTGCTCGACCTCGCCGGCGAACTCAAGTCCGGGAATATCAGCCGGCGCGCCCGGCGGCGCGGGATAATGGCCTCGTCGCTGCAACAGGTCGGCGCGATTCAACGCCGCCGCGCGCACACGCACGCGCACGCGGTCGCCCAACGCCACGGGCGTCGCCACCGCGCGCACCTCAAGTCCTTCGACGCCGCCGTGCTGCGCGATCACGACCGCGCGCATCGTTTCATGCTCCATCTTCATCTCCCTCTAAACTGCTTGAGCAAACCACAAAGGCACAAAGCAAAGGATGAACCATGAACGATGAACAGGTTTTCATTCCGCATTCATCATTTGCTTTGTGTTCTGCGTACCTTTGTGGTTAATTCCCTCCGGCTTGCATGAGCGCTCAACCCGAACTCTTCGTCATCGTCAACTATAACGCGGCCCGCGCGCAGGCGGCATGGGCGCAGGTACGCGCGGCGCTCAACGACGCAGCCGTGCGTTTCGACGCGCACGAAGCGCGGCATGTCGGCGACGCGCAGGCGCGTGCGCGCGTGGCCTTGAGCGAAGGCTATCGCACGATTGCCGTCGTCGGCGGCGACGGCACGCTGAGCGAAGTGGCAGCGGGTTTCTTCAAGCACGAGCAAGCGTTTGCTCAGTCGTCCGTCGCCATCAACGCAGCCGCCGCGCTCGCCGTCTTGCCCGGCGGCACGGGCAACGATTACGCGCGCAGCCTCGAAGGCGGGCGCGCTTCGCTCGCGCACTGGCTCGCCCGCCTCATCGCGCACTGCCAACATAATCACGACGACAGTACGACGCGCACAGTTGATCTATTACACGGCGTTGCCACGACAGACGCGGGCCTGCGCACGTTCCTCTGTCTCAACGCGGCGACGCTCGGCATCGGCGCGGAGGTCGCGGGGCACGTGGCTGCGCAAGGTGAATTCGTGCGCCGTCTGTCGGGCGAGACGCGCTTTGCATTGGCAGCCGTCGCCGCGCTCGCGCGTTGGCGTTTGCGGCGACTGCGGATTCAGGTGGACGACAATGCACCTATCGAGTGTCGAACGAATCTTGCGGCCGTGGCCAATAGTCCCTTCGCGGGCGGCGGCATGATGTTCGCGCCCGCCGCGCGCATTGACGACGGCCAACTCGACGTGCTTACAACTTGCGACATCTCGCGCGCCGTCATAGTCCGCGAGTTGACACGCATACACACCGGCGGCCATCTCGCCAACCCGCGCGTACGCGTCACACGCGGCGCACGCGTACGCCTCGAACATCTGTCGCCGGATGATGCGTTGGCGCTTGAAGCCGACGGCGACGTGCGTGGGCATACGCCCGTTGAGTTTCGCGTGCTGCCGGGAGTCTTGCGTGTGGTCTGTTGAGGCGGATGAACTTTCAGCGCGCCGACGTTTCGCGCCGCTCGATCTCAAGCACCTTGTTCAATCTACGTTGATGTCGTTCTTCGCCGGTGAAGCGCGCACCGACGAACGCGCGCACGATCTCCATCGCCAACTCGCTGCCGACGACCCGCGCGCCGAGACACAGCACGTTGCAGTCGTCGTGCTCGCGCGACTGATGCGCCGAATAAGTGTCGCCGCACAACGCCGCGCGCACGCCCTTGATCTTATTCGCTGCCACGTTCGCGCCGACGCCGCTGCCGCAGATGATGATACCGATCTCCGCACGTCCTGCACGGACTGCTGCGCCGACTTGCCATGCGTAATCAGGATAGTCATCGGGCTTCGAGCTGTCGTGCGTGCCGAAGTCCTCAAACTCATGCCCGGCCGCGCGTAGTTCTGCGAGCACACGCTCGTTCAAAGGAAATCCACCGTGATCCGCGCCGATTGCAATTCGCATGACAGTCTCCGTCCGTTTACTTGCCGAGCAACGCACGTGCGCGTTTCAGCACGTTGTCCACCGAGAAGCCGAGTTCGCGCAACGCCACGTCGCCGGGTGCGGAGCCGCCGAAACGCTCCAGACAAATCACGTCGCCTTGCGCGCCGACGTAACGATCCCAACCGAGTCGCGCGCCCGCTTCGACGCCAAGCCGGGCCGTAATGTCGCGCGGCAAAATTTCGTCGCGGTAAGTCTGCTCCTGCGCCTCGAACAACTCCCAGCAGGGCAGCGAGACGACGCGCGTGGGCGTGCCGGCCTGTTGCAACTGCGTGCGCGCGTCGAGCGTCAACGAAACTTCCGAGCCGGTGGCGAGCAAGATAAGTTGCGGTTGAACGCGCTGGCCGTTTGCGTCGGTCGCTTCGGCAATGATATACGCGCCGCGTCTGAGTCCTTCGGCCGGCGCGTAAGTTTTCCGATCAAGCGTGGGCACTTTCTGGCGCGTGAGGATGAGCGCAGTCGGTGCGTGGCGGCGCAGGATGGCGACGCGCCACGCTTCGCGCACCTCGTGCGGATCGGCGGGGCGGATGAGGTAGAGGTGCGGGATGGCGCGCAGGCCTGCGAGTTGTTCGATAGGCTGATGCGTCGGGCCATCTTCGCCGAGACCGATGGAGTCGTGCGTAAAGACGTAGATGACTTGCACTTCGGATAAAGCCGCAAGCCGGATCGCGGGCTTCATGTAATCGGAGAAGCACATAAACGTGCCGCCGAAGGGGATGAGGCCGCCGTTCAGACTGATGCCCGTCATGGTCGCGCCCATCGCGTGTTCGCGTATGCCGAAGTGGAAGATGCGGCCGTCGTAAGAGCCGGCCTCGAAACTGCCGCCGTCTTTGATGTCCGTGTTGTTCGACGGTCCCAGATCGGCCGAGCCGCCGACGAGCATCGGCAGCGTGGGCGCGAGCGCGTTGATGACTTCGCCGGAGGCGGCGCGCGTCGCCATCGGTTTCGCATCGGCGAAGGAGGGCAGCTTATCTTCCCAACCATCGGGCAGTTCGCCTGCCATCAACGTGCGCCACGCGCGGCCGCGTTCTTCGTGCTGCTGCGCGTAACGCGCGGCGAGTTCATTCCACGTCTGTTCCAGTTTTGCGCCGCGTTCAACTGCTTGGCGGAAATGCTGCAACGCCTCATCGGGGATGTAGAAATCCTTATCTTCGGGCCAGCCGAGATGCCGTTTCGTTTCGCGCACGGCGTCCGCGCCCGGCGCATCCGAGTGTGCCTTGCGCGTGCCGGCGGTGGGCATGCCGTAGCCGATGGTTGTTTTGACGGAGATGAGCGATGGGCGATCAGTGCCGGACTGCGCAGCGCGGATCGCAGCGTCAATCGCGGCGAGATCGTTGCCGTCTGCGACGGTCGAAGTGTGCCAGCCGTATGACTCGAAACGTTTGGGTACGTCTTCGGAGAAGGCGAGCGAGGTGTTGCCTTCGATGGTCACATGGTTGTCATCGTAAAAATAGATGAGCTTGCCGAGTTTGAGATGACCCGCGAGCGATGCGGCTTCCGACGCGACGCCTTCCATCAGATCGCCGTCCGAGACGATGGCGTAGACATAGTGATCGATGAGCGCCAAACCCGCTTGGTTGAACTTGGCCGCGAGGTGCGCCGCGCCCAGCGCCATGCCCACGCCGTTGGCGAAACCTTGGCCGAGCGGCCCCGTCGTGATCTCGACGCCGGGCGTGAGTACGTTCTCCGGATGACCGGGCGTCTTCGATCCCCACTGGCGAAAGTTGCGCAATTCTTCGAGCGGCAGATCGTAGCCGGTCAAGTGAAGCAGCGCGTAGAGCAGCATCGAGCCGTGCCCGGCGGAGAGCAGAAATCGGTCGCGGTTCGCCCATATCGGATGCTGCGGATAGTGGCGCAGGAAGCGCGTCCACAGCACGTAGGCCACCGGCGCACAGCCTAACGGCAGCCCGGGATGACCGGACTCGGCGCGTTGCACTGCGTCGAGCGCAAGCGTGCGGATCGTGTTGATACAAAGCTGATCGAGTTCCGGCGCTGTGTCCGTAACCCGCGGTTGAATGGACGCACTCATCTCCCTCTTGGCCCTCGCTTCTCTCATGTTTGTTGGTGGCGCAAGTTATAGATCAATTCGCGTCGTCTGTCATCCGGCGCGGCTTATGCAGAAAGTGTTCGACGACGAACAGGATGTCTTCGCCGAAATAGTGATTGACGAGGCGCAGGGCGCGGACAGTTTCGGCGCGGGCAACGTTGTGTTTCGTCTCCGTCTCGGCGACGAACTGAAAGACGCAATCGCGCAGCAGTTCTAGTTCGCGTAACAGATCGAGCAGCGAATAGCCTTCGGTCGAGCGCATGTAGCCGTGCTCGCTGGCCGCGCGGATCGTTTTGAAGTCCAATTCACCTGTTTGCCCCAATAGCGCGCACAACTCTTCGAGCATCTGCGGGACGTGATCCACGATCTGCGTTAACGTCAAACGGTCGTCAGAACGCATGTAAGGGTCTTGCTGCACGCGCCGTACCCACTCCAGCGTGATGTGGTCAACGCTGGCGCGGAGCGCAGCGCACAGAGCATTGGTCTTATCGGTCATAGCGCATCAGAGTAAAGGTTAACCGCGCCCGTAAGCAACAAGCCCCTTCGCGCATACAGCTCGAAGGGGCTTGTTGGGGACATGAACATCGTGCGCCTCAACTCACTCGGCTTTGACGGCGCGGGCTGCATTGATGCGCCCACCGCTCGCCACCTTGCCACTGAGCGCGGGCAGTTTGTCCGTCGCGTTGATCAAACGCTCGCGCAAATCCTTGACTGGCATGTTGGGGTTAAGCGCCAGTACGAGCGCCGCGACACCCGACACTTCCGGCGTCGCCATTGATGTGCCCGAATGCTCTTCGTACTGGTTGTCGGGCCACGTCGAAAGAATCTCCGCGCCCGGCGCGGCGACGTGGACGCTCTTCAGGCCCCAATTCGAGAACGAAGCTAGTTCGTCGCGGCGTGTGAGCGCGGCGACGCTGAGGACGTTCGGCAGCGCGTAGCTCGAAGGATAGTGCGGGCGGCGGTCGTTGTCGGTGCTGGAATTGCCCGCCGCCGCGACGAACAGAATGTCCTCTTCGCCCGCGCGCTTAATGGCATCTTCGAGGGCGCGCGAGTACATCGTCGAACCCCAGCTTGCGCTGATGATGCGTATGTTGACGCCCGCCTTCTTGCGCGCAATCGCGTAGTTGATGCACTCGATGGCGTCCTTGACCGAGCCGGAGCCGTTCGCGTTGAGGAACTTCAACGGCATGATCTCGACGTGCCAGTTGACACCCGCGATACCGTCGTTGTTGTCGCCCTCCGCGCCGACGATGCCGGCGCAGTGCGTGCCGTGGCCGTTGTCGTCCATCGGGTCGCCGTCCATATCCGAGGCGTCGAAGCCGTGCGTGTCGTCGAACGCGCCCAACTCTTTATCGATATATGCCGGCATATTGGCGGGGCGCGTCCAGATGTTGTTGATCAGATCGCGGTGCGTGTAATCAACACCCGTGTCCAGCACCGCGACCACGATCTTCTCACTGCCGTGCGTCTTCTCCCAAGCTTTGAGGGCGCTGATGTCCGCGTTCTGTGTGCCGCCGCGCGTGCCGTGATTATCGAGCGACCATTGATCGTCGAACATCGGATCGCTCGGATGCGCGTGGTCTGCGCCCGCAACGTAGTCGGGCCTCAGCCCCGGCCCACCGTCCACCGCATCCTCGCCCGGCTCAAGCTCAATCTGGCCGTTCGGCTCGGCGTAGAGTACTTCGGGCAGCGCGCGATATTCGGCGGCCACCTCTTCCGCATCAAGATTGTCTTCGTCCGCGATGACCATCTCTTCGCTGGCGATCTGCTCGAAGCGATCTTCGACGCGGTCGTTGAGTTGCGCCGTGATGCGGTCAATCGCCTCCGGCGATGTGCCGGCCCGGAAGCGCACGAGCACCTCCGCGTCGTCCTCATCCTTATCTTGATCATCCGTGCCTTCCGCCTCGTCGCCGTCTTCCTTGTCGCCGGCCGGTTCAGCGGTTTGCTCAGTCTTACCACGCTCGACCGGCTTGTCGTGCGTGCGCCATTGCATGTGCCGCATCTGCCCGATGAAGGCGGCGAGAATAACGAGGGCCACGGCCAGCGCCAGATGGCCAAAGAGATTATTTCGGTTCATTGCTTTTACCTCTTACAGATCGGACGAAAACTTTTGCCCTGCTACACTACGCGATGATTCGCGCCGTTGAAATTGAACAAGCGGAGCCGGTTGCGATTGGCGCGGTACTCATAAACTTGCCCGCCCGCGCGTAAAGTTATACGCCAGCCGGGCGTGATCATCTGCGCGCTCATCTCGTCGGCGCGGGACGCGCCGAAGTTGGCATCGGAGAAATCAGCGTCGGCCACGGACTCATCCGCGATCTCTTTTTCAGCTAAGCCCAGTCGCCCGGCCAAATCCGCCCGCGCCCGCGCGACTGCTTCATCTCTCGTAAACGCCATACGCCACCCGCTCCCATCAGGTTTCCTTGCGTCCGGTGCAGCACGCTGAAACCGTTTGCATATTCTGCGCCCGTGCGAGCCGTTTCGTCAAAATATGTTTCGGCAAAATATCTGTCGCGCCACACAGCGCCGCTCGCGCAGAGCGAAAACCGCCACGCTAATTAACTCAACGCAGATCACCGCACAGGTGTTGCAGTAAAGCGGTGACGACGAGCGCGGCCGTCTCTGCGCGCAACGTGCGCCCGCCGAGCGTGACGAGTTGCCAGCCCGCCGCCGCGCCTTGCGCGAGTTCTGCATCTGCCCAACCACCCTCCGGGCCGACGAGCACCGTTAACTGAGCGACCGGCGCGGGCCATGCAGCAGACGTTTCGCGCAAGCCCCGACCCTCGCGCTCAGTGAAGAGCAAACGCGGCGACGATACGACTTCTTCAGCCGTCAGCAACGCATCGAACGACACCGGCGCATCGATTGTCGGCACGACTGCGCGCCCCGACTGTTTCGCCGCTTCGCGCGCGAGCCGTCGCCAGCGTGCGAGCCTTGCCTCAACGTCATGCTCCGCGCGCAGACGCACATCGCCGCGCACAGTCAGCACCGGCACGATGCGCGCGACGCCCAACTCGGTCGCCTTCTGCACTACGAGATCGAACTTCTCACCCTTCAACAACGCGCACGCGAGCGTCAGGCGCAAAGGCGATTCGGGCCGCTGCGGCGCAACCTCCTGCGCAACCGCGAGCCGCGTCTGTCCGTCGCGCTCGCGCTCGGCTGCGACAATGCAGCGATACTCGCGCCCCGCGCCGTCGAACACAAATGTTTCATCGCCGACGCGCAGGCGCAACACGTTGACTAGATGCGCGCTCTCTTCGCGCGACAGCACGACGCCCGCACCATCGGGCGCGAAGGCTGCGGGCGGCGCATAAAAGCGGCGGCGAGTCATAGGATTGCGGATTTGAAAGTCTCTTTTAAACGATGAGCGCGATCCATTCGCCGTCAGTTATCGTCTCGCAATCGTTGCTGCCAAGTTCACACAGCCGTGCACGTACAAACTCGACTTGCGTGGCAAGGATGCCGGAGAGGATCAGACGCCCACAGGTCGCGCCCACGAGCGCGGGGAGCAACGGCACGATCACGTCCGCCGTCAGATTCGCGCAGACGCAATCCGCTGATGATGTCGTTTCAGTAACCGAGCCGACGTAGAAATCGATCTGTTCGGCCACGTCGTTCAAACGTGCGTTCTCGCGGGCGATAGCGACGGCTTCGGCGTCAGTGTCGCAGGCATTGATGCGCGCATGCGGTGCGAGTTTGGCGGCGGCGATGGCGAGAATACCTGTGCCCGTGCCGACATCGAGAAAGCTCGCGCCGTGAAAATGTTGTTCGATGGCGGCGAGGCACAGGCGCGTCGTTTCGTGCGTGCCCGTGCCGAAGGCCATGCCCGGCTCGATGCGGATCACGATCCGGTCAGTGGCGTCTGCGATCTCACTCCACGGCGGCGCAATGATGAACCGTGCGCCGACCTCGACCGGCTGCCAAGTCTGTTTCCACTCGGCCAGCCAGTCGCGCGCCGCGACCTCGCGCACCCCCATGTCGCACACGGCCGCAGCCGGCAGCGCATAGATGCGCAACGCGTCAAACAACGCGGCGCGGATTAGTTCGCGTTCCGGCGCACGCTCGAAGTAGCCGCGCACGCGTAATAGTTCGCCGGCCGCGTCGTTCGTCTCTGTGCCGAGCGCGCCCGCTTCCATCAGCGCGTACTCCACCGCTTCGCGCGCCGCCGCTTCCAACGTGACATCGAGAGCAAACCACTTCATAAGTGCCGAGTGCCGAGTGCCGAGTGCCGGGCAAGAAGTTTTTAACTTGTCACTCGGCACTTGTCACTCTTCACTGCTTTATTCCCATCTCGTTGAGAGCGCGCTCGCTGTTGCGCCAGTCGGCTTCGACTTTGACGAAGAGGTCAAGGTGAACGCGGTGGCCGACGAGGCGCTCGATGTCATGGCGGGCGCGCGTGCCCACGTCCTTGATGCGCTCGCCGCCGTGTCCGACGATGATCTTTTTCTGCGAATTGCGCTCGACGTAGATCACGCAGCCGATGCGCGTCAGATCGGCGCGCGTCTCGTCGTATTGCTCGGTGACGACGGCCGTGACGTAGGGAAGCTCTTCACCCGTCACTTGCAGAATCTTTTCGCGCACGATCTCCGCGACGAGGGCGCGCAGCGGTTGGTCGGTCAATTCATCGTTGGCGAAGATAGGATCGCCTGCGGGTAGATGTTTGATGATCTCCGCGATCATCTCTTCCACCATGTCGCCCTTGCGCGCGGAGAGCGGAAGGACGCCGCGCCAGTCGTACTCTAGCGCGTACCACTCGATGAGCGGCAACAACTTTTGTTTGTCCGGTACTTTGTCGATCTTGTTCAGCAGCAACAGCGCGGGCAGTTGCGCCTGTTTAATGAGATCGAGGACGAAGTGGTCGCCGTTGCCGGTCGAGACCGAAGCGTCGCGCATCAACAGCACGAGGTTGACACCGGCGAGCGCGTCGTGGACGGCGGCCATCATGCGGCGATTGAGCAGGTAGCCGGGCGCATGTACGCCGGGCGTGTCCACAAGCACGACCTGACCCGTGGGGCGCGTGATGATGCCTTGAATTTGATAGCGCGTGGTCTGCGGCTTGTTCGACACGGCCGCGATCTTCTCGCCGACGAGCCGATTCAAAAGCGTGGACTTGCCCGCGTTCGGTCGCCCGATGAGCGCGACATAGCCGCTGCGGAAATCTTGCGCCGTGCTGTCAGTGTTCGTTGCTTGATCCATCTTCATTCAGCCGCGCGTTGCTTGTGCCCAGCGCGATTATCGCACGTCGCAGCCGCGCGTGCCCTTGCAGCCGGCGCAGATAAGTTAATTCATCCGCGCCGGCCTTTGCGCGGATGAGCCGCACGAGGGCGCGTTTCTCCGTTATTGGCCAACGCGCAAGATCGGGCACGAGCGCGAGGACGAGCGCGAAGTCCGTGAAGGCACGTTGTTCATCTGCGCGCCAACTATCAATGTGGACGCTGAGCGCGCGGGCGACTGCGGCGGCCGATGCGCGGCGCAACTTGTCCGCGTCACCGTTAAATTGTCGGCCCATGCGGCGCGCGAGCTGTAAACCGATGTGATGGACGTGGAAGCGATCCCATGCGCCGTGCGCGGTCGCATCGTAGAGCACGTGCCCGGTCGCAAGTTTGCGCAAGGTGCGCGCGTTGGTGCGATAGCCCGCGCGCGTGGCGATCTTGTGTTCTTCCGCCGCGTCGAGTTTGATTAACTCGGGTTGCGTGGGGCGGAAGCCGAGCTTGCGATAGAACCAGTACGCGCCCGATTCGATGCCCTCTGCGTTGCCCGCGCCGAGTTGATAAGGATCGATGGAGAAGACGTTGACGCCGAGCAGTTGCTGGCAGAGACGCATCAGGCGCGCATAGAGCCACGCCGATTCGCCCTCGCGGAAAGTATAGAAGATGTTGACGCCGATCTCCGTGCGCTCGCAGAGCGACAACGCTTCGGCGTAACCGCACGGCACGCCGTTCTTCACGAGCAGCATGGCGTGATAAGCCAAGAGCGGCAGACGACGCTCCGGCGGCACGCCCCACACGTAAACTGCCACGCCGCGCCCCGCGTCCGCGCGCCAGACCGTGCGCGGATCGCCATAGGTGAAGCCGTGCAACTCGCGGAAGCGCACCGCCATCGTGTCGCGCCCCATAGCGAGCAGTCGTGCGCCCTGTGTGCGTGACAACTGTTTGACGGGCATGGGCGGCGACGCAAGCTCGCGCGCGGGCGACACGTCGCGGCGCGCAAGCAGAGGGCCGCGTTGATAAAAGATCGCGCGCGTGGGGAAACGCATGTGCGTGCGCGTCGCATGCGAGTCGCCGAGTTGCCAGCGCACCCACAGTTGCATCGGCTCGAAAATCTCGGCGCGCTCCTGTCCCGTCAACGGCAGCCGCGCGAACTGCCGCAGCAGCCACGCGAGTTCCGTCTCGCCCTTGCGTTTCGCCGCGCGCAACCATGCTTGGAACGGGACGTGCGCATCCACGTAGGCGCTCTCGGCGAAGAGCGGGAGGAAGCGCGGGAAGGTGGCCGTCAAGCGCGCAAGTTGCTCGAAGCGATCCCAACGGAGCGTGACCGCGCGCGGGTGCGCCTGCGCGAGCCAGCGCGTGATGTCGTAGCTGAACGCGGCCGTGAATTCCGTGCCCGCGATGCCGGACACGTCTGAGTCCGAGAAAGTCGCGAAGTCGTCCGCGCCTGCTGCGCGCAACTCGTCCACACGCGTCTTGCATGAGGCGAGCAGCTTTTCCGCCTGCCGGCGCAACGGTGCTGACGGCGGATAAGCGCACAAGAAAAGAAGACTCTCGTGGCAGCGGATGAGCGACGCGGCGTCGGGGAAGCGGCGCCGCGCCAACTCGCGCAGCACGCGCGCGAGTTGCGCCCGCGCATGCGCGCCGTGTGCGCGCTTCAACTCGTCGAGCCGGTCGAGCAGATGTGCAAGCAACTGTGCGGGCACAAGTGATCCAACGTGGGCGGAATTAGAGCGGGCGGGGAGCGTCTAGCTCAAACCGCAAACATAAGACAAAGCGCATGGCTGACCAAAATTGATAGGCCGATTGTGTAGGCAGAAAAGAAACTGCGCAGACACCTGAAACAACGCGAAAGATTGAGCGCCAAACGCGGCCGTTAGTTTCATGCGATCTCGTGTCGCTCATGCGTTCATGCCTTGCGCCTGTTTCGTGGCCAACTCGCCGTTGAGTTTCAGAATCTCCAACGTCATCTCGGCTGAAGCGTACATGTCTTTCACGTCGAGCCATTCTTTGACGGTGTGGATGGCGCGCATGCCGGTACCGAAGTTGGCGCATTCGATGCCGCGCTTGTTGAAGATGTTGGCGTCGCAGCCGCCGCCGGAGGCCATGGCTTCGACCTTCTGCCCCAGCCGCGCCGCCGCTTGATAGACGAGTTGTACGACGCGCGACGATTCGGGCACGTCCATCGCGTGATACTCGCGCGTGATGTCGGACTCGACGCGTCCCTTCGTGGTCACGCCCGCGACGGTCACTTCACACTTCGCCGCCGCGTCTGCCAGACACTTGACCATGTGCGCGGTCTGCGCTTCGAGCTTGGCATCATCGAGCGAGCGCGCTTCGCCGCGTAGGGTGACGAGGTTGGTCGTGATGTTCGTGGCCTTGCCGCCTTCGATGACGCCGATGTTGGCGGTGGTCTCTGCGTCTATGCGGCCGAGTTTCATGTTGTGAAGCGCTTCGGCGGCAATGCGGATCGCGGAGATGCCTTCTTCGGGCGCGACGCCCGCGTGCGATTCCAACCCGTGAATGCGGAACTCCATGTGATTGGCCGAAGGTCCTTTGGTGAAGAGGAAGCCGGGATCGTCGGAGTCGAAGACGAGACCATACTTCGCGTTCAGCTTCGACATGTCCACGT
>JBBRYU010000045.1:0-20354 GCA_038237345.1 Pyrinomonadales bacterium
AGCCGCGCACAGAATCTTACTGGTTTGAGCATACGCGCGCGACGAACCGTTGCTAGAAATAACTCGTAGCTTCGGCTGCACCTGCATTATGTCGCAACACATCGCTATACAAAGAGAGACACAGCCGCGCCCGCCCAAGCGGGGCAGCCAACCGCGCCCGCTCGCAGGCTTCCTGATCGCCGGGGCGGCACTCGCTGTGTTGTTCGGCTTGGCCGCGCTCAAAGGGCGCGTGCCGCAGACACCAGAAGACAAAAGGGGCTAAGTATGTCAGCACAAGGAATCGCAACAGACGCACAGAGGGTGAAGGATAATTTCACAAGCACCGCGCCCGGCGGCTTGGTCACAACGGACAAGGCCGAGTCGGTGCTCCAGACCATCGATGAGTCAACGCAGCAGTCAACGGGCGTGAGCCTGTTTCACATCCTGACCATCGGCTCCATCGGCGCTTCGCTGGCGCTCTTCTTCAGCGGCAACAAGCAGGCCGGCATCTTCGTCGGGCTGTGGCCGCCGACGTTCCAAGCGCTCAAGTCGGTGGTGGACAAGCACAAGACTCGCTAATTGATTAGCGTTTGTGCTTATAAGCCAGTGCGGGCGCGGCCGTCACGTAACGGCCGCGCCCGCGCTGTTTTTACAGGTGTTATGTTGAAAGTGCGCTGGGCGCATTGCTAGAAGAGTTGCTGCCACCGGGCATGTATGAACAGGGCAGCGAATCTTACTTCTGAAAAGGTGTGCCGGTTTAGGGTACGTTTAGCGTCTACCCTGTCGGACATACCATTTCTCAAATGCCCTTTTGCGATTCAATCCTAGCGTTTGATTTTTGTGAGCCAGCCGCGAATCTGCTGCCCGACTTTCACGGCGCTGGGCGGATCGTAGTTGGACATGACGATGACGGTGTAGCCGCTTTCCGGATTAACCTCGAAGATGGCATTGAGACCAAGCGAGCCGCCCGCGATCCCTACGCCGCTGAAGGTCTTTGCCGGTTGACCGGTGGCGTCGGGACTGCCTGCTGCGCTCGCTTGCCTGAAGTTGGGCACACGTAGCTTTTCACTCTCCAGCGCACGCGCCAGCTTGAGCATGTCCTCCGCAGTCGAGTAGCCGCCGCCGGCAGGACTGCCTTTGGCCGGGCGCGTGTAGATGTTGTTTCTGCGCGTGCTGCCGCCGCTCTGCCCCTCCGCGCCTTCGCGGGTGTAGCCGCTGGCCAGATTCGGCGTCGGCTGATCCGCTTCGTACCAATCGGTGTCAGTCATCCCGGCCGGTTTGAAAACATGTTCCCGCACGTACTCGTAATAATCTTGGCCGGAGACCTGTTCGATGATCGCGCCGAGCACGATATAGCCGCCGTTCGAGTACTGATTCTGTGTGCCCGGCGCGAAAGCGAGCGGCTCGGCGGCAAAGAGCGGCAAGAAATCTTTGATGTTGCGCAGCTTGTTCTTCGGCGTGGCTTCATACTTCGGGCCGAAGAAGTCGCCGATGCCGGAGGTCATGGCGAGCAAATGCTTAATGGTTACCTTTTCGACCGCGTCGTGGTTGGGGTAGTTGGGCAAATACTTACCAAGTTTGTCGTCGTAGGAAAGTTTGCCTTGCCCGATCAACTGGCCGATGGCGATCTGAGTGAATAGTTTATTGATCGAACCAAGATTGAATTTCGTGTCGAGGCGATTGGCTACGTTGTACTCCTTACTGGCCAGACCGTAAGCCCGTTGAAAGATGGGGCTACCCTGTTTGGCAACGATCACAGTGCCGGAGAACTCGTCCGCCGCGACAAGGTCGTTGAGATACTTCTCGACGGACTGGACAACTTCCGGCTCGCTCATCACGGCCGGCGCGCTCGACTCCGCGGCATTGGCGGCCGGAGCTTCCCCTTCCTCTATGCGCAGTCCCAGCAACTTGTGCGGCGGCGCAGGCTCAAAGGCAAAGCCGAGCGTGAGCCATTTGCCCTGCCTGGACTGCGCCGATAAAGTGATGGCATCCGCGCCCGCCGCAAGCACGCGCCGGAGGGCGAGCGTCCCGATGTCGGCGCGCATCTCTCGATAGACTTCAATTCTAGCGTCAACAGGTCGTTGTTGCAGGGCGGACGGCGCGACGTTGGTTGTGATAAAAGCGCGCATCAACTGCTCATCACCAGAGTTGAAAGCTTGTATGTAAGCTGCCACCCGTTGCCCGGCTTGCGTATCCGGGAGTTTAGGCGTGTCTGCGCTCTGAGCCAGTAGCGGTAGCGCCAGTAACAGGCTAAGCAGCCCAACGAGCGCGAGTTTCTGAACGAGCATATGCACCTCACTGTTTTAATAGAACTTCAGTCTTGCTAACCAGACCCATGCTATTGCTTGCGACATGCATACTTCGAGCTATTCATGTCTGCCGGCCCTGCGTCAAGCGCCTTGCCGACTATCATCGCCCAAACGCGCCGACACGTGGTTAAGCCCACGCAAAGAGTTTGTTAAGGATGTAAAATCCGGTCGGCGCTAAAGCCAAGGTGAAGTGTGCGCGGCGGGTGGCTGCATCTTGCCGCCGCAGGGCGAAACGGCGTAGCTATGTTATGGCGTTGCCGGGCGGGACGAGTTGTAGCCGTTTGGTATGCTAATGAGCATGCTTCCGTCTTTGTAGCGTTGGAAGACCCAATAGCGCCCGCCGCCGGCCCGGGCGATTTTGTGTAGCGCGGCGCGCAGGGTCACGCCCGTCAAGCTGATGTTGATCTTTTTGGCCGTTTGCTCTTCCGCCGGGAGCGTCACGAGTTGCTTCAACCCGTAGTCCTTTATCGCGACTTGCAGTTCGGGCGTGCCCATTAACTGGCGCACGGTTGCGCTGGGGTTGAGTTCGACGGTGTGGAAATCTTTAATCTCCGTGTCTAAGAACTGCTCAGCATCAGTTGCCGGTTTGATGTCGTAGCCCCGTCGCGTTCCCGCCAACGATACAACGGCTTACTTTGGATGACGGCGTCGAGCATGTCCTGTAAGTTGGCGTCATAGAGTTTAACCGCGAGTGGTGTGCGCATGCCTTCGGGCCGCGCTTCGAAGCCGATGCTCGCGTCATAGTCGCGCGCGCTCAGGGTCAGAAAGGGGGAAAGGTCGCCGATATAATGTACCAACCTCACTCTGTGCGTCGGAGTGGCGGACGCCCCTTGCCCCAACGCAGTCGCGCCAAACGCCAGCAGCAAAGTCGCGAGGGTCGCCGTCCGCTTCAGCCAAATAATCATCGCCGCGCTAACCTCACGTGGATGAAATCGGGAAGCCTTACCTACCCAGCACCAACAACGTAAATGTGCCGGGCACGGGCGTGGGGCGTGGGCGCGGACGCTCCGGCGTTGCGGGCGGCGGCGGGCCGAACTCCGCCGTGACGAGAAAGATTTGGTGTTGCTGCGCGTCGAGCGCCATCGTGCGTGCGCCGCGCTGCGTGGGCGCGTTCTCCAACACGGTGAACTTCGCCGGCGAGTCCTCATGCACGACCGTGACCGTGCCGTCGCCATTAGAACTGAAGGCCAGACCTGTGTCCGCCTCGAACGCGATTGCGTCCACGCCGCTGCCGATGGGCAAGGTGGTCAGCACGCGCCCTTGCTCCGTATCCAGCACCGCCATCAATTTATTGCTGCACCCGACGAAGAGTCGCTTGTGTTGCCGATCTATGGCCATGCCCGTCGGCTCTGCGCCCGGCGCGAGCGGCCAGCGCGCCTGGATGCTGAGCTTGCGCGCATCCACCGCCACGACCTCACTCTTATCTTCTATGTTGATGAAGAGGCGGCCCCGCTCATCGCCGGCGGCGGACTCGGGCCGCCCGCCCAGCGCCAGCGTGCCGGCGACTGTTTCGGTCTTGGCGTCAATCGCCGTCGTGTCGCGGCTCGTGCCGTTCATGGTGAAGATGCGTTTCGTGGCGGAGTCGTAGATGATCGCGTCCGGATTCTGGCCGACCGGAATGCGTTTCAACGCCTTGAGCGTGCCGAGGTCGAAGACGGTGACGCTGTTGTCGCGCCCATTACTCGTAAAGCCGCGCCCCAACTCCGGCACTAAGGCGATGCCATGCACGCCCGGCGTGGCCGGTATGTCGCCAAGCAACTTCCCCGTGTCGGCATCAACCACCATCACGTGCGTCGAGCGCGAGATGTAGAGCCGGCGCGTCTTGGCGTCGAGCGTGAGATAGTCCCAGCCGCCTTCGCCGCCGAGCGTGATCTTCTTCAGCAGGTGATAACCAGACGGCGGCACTGGCCGCGCGCTGCTGAGCATGAGTCCTTGCGGCAGCAAGAGCAAACAACCGAGCAGGCTAAGCCGGGCGATTATTCTCATAACAATCTCCTACGTCCATGATTGGGCCGCCATGCTAACACTTCTTTGTCGCTCGTTGTAAAGCCTCTCCATGCTGCGTAGGGCGAACGCATCTTAAATTTCTCAAGTAAGCGAGTTGTGGCATTCTCCTGATGGTGTCAGTCGCCACGAAAGGAGCAGGCCACAATGAGCCCAGACCCTTCACTCTCGTTGTTTGACAGTTTAGATCAGGTGCCAGACCCGCGCCGCGAGCGCACCAAACTACATCAGTTGGTTGATATTCTCGTCATTGCCGTGTGCGCCACTATCTGCGCCGCCGAGACTTGGGAAGAGATCGCCGAGTTCGGGCAAGCGAAAGAAAGCTGGTTCAAGAAGTTCTTGGCTTTGCCCAACGGGATTCCTTCCCACGATACTTTTCGCCGCGTCTTTCTGCTCATCAACCCCAAGAAGTTTCAGGAGTCGGTTTTGATGTGGGTGCGTTCAGTGGCACAGATGCGCGGCGGCGAGTTGGTTTCCATTGATGGCAAGCAAGTGCGCGGGGCACGCTCTCAGGACAGCAAAGAAGGCTTGCGGATGGTCAGTGCCTGGGCAGCAGAGCAGCGCCTTGTGCTCGGACAGTTGAAGACCCAAGAGAAGTCCAACGAGATCACGGCCATCCCGCTGTTGTTGGAGTTATTAGAGTTGCGTGGCTGCATCGTGACCATTGATGCGATGGGCTGTCAGACAGAGATTGCCGCTCGGATCATCTCTCAGGGAGCCGATTATGTGCTCAGTTTAAAAGGCAATCAGGGCAAGTTGCATGAGGAAGTAGCTGAATATTTTGGGTGGGCTTTAGAGACCAACTTCAAAGGCTTAGAGTACGACTCGGGTCGGACGCTGGAGAAGGATCATGGGCGCATTGAAGAGAGAAGATGTTGGGTGACCGAAGACACCGAGTGGTTCACGGAGAAAGCCGAATGGGCGGGCTTGCGCTGCTTCATCATGATCGAGGCCGAGCGTCAAGTGGTGGGTCAAGCAGCGACAGTTGAGCGCCGATATTTTATTAGCAGTTTGGCCGCCGATGCCAAGAAGGCGTTACGTGCGGTGCGCGGGCATTGGGGGATTGAGAACTCGTTGCACTGGGTCTTGGATGTCGCGTTTCGAGAAGATGCGTGTCGGACGCGAACCGGTCATGCGCCGGAAAACCTAGCGACCTTGCGGCACATGGCGGTGAATCTGTTGAAGCAAGAGCGCAGTTGCAAACTCGGCGTTAAGAGCAAACGGCTCAAAGCAGGGTGGGATGAAAGCTACATGCTCAAGGTTCTTAACATTTAAGATGCGTTCGCCCTAGGTTTCGGCCACACGGCCCTTGACAGTTTTTTATGACGGGAGTATCGTGCCTGCATTCTTGGATGTAGTTGCCGCTATTGCTCTGTATCCTGGCCGATCGCCGCAAGTGGCAACCTTCTGCCGCCAATTAATTATCAGGAGTTCAGTCTCATGTCTTCCCCCGATGTGACACTATTTCTCTCGACAAACAGATCCTTGTTGCTTCAGTTGCGGAGTGTGCAGGGCGGCAGCAAACGTTTTATTGTTTACAGCTTTAATCGAGCTGATTAAAGGGGAAGCTCCGTCGCCACCGGCAAGTGGCGACGGAGCTTTTTAGCCAACACAGCCTCCGCCACATCTCTGTGTGAAGGGTGCATCGCCTAGCAGCCCGCATCTTAGCGCAGAATGTGATGGCGGCTCAACACCTAACTTGAGGAACCATCAAGCGATGCGTACTCCCTACCTTCCGACACGTCAATCAAGCACCGCGATCACGGTGCTTTTAGAGCCGCCCTGCCACGCCAAGCAACTCTCCGCACTTAGGGGAGCCGCCGGAGGGCTCTCGCGGCTTGAGCGGCTGGAGTGCCGAGTCGGCTCATAGCCAACGCCAGTTGGTTTTGCCCCCACGTAAAGACTCACCGCAGTGGAACGTGCGGAACTGCGAGAAGTAAGGAGAAAAGAAGATGAGACGGACAACATTGACTCTCTTGACCCTGCTGGCTCTGGTCAGCATCACCATTGTGGTAGTGTCGGCAGCAAACCCCCACTACAAGAAAGGTCCGAGCGTGGTGGACCGCGGGCTAACGGCGACTGCCACTGGGACTATAGCTGGTCTTGGGAACGGCAACGTGATAGTCACGTTGGACTTTCCGGACGCCACAGGAACCACAACATGCATAAACCCGGGCGGCAACGAGGCCGCCGGGCAGAATCCGGCGACCCCTGCTGCCACGTCGGGTAATGTCCTCATATCGAAAGTCAAGAACGGTAGTGTGTCGTTCTCTGTGACCACAGACCTCCCGGACAATCCGACGCCGCAAGCTGCGGGATGTCCGAACGGTCAATGGAGCGCGGCGTTCAATAATATTACTTTCGGCAACGGGACCCTCACCGTCCAGCAGGACCAAGGTGGCGGTAATTACGTGACGGTTCTTAGCACGAACGTGTTTCTTCCATAGCTGAATCCAACCGTGGGGCGCTGTTTAGTGCCCCACGCTACCTAGCCAAAACCCAACACGGAGGCTCAAAGCCTTTTCATCTGAGCCGTGCGGAGAGTAGCTGGAAAAGAGGACAGGCATGTCGGCCCCAAGGCGGCATGCCTGTCCTCTTTTCCGGCATCATCAAAAGTGCGGGTGAACCACAACTCGCTTATTTGCGAAAATTAAGATGCGTTCGCCCTACATGCTGCGAGTGCTTCGTCATCAATCCCCTCCACCCGATTTATAAACTCCAGTTGTATCGCTCATGCTACACGTGCCGCCCACCGCGCCGCGCAGGCGCACGATGTTAAGGATGTAAAATCTGCGCCGCGCCGGATCGCAGCGCAGAGCGGCTGTGCTACATTGCCGTTCGTGGGTCGGAAGTTCACCATGCGTAAGCCCTCTGTCGTCTTGCTGCTCGCGGCGGCGCTCGTCGCGCTGCTCGCGCTCTTAGCGACGCTGCAATATCGCTGGCTCGGCCAAGTGAGCGCGGGCGAGCGCGAGCGCATGCAGAGTACGCTACGGGCCGCGACCGCGCGCTTCACGCAAGACTTCGACCGCGAGATCGGGCGCGTCTATTTCGGCTTACAAGTTGACGACAGCGCCGTGCGCGCCGGCGCGTGGGCCGACTTCGCCGCGCACTATCAACGCTGGCAGGAGAGAGCGCCGTACCCGCGCCTCGTGCGCACCATCTATCTCGTCGAGCATAACGAGGGTGACGAAGGTGCGGTGCGCCTACTGCGT
Organism: Pyrinomonadales bacterium; assembly: GCA_038237345.1. GTDB lineage: Bacteria > Acidobacteriota > Blastocatellia > Pyrinomonadales > Pyrinomonadaceae > QHXQ01. The sequence continues at coordinate 7,505 of JBBRYU010000045.1, forward strand.
TTCGATCCGGCGGCGCACACGTTCACGCCGGTCGAGTGGCCCGCCGAGCTTGCGCCTCTGCGCCAACACCTCGCGCAAAAATATTCATTGCCGCCGGTCGCCGTCGCGGCGTTGGAACAGCTCGCCCCGCAACCGCTCGCGGGCGACATCCCCGCGCTCGTCATTCCCGCGACGACGACCGAGCCGCTCCGCATGCCCGCGCGCCAAGATCAGCCCATCATGCTCAAGACGTGGCTCGCGCCCACGAGCTACGTCGTCGCCGTACTCGATCTCGACTTCATCCGTACAGAGTTTCTGCCCGCCCTCGCGCGCCGCTATTTCGCCAGTGGCAACGGCACACAACTCGACTACAACCTGACCGTCGCGACGCGCACAGAGCCGCCGCGGATCGTCTATCAGACCGGCCCCGCCGCGCAGACGACGGGCGATGCGCGGGCCGGACTCTTCAACGTTCGCTTCGACGAGATGGACGTGTTTATGCCGCCGGGTCAAGCAGCGGGCGCGCATGTGGGTTTGCGCAGAGAGAATCTCACTTTTCGCGTTATCCGGCGGACAGGCATGACGCCGCCGCCCGCGCCGGGCGCGCCCATGCGCGTGACGCTCAACCCGGAGACCGACGGCGACTGGCAACTCGTCGTCGCGCATCCGGCCGGCTCGCTCGATGCGGCGGTCGCGAGCGCACGCCGCCGCAGTCTCGCCATCAGCTTCGGCGTCTTGTTGTTGCTCGCTGCGAGCATCGCGCTCTTAGTCATCTCGACGCACCGCGCGCAGCGGCTCGCGCAACAGCAAATGGAATTCGTTGCGGGCGTGACACACGAGTTGCGCACGCCGCTCACGGTTATCTATTCGGCGGGCGAGAATCTGGCGGACGGCGTCATCGCCGACAGCGCGCAGGTGCGCCGCTACGGGCAAGTGATCCGCAGCGAGGGACGCAGGCTCGCGGAGATGGTCGAACAAGTGCTTGAGTTCGCGGGCGCGCAACGCGGGCGACGCAAGTTGGAACTGCATCCAGTCGCGGTCGCCGCTCTGATCGAGAGTACGCTGGCGTCCTGGCAGACGGCGCAGACAAACGCGCCGCAGATCGAGCGACACATCGCGCCCACGCTGCCCCGCGTACTCGCGGACGAGCCGGCCCTTAAACGCGCGTTACAAAATTTACTGAGCAACGCGCTGAAGTACGGCGGCGCTGAGAGTTGGATCGGCGTATCAGCGCAGGTTACTGAAGCGGCGCGCGAGCGCGAGGTACAGATCAAAGTTACGGACAGAGGCATCGGCATCGAGCCGGCCGAGTTGGCGCACATCTTCGAGCCGTTCTATCGCGGGCGCGAAGTACGCGCGGCGCAGATACACGGCAACGGACTCGGTTTGAGTTTAGTTAAAGACATCGTTGAGGCACATGGCGGGCGCGTCACGGTCGAGAGCGGGCGCGGGCGCGGCAGCGCGTTCACGTTGCATCTGCCCGCGCTCGCGCCCGTGGATGAGCAAGACAACGGACAACAGCGCGCGGTCAACACGTCGCGCGTTGACGAATTGATCGAACAACCTAACGGGACGTTTGCGGGAGTAATGGATGAGCCGGCGGATTTTGCTCGTCGAAGATGAGCCGGGATTATTGATGACGCTGACCGACCGTTTGCAGAGCGAAGGCTACACGGTCGAGACGGCCGCCGACGGCGAGACGGGCTACGTGCGCGCCGCCGGTGAGGCTTTCGACCTCATCATCCTCGACGTGATGCTGCCGCGCAAAAACGGCTTCGACGTGTGCCGCGACTTGCGCCAACGCAAGCTCACCACTCCCATCATCATGCTAACGGCGCGCGGGCAGGTGTTTGATAAAGTGGTCGGCTTAAAGATCGGCGCGGACGATTACGTCACGAAGCCGTTTGAGATGATGGAACTGCTCGCACGCATCGAGGCGTTGCTGCGCCGCGCGCCCATGACGCAGGCCGACGAGTCGCCGGAGGTCTACCAGTTCGGCCCCGTGCGTGCTGATTTCCGCCGCGCCGAAGTCGTGCGCGCGGGCGAGCGCGTGGACCTCTCCGCGCGCGAGTTCAAACTGCTGCAATACCTCGTCGCGCATCGCGGTGCAACCATCTCGCGCGACGAGCTATTAAACGAAGTCTGGGGCTACGACGCCATGCCCTCCACGCGCACCGTGGACGTACACGTCGCGTGGCTGCGCCAGAAACTCGAACCCAATCCCCACTACCCGCAATTCATCCTCACCGTCCACGGACTAGGTTATAAATTCGTCGGTTAACCGGATAGCGTAGGCGCGCGATAACGTGCTCATGATGCACAAAGCAAGATAATACGCCTCATTCAGGGATTATCCTGCATCTGTTTGATAATCCCGCTCTGCCGAATATTATCCTGCACAGTGTTTGATGATGTTCGCGTAGAGCGTATTATCACGCATAGTGCAGTCTAAATAGTAGTTCGGCGGCAAGGAGATGGAGCAATTTCGCAATGGCGCTAGGGAGCTTTGGGTCGGGAGTTAGACATAGAGCAGAAGTGAGATGACATCATTTAAAACCTTTCTTGCCGTTGCGTTCCTCGCGTTTGCCGGGGGCCCGAGTTTAGGTCAGCGGATTCCCAACTTTGACCGCGCCGTTGCTCTCGAAGACAAGGCAGAAACCACTGCCAATGCGAGTCTCGGCGATCTCGACGGTGATGGCGATCTTGACATCGTTTTGGCTAAGGGCCGCCATTGGCCTCTAGTCGATCTCGTTCTCTTAAACGATGGGAAGGGGCATTTCAACCGGCGGCACAACGTCAGCGACAGGGCAGACCGGAGCTACACCGCGGCACTCGCCGATCTAAACGGCGACGGCACTCTTGACCTTGTCGTCGGGAACGATGCCCCGGACGAGAAGGTCATTTACTTCAACGACGGAAAGGGTAACTTCACCTTCGCGGGCACGTTCGGTGATGCGCGCTGGCCGACGCGCAATGTCACTGTCGTCGATCTCAACCGCGATGGCCGTCCAGACATCGTCGTAGCCAATAGAAGTGAGGATCAGCCCGGTGCCAACTACGTTTGTCTAAATGACGGGCACGGACATTTCCCTTCATGCCGCGCGCTGTCGCCCGAATCAGCCACGACGATTACCGCAGGAGACATCAATGGCGACGGCATGCCGGACTTTGTTGTTCCTCACCGAGACGGCGGCCAGAGCTATATCTTCATCAACGACGGCAAGGGCGGGTTTGCGGAGAAGCATCCGTTCGGCCCCGCCAACGCCGAGACTCGCTCCGTAGCTCTCGGCGATCTCGACGGCAACGGGCGTCTGGACATAATCATCGGCGACCAAGCGCGGGGCGGCGCTGCCATCTATTTCAATCAGGGCGGCGTAAAATTTTCCGACCCTGTTTCGATAAGCGAAAAGACGGAGTCTGTGTATTCGATTGCCATCGCCGACCTGAACGGCGACGGCCACGCAGACGTTGTGTTGGGAAATCTAGAAGCGCCGGGAGCAGTCCTAATCAACAATGGAACGGGCCGCATGTTCACGCGCATCTCTTTCGGAGATAAGCAGGGCACCGTCTACGGTCTAGCGCTTGGCGATGTCAACGGCGACGGCTCGCCCGACATCGTCGCCGCGCGGTCTGATGCAACCAATATGCTCTATCTCAACTCATTGGTTATGAAAGCTGTTCAAAGGTTGCCCAAGCGCCACAATTGAGAGTCGCAAGTGCGGAAATGCCACCGAACAACTCATTCCAGCCGACCCTCGCCAGCGAGCCTTTCATCATCCAGTTGCCCGTTTCCTGCTATGTTGTCGCTATCGCGCTGGCTTCGGTCGGCTGAATTCGGGCGTTAGAGGTTCGCGTGTTAGGTAAAGTATAAAGCCGCATCATGCCGACAGTTTTGAGCTACAGAGCGTATCGCAGCTACTTTTACAGCCATGAGCCGAACGAGCCACCGCATGTGCATGTTGACCGCGATAACCTATCGGCTAAGTTTTGGTTGAACCCGGTCTCGTTAGCGCGTAATCTTGGCTTTAGCGCAAGAGAGTTACGGCAGGTGAGAGCGTGGTCAGCGAACGTCAAGTTCAGTTGTTGGAGGCGTGGCATGGGTATTTTAGCGTTGGCGGCTGATGAGCGAGTCGCAGAGGTGGAATTTACCGAAGATATGTTGACCGTTCAGCTTATGGATGGCCGACGGATCAGTGTGCCGCTCGTCTGGTATCCGCGCTTATTGAACGTGACCGCAGAACAAAGAAAGAATTGGCGCATCAGCGGCGGCTATGGCATCCATTGGGCAGAGGTGGATGAAGATTTAAGCACAGAGGGCATGTTGCGCGGTGCGCCGGCCCCGCGTCAGCCGTTAGCGAAAGCGTCTTAAGCCAAACCTCGCAGCTATTCGACCCGCCGCTGCTATAGCATCGTTTTCATCGGTGCTTCCACACGTTATAAATTCTGACAGGCTCACCGCAGCAGCGCGCGGGCGCGGAGTTGTAGCGCAGCCTTGCTGCTGCTCCGCGTCGTTCGTGCTCCTGCGGTGATGTTGGGTTGGCGCAGAGTCCGGCGCGACTACTTCGTCAGTACCTCGCGGAAGAACTCGATGGCGCGCGGGTCGCCCGACTCGCCGAGCGCGCGGATGGCCTGTTTGCGCACCTGCTGGTTCGCGTGCGTGCGCGCGATCTTGATCAGCAGCGGCACGGCTTCATCGGCCGGGCGCTCGCTGATGGCGCGCACGGCTTGCATCTGCACTTCTGTATTGCCGTCCGCGCTCTGGGCCGTCGTGCTCAGAAAATCGAGCGCGCGTTTGCCTGCGCGTTCGCCGAGCAGGTTGATGGCTTTGCGCCGCAAGTCCGTGCTCGCGTCGTTGCGCGCGATGTCGAAAATTTTGTCTTCGACGCGCGGACTCTTGATCTCCGCGAGCGCTTGCAGGGCCGTGCGCCGCACGTCGGCGTTGCTTTCGGTGTCGTAGAGTTTGATCAAATCTTCGATGACCGCCGCGCCGCGCTCGCCGAGCATGTGGATCGCGTGCCGGCGCAGTTCCGGATTGGCATCCGTGCGCGCGATTTCCAGCAACCGCGCTTGCGCACGCGGACTCTTCGTCTCGGCCAGCGCGTGCAAGACGGCGCGCTTGACTTCCACATCCGCGTCGCTCGCGTAAATCTTCATCAATTCGTCCACCACCCCGTCGCGCTCGAACTCGCCGAGGATGTGGACGGCCGTGCGGCGCGCCTGCGCGTCCGTGTCGGTCTTCGCCACCTTGAGGACGAAGGCGAGCGCGGCATCGCGATCCGCGTTCTCGCCCGCCGCATGCACGATGCTGCGCCGCACCTCGCGGTCGGCCACAGTGTCGTAGAGGCTTTGCAACGTGGCCAGCGCGGTGCGGTCGCGGCTCTCGCCGATGGCGTGCGCGGCTTGCTGGCGCAGTTTGCGCTCTTCCGCGTCGCTGCGCACGAGGTCGGCGAGGAACGCCCCTTCGCCGCCGACTTGGCCGAGCCAGTAGACAGCCGAAGAGCGTATGCGCTGATTCTGCGACGTGCGGATGAAACTCTTGAGCAGCGTGCCGACGCGCGCGTCATCGTGCAGCGCGAGGGCCAGCACGGCGCGCTCGCTCAACAGATTCAGGGGCGCGGCGTCGGCCAGTCCGCGCAGATAATTGAGACTCTCTTCGTTGTTCGCGCGGCCGAGCCAGTAGACGGGATAGCCGCCGTACTCGCGCTTGCGCTCAAGGTTGTAAACCTCCATGCGCGTGACCGCATTGCTCGCCGGCTCGCGCAGGATGAAAACGGCGAGGTTGCGCGTCTCAACCGTCATGCCGCTCGCGGTCGTGCCCATGAAGACGCTCGTGTCGCCGATGGTGTTCATCGCGCCGTGGAACTCGTGTATGGTCGGATCGACGGCGATGCCGGGGCGCACGTCGAAGGCGTAAGCCGACCAATAAGGTGTCCGCGCGCCACGCGCACGCCCGCTCGCCGCTTCAAGGCGCGCGCTCAAGTCCGCGCCTTCCACGGTCGTAAAACTCTGCACGGTCGTGGCGGGCGATTGCGCTTGCTCGCTCGCGGCGGGCGCGTCGGTGGCGGCGGCCGCGGCCGTCACGGTCGCGCCGCGTTCGCCGTGCGCGCAGGCCGTCGCTGTTAGCGCGCAGCACAGCACGAATGAATGGAGTAAGTTTGCTTGCCGCATGATGTACGTCCTTTTCGCTGGCTGTGGGCAGAAATTTTCTGCCATTTATTTCAACAGGTCTTCCAGGAATTTCAACGCCTCCGGGTCTCTGCTCTCACCCAGTTGGCGCACGGCCAGTTTGCGCAACTCGACCGACGAGTCGCCCCGCGCGATGGCGATTAACTTGCGAATGGCGGTCTTCTCGTGCGAGTCGCCGAAGGCGCGGATGAGCGTCGCGCGCACCTGCGGGTCGCGCTCGGCGTCATACATGGCGGTCAACTCATTCACGGTCTGCGCGTCGTCGTGCTCGCCGAGCCGCCGGATCGCGTAGAGGCGCAAGTCGAGCGTGTCGCTGCCGCGCGCGATCTCCGCGAGTTTGGCGCGGGCGCGCGGGTCGTTAATCTCGGAGTAGGCGCGGATGAGCGATTGCTTGATCGACTCGCTGTCCTGCCCCGTGTAGAGTTGCAAGAGATCGTCAATCGAAGCACTGCCCCGGTCGCCGAGGCGGCGGATGGCTGTGGCCCGCAACTCCGGCGTGTCGCCGTGGCGCGCGATGTCGAGCAGTTTGGCGTGTGCGCGCGGGTCGTCGCGCTCGGAGAGGGCGCGCAAAATCTGCGCGCGTATTTCGGGCGTGCGGTCGGCGTCGAAGATGCGGATCAACTCGTCGAGCGAAGCCGGGCCGTTATGCTCGCCGAGATAACGGATCGCGAGTTGGCGCACGCTCAACGGCTCGCCATTGCGCGCCACTTCGATCAGCTTGGCCTCTGCGCGTGGATTATTCATCTCGGCGAAGGCGCGCAGGATTTGCGTCCTTATCTCCGGCGTGCGCTCCGCGTCGTAGAGCCGCGCGAGATCGTCGGCGATGGCGTCGCCGTGCTGCTCGCCGAGCCGCTTGATGGCCGTCAGGCGCAGTTTCAGATCAGGTTGATTGCGCGCGATGTCGAGCAACACCGGCACGGCCCGCGCGCCGCCATGCGAGCCGAGCAAAGAGACGGCCGCCGCCTTCAACGTGGGACTCGCGCTCGAGTTGGGCTTCAACAGATCGCCGACGAACGCAGCCGCGCGATCTTCGTCCGCCTCGAACAGACTTTGCAGCGCGATGATCTTTAGCTCTTCGTTGTCTTTCCTGAGCGCATCGTTGACGGCGTCTTGGTTGCCGAGTTGCGGCGCAAGCTCGGTCAACATCGCTTCGGCTTCGCCGCGCCAGCTTGAGCGCGGGTACTCTTTCATCAAACGCCCCAGTTGGCGGGCCGCATCGCGCGGTTGGTTCTGCTTCTTCAGCGAATAGGCGAGCCAGTAGAGCGCGGCGTCCGTGTCCTTATCGTTGGGGTAAGCCGCGACGAAGTGGCTGAACTTCTCGGCGGCCTTCGGCCAGTTCTCCGCCTCGATCAGATCGCGCCCCGCGCGAAACAACTGCATCGCGGGCGTGTCCGTCTTCGTCTGCATGAAGCGGTTGAGTTTCTGTATGTCCTGATCGTGCCCGTAGGCGGGCGGCGTCCGGAAGAGACCGGCGTAGCCGACGGCGAGCATGAGCAGGCCGGCGAGCGCGTAGCGGGCCGCCCCGGGCCGGCCGCGGTTTATTAAGTGCGTCGTGTTTGTCATTAAGAGTTCCGTCCGTTCCGAACTGAGATTTATCTTGTCCTGCATGAAATGTATTTGGTCGCGGCGCACTCGTTTCGCACGTCGTCTTGTCAATCGTAAGCGCGGGCGAGCGCCGTCGAGTTGACTTGCAACAGGGCAACGAGATTCTGGCGTTGCACACGTTCTCTGATCGCGCGCAGGTCTGCGGCGCTGGCGTCGGCGGGCATGTTGGCGATGTCGAGCAAGATCGGCTCAAGGCTGTCGAGCAGCGACGCCACTTGCACGTTGCCCGCGGCCACGGCTTCGCGGCGCAGCACGATGTTCTGATAGAGCAACTGCTGGGCGCGGCGTTTCTCATAGCTGAGATCGCCGGCCGCGCCCCGCCCTGCGGCGGCCGTGCGTGCGTTTCTGAGAGTGCGCAGCAATAACTCGGACTGTTCGATATGGCGCGCGGTTAAGGTCTCCGCATCGGCGGGACGAACGCGCACGCTGGTCGCAATAGCGGCGTTGGCGTTAACAAAATCGGGTGCGCTCATCCCCGGCTGCGGCACACGCACCGGCGCACGCCGCTCGCGCGGCAACTTGTTGCTCGCGCTCTGCAAACGCATGCCGCCCGTCGGCACCGGCCGCCTGTTCTGATTTGCGCTCGCAAAGTTGTTCGCCGCGACCTGTTGTTTGCCTGTTGGCTCACTGTCTATCGTGCCGCGCCCAATGTTTTCCTTATGAGCAATCTCTTCGCGCGGGTTGGAGTTGGTCGGCGTTTCCGGCGCAGGCTTGCCCGAAGCTTGTTCGCGCTGCTTACTGTTCGTCGGCGCGTTGACGTTGGCGACCGCCGCCCGGCGATTGGCGTTGCGATACATGACGAGACCAACAACGCACGCCACAACGAGCAGCGCGGCGACGGCCGCGAACAACGGGCTAAAGCGCGGTATGACGAGCGAGCCGCGCAGACGGGCGCGCCAACTTTGCGCGCCATGCGCTCCGCCGCGTTGCGCCAAGACCTGCGCGAGCACGCGCCGCTCGGCGTAGTGGTCGCGCGCGACTGCGTATGCGCTGATCTGTTGGCGTAGCTGGAGAAAGTCTGCGCGGGTCTGTTGACACGCGGCGCAGGTCGCCAGGTGGCGTTCGACCATGCGCGTCTCGCTCGCCGGCAGTTCGCCGTCAATCAACAGAGAAACTTTTTCGTTTAGCTCGCAACTCATAAACTCGTCTCGCCCCTTGTCTACTATCAATGCGCGCCCGCGCCGGCCGCTGCCTGCGTGCGCCGCGTCCAACGCTCGCGCAGCGTCGTGCGAGCGCGGAAGATGTCCGTCTTAACCTTGGTCTCCGAGACATTCAGCACTTGCGCGATCTCCTTGTAGCTCAACTGCTCCTGCTCGCGCAGCAGCAAGGCCGCGCGTTGGTCTTCGGGCAAAATCTTCAACATGTCGAGCACCAATTCCTGTCGCTCCTGCGTCTCGTACTGCTCTTCGGGTGTGCGCGTGCGCGGGCGCACGGCTGCGACCACTTTATCGAACAACCGGTGGCGCGTCTGCCCCCGGCGAAACTCGTTGATGGCGAGATTGCGCGCCACGCGGTAGAGCCAGAAGCGCGCTTCGTCCGGCGGCACAGTGCCCCAGACGGTGCGATGCAGTTGCAGGAAACTCTCTTGCGCCAAATCCTGCGCGACGTGTGTGCGCCCCACCCCCAGCAGGCACTCCAGAAACCGGCACAGGCTCGGATAGAAATCCTGAAACAGCATGGTGAACTCTTCGTCTTCGCTCGCCATAAGCTGCGCTACGTTATCTAAAACACACGGGCGCGGCAAAAGTTACAGCGAACTTCACGGGCCGCGCAAAAAAATTACGGCCAGCGCGAGCGCGATATTCCTACCGAGCTCGCGCTGGCCGTATGCAGCCCGAATTGAAGCGTTACGCGCACGCGCACGCCCAGTCCGCCATTGCTATTGGCAGATTACGCCGGGGCCGCAGCCACCGCCGAAATCGCAGAAACAAGAGTTGGGATCCCAGATACCGCCATTGGCGTAGCAGTTCTGCTCCTGTACGGGGTCGCAGGTCGGCCCGCCGAAGCAGCGTGCGCCCGATGCCGGTGGTGTGGTGCTGCCCTGGAAGCGTTGGCGGAACTCGGCTGAGGACAGGAAGGCGTTGACCATGTCCTTGTAATCCTGCCCGACGTTGCCCCGGCTCGTCCGCTCTTGCTCAAGGATGTTCAGCCAGAACTGATAGCCGCCATCGGCCGGATCGACGCAGCGCGCGAGATAGACCATGTAGCACAACCGGACGAACTCCTGGTTGTATTCGCTTGTGCCGAAGGTCAGGTTTTCGAGGTTGACATCCGTGCGCGCGAAGAACTCGCCGGAGACCATGAAGGCGTAAGAGACATCCACGCGCTTGGTGTTGATGCAGGCAGCGTCGCCGCCGCACTGCGTGATCTGCCCCGTCCAGAAGGCGAGACCGCCGTTGTCCGGTTCACGCAACAGGAAGTCGAGGTAGTGCTGCCAGACGAAGAACCGCTGATCATCAATGGGATTCGCCGGGGCGGGCGCGAACAACGAGTAGAGCAGGCGGTTGGGCGCGCCTAAAGTGTTGCCGATCCGGTCGAGCGTGGCGTTGGCTTTGATGATCTGGTTGACCATGGGCGGCGACATCGAAGTGCGGTCGCTACGCCCTTGCAGGTACAGCGCCGCCACGCCCGCGACGTGCGGCGCGGCCATCGAAGTGCCGGACAACTGCGCCGAGTCCGTGTCGCTGCCGTTCCAGGCCGAGGTGATGCCGAAGCCCGGCGCGAACAGATCGACGACCGAGCCGAAGTTGGAGAACCAGGCGCGGTTGTCGTCGTAGTCCGAGGCGGCGACGGTCAGCGCCTCGCCGACGCGCGCGGGCGTGGAACTGCTAGCATCGGTCGAGCTGTTGCCGGCGGCGATGGTGTACGTGACACCGGCGTTCAAGGAGTTCCTGACTGCGTTATCAATTGAGGCGTTCGCCGGGAAGCCGAGGCTCACGTTGGCGACCATCGGGACGCTCGGGTTGCCCTGCTTCTGCCCAGTAACGAAGTTGATGCCGGCGATGGTGGCACTGCCGGTACACGACCCACCGCCGTTGCAAACCTTGACGCCGAGTAAGTTCACGCCCTTCGCCACGCCGTAGGTTGCGCCGCCGATAGTGCCGGAGACGTGCGTGCCGTGCCCATTACAGTCCTGGCAGCCCTCGCCCACGAAGTCGGCGACGAGCGCGGCACGCCCGCCGAAGTCCACGTGGGTGGTGCGGATGCCGGTGTCGATGATGTAGGCGTTCACGCCCGCGCCGGTGGCGTTGTAGGTGTAAGCATTGTCGACGGGGCGGTCGGCTTGGTCGATCCGATCAATCCCCCAACTGGGTGGGTTAAACTGCGTGGTGGCGACCTCGCCGAGCGGGTCTTCTTCCACGAACTTCACCTGCGGGTTGTTGCTGAGCGCTTGGGCCGCCGCCTCCGGCAACTGCACGGCGAAGCCTTTGAGCGCATGTTCGTAAATGAACTTGAGTTGCCCGCCGTGCGCGCGTGCCAGCGCCTGCGCCAGTGGCGCGACTCCGCTGCGCCCGACCGCGTTGTCGTTCAAGACGACGATGTACTGGCCCGGAACGGCGCGCGTGACCCGGCGGAACTTACCTTGTGCGCCACGCCCCTGACTGTGGGAAGGCAGCGGCAAGAGTGTGCAGACCAGCAAGGCTAGGATGGTGAGCGAAGCGAGAAGTTTCTTCATGACGATTACTCCTTGTCAGGCGCGCCTGTGAGGCCGCCTGATGCAGCGGTTCGGTAGAACGGTGAGTTGGCAGGGGCAGAAGGGGAAGCTCAAAAAGTGCTGTCGAGCCGGAGCGGCAGCGCAGGCCGCCTGCGGGGGCACAAGCACTGGCCGGCGCGCAGCCTGCATACTGGCCGCGCGGCAGCCGGGCCGGGCAGTTCAGCAGATAGTTGCCGGTTTGTGTGCCTGCGGGTGTGAGGCCGACGCGCTTCATTGATCTTGGCCCAAACGCTGTGAGATAGACCTACCCGGCGTGCGCTGAGGAGCGCGGGGCTTGCCGACGAACATGTACGAGCCGCGTGGCTCGGCACGCAAAACTTTGCGGCTGACGCTTAGTTACTCGGGAGAGCGAAAAGGAACGGTTGAGGAAACGAAGGCACTCTAAATCGCTGCCGGTTCCTTGTCAAGATTTATCTCACCAGGTGAGTCGCATACTGCCCAATGCGGAAGTGGCTTCAGTTGCGGCGGCACATTCCGGTCCAGGAATTTTTCGTGCCGCCGCCGCGCCGCGTGTCTTGGCCGCGCGCCTCATGATGTCCGTGCGCTGTTGCTCCGGCTGATCGTGTATATTTGCCCGACCATGATCTTCGTCTACCTGTTGCTGCTCATCCCCGTCTCGCTGGCGCTCCATTTCCTGCACGCGCCGCCGCTCGTCGTCTTTGCCTCGGCTGCGCTCGCCATCATCCCGCTCGCGGAATGGATGCGGCGCGCGACCGAGCAGATCGCCCATCGCGCCGGCTCGGTCATCGGCGGTTTGCTTAACGTCACCTTCGGCAACATGGCCGAGTTGATCCTCGCCATCATTGTGCTGCGGACGGGCAACCTGCACGTGGTCAAGGCCACCATCACCGGCTCGATCATCGGCAATAGTTTGCTCGGTCTCGGCCTCGCCATCGTCGTCGGCAGTTGGGGGCGGACGAAGCAGACGTTCAAGTCCGAGCATGCGGGCCTATTGTCGAGCCTACTGCTGCTCTCGCTGATCGCGCTCTTTATTCCTGCGCTCTTCGACTACACGGAGCGCGGGCTGTTCGCCGCCACCCGCGCGAACGCCGACTTGCTCGACAATCGTTTGAGCATCGGCGTCGCCATTGTGTTGATTCTGGTTTACGTCGCCAATCTCGTCTACACGCTCTTCACGCATAGCGACGTGTTCGCATACGAAGAGGCGGGCGCGGAGGAAGGAAAGACTGCGTGGCCGTTGTGGCGCTCGCTGGCGGTGCTGCTGGCGGCGACCGTCGTGGTGGCGCTGGAAGCGGAACTAGTCTCCGGCGCGCTCGAAGCGACGGCCAGCACGTTGGGGCTGACGACCTTCTTCCTCGGCATCATCGTGCTGCCCATCGTGGGCAACGCCGCCGAGTATTTCTC
>JBBRYU010000046.1:0-20302 GCA_038237345.1 Pyrinomonadales bacterium
CAGGGCGAGTTCACGATCTGGTCGGCGACGCAGATCCCGCACATCCTCAAGATCACGCTCAGCCTCACCATGGGGATCGCGGAGACGAAGCTCCGCGTGATCGCTCCGGACGTCGGCGGCGGCTTCGGCTCGAAGCTGAACGTCTACGCGGAAGAGGCTCTGCTCGGTTGGATTTCGATGCAGACGGGCAAGCCCGCGAAGTGGATCGAGACGCGGCGCGAGAACATGCAGGCGACCATCCACGGGCGCGATCAAATCGGCGAGATCGAGATCGGCTGCATGAACGACGGCACGCTCACGGGACTGCGCTACAACGTCGTCGCCGACCTCGGCGCTTATCATCAACTGCTCACGCCCGCCATCCCGACGCTGACCGGCTTGATGCTTTCCGGTTGTTACAAAATTCCCGCGATTCAAATTAACGTCACCGCCGTCTTCACCAACAAGATGGCCACGGACGCATATCGCGGCGCAGGCCGGCCCGAAGCGACTTACGTCGTCGAGCGCGCCGTCGATCTCGTCGCGGCCGAGCTTGGGCTTGATGTGGTCGAAGTGCGCCAACGCAATTTCCCGCAGCCTGATGAGTTTCCCTTCAAGACCGCGACCGGACTCTTCTACGATAGCGGCAACTATCAAGGCGCGCTCGCCAAAGCTCTCGCCAACGCGGACTATACAAAGTTGCGCGCCGAACAGGCGCAAGCGCGTGAACAAGGCCGCATTATGGGCATCGGCGTTTCCACTTACGTGGAAATCTGCGCGCTGGGGCCGTCGCAGGCCATGCCCGCCGGCGGTTGGGAGAGCGCGACTGTGCGCATCGAGCCGACCGGCGCAGTCACCGTCCTCACGGGCGCATCCCCGCATGGACAAGGACAAGAGACCTCGTTCGCGCAACTCGCCGCCGATGCGTTAGGGGTGGATATGAACGCCGTGACCGTCATTCATGGCGACACATCAATCGTGCAATACGGCATCGGCACGTTCGGCAGTCGCGCGACCGCCGTCGGCGGCACGGCGGTATATATCGCCATCCAGCGGTTGAAAGAGAAGGCGACGAAGATCGCCGCGCATCTGCTCGGCGCGGAGGCCGCGAGCGTGGCCTTCGTGGACGGAAAGTTCACTGCGCATGGCGCGCAAAAGGAAATGACGGCCGGAGGCGATCCAAGTGAAGTGCCTGCGCCGGTCATACCAGTCGGGCAAGACCCGGCCGGCGCGTTGCCCGAACCGGAGGCTGACGGTAAGCGCGTCTCGATACAAGATGTCGCGCTCGCCGCGCACCTCGCCAAAGACCTACCGCCCGACATGGAGCCGGGGCTGTCCGCGACCTACTTCTTCGAGCCGAAGAACTTCACCTTCCCCTTCGGCACGCACATCGCCGTCGTCGAGATCGACCGCGACACCGGCGAGATCAAATTCCTTCGCTACGTCGCCGTGGACGATTGCGGCAAGGTTCTTAACCCGATGCTCGTGGACGGACAGATACATGGCGGCATCGTGCAGGCGCTCGGACAGGCATTGTATGAAGAAGTCGTCTATGACGAGCAGGGGCAACTCGTCACAGGCACGCTCATGGATTACGCCGTGCCCCGCGCGCACATGCTGCCGTGGTTCGAGCTTGATCGCACGGAGACGCCTTCGCCCGTCAATCCACTCGGCGTTAAAGGCGTCGGCGAAGCCGGCACTATCGGCGCAACGCCCGCCATCGTCAACGCTGTCGTGGATGCACTCGCGCCCTATGGCATTAGACATCTCGACATGCCGCTCAAACCGGAAATGATCTGGCGCATCGTGCATGACAGTAAGCAGTAAGCGGTTAAGATAATCTTCCTGTGGGTCTACTACTTTCTGCCTGCTGACAATCGGAGTTGAAACATGATCCCAGCACAGTTCGATTACATCGCTCCTGCTTCACTGGCTGAAGCGGTGTCGCTGCTCGCCGAACATCAGGATGAGGCGAAAATACTCGCGGGCGGGCACAGTCTGATCCCGGCGATGAAACTGCGCCTCGCGCAGCCGCAAATGCTGATTGACATCGGGCGCATCAAGGATTTGTCTTACATCCGCGAAGAGGGCGGGCAATTACGCATCGGTGCGATGACGACGCACTACGAGCTTGAATCGTCGGCTCGCCTACGCGAACTCTGCCCGCTGCTACCCGACTGTGCCGCGCATATCGGCGACGTGCAGGTGCGCAACAAGGGCACCATCGGCGGCAGCCTCGCGCACGCAGACCCGGCTGCCGACTGGCCCGCCGCTATCCTCGCGCTCGATGCCGAGCTCGTCGCGGTGAGCGCGCAGGGCGAGCGCGCGATCAAGGCGGCGGACTTCTTTGTTGACATGCTCACGACCGCGCTGCACACGGGCGAAATTCTGCGCGAGATTCGCGTTCCCCTCGCGCAAGGAAAATTTGGTCAAGCTTACGCCAAGCTGCATCATCCCGCGTCCGGCTTCGCAGTTGTCGGCGTCGCCGTCAATCTCTCACGCGCGAACGACACGTGCCAATCAATCGCCGTCGGCATCACCGGCGTCGCCGTCAAAGCCTATCGCGCACAGGGTGTGGAACAGGCGCTCGCAGGCCGTGCGCTCGATGAGCAGACCATCGCCGCCGCCGCGAACATGGCCGCTGACGGCATCGATCTCAACGGCGACCTGTTCGCCTCGGCCGACTACCGACGTCATCTCGCGCAAGTTTACACGCGCCGCGCGATCACAACTGCCGCCGCACAGGCGGCGTGATTGCGGAATGCGGATTTCGGATTGCGGATTTAACAACTATGCTTCCCTTTTATAATCTGCAATCCGAAATCCACATTCCGCATTCCGCATTATGAGGATCGAAGGCACACACGAACTGCGCGCCGCGCGGGAACGGGTTTACGCGGCGCTGCTCGATCCGGCGGTGCTGACGCGCTGCATACCGGGTTGCGAGCGGTTGGAGGAGACCGGCGCGCACGCATATGCGGCGACATTGCGTACAGGCGTCGGCGCGATCAAGGGACTGTTCAACGGCAACCTGCGGCTGGAAGATATGCGCCCGCCGGAACACTACCGCATCGTCGTTGACGGCAAAGGTCAGCCGGGCTTTTTGAAAGGCGCGGGCGATCTCGATCTGACTGAGCGCGAGGGTGTGACCGTCATTAAGTATACCGGCGACGTGCAGGTCGGCGGCACGATTGCCGGCGTCGGGCAACGCATGATTCAGGGCGCAGCCAAAATGATGGCTGCGCAGTTCTTCACCGCGCTCGAAGCAGAGGCGCAGGCTGCGCCCACAGACCCGCCGCCCCATCACAGTTTTTTTAGGCTCGCCCTGAGGTGGCTCTCAGGGCGAATCCGCAGACTCTTGCGAGGACAAAAACCTACCGCTTGATCTCAGTTTATAGCGTTGCAACTTGCCTGTAGCGGTGCGCGGCATTTCTTTGACGAAATGAATCTGCGTCGGGCATTTGAATGCAGGCAGGCGCTTAGCTGTCTGCGCACTTAGCCGTGCCGCAGTGTCGTCAACATCAGCATGCCCCTGCGTGTCCTTCAGCACAACATACGCCGCGACCGTCGTCATGCCGCCATCGTCCGCGCCCGCCACAACCGCCGCTTCGGCCACTTCGGGACACGCGAGCAAAGCCTCTTCCACCTCGACCGGCGAGACCCATAGCCCTTTGACCTTGAACAGATCGTCGCTGCGCCCCTCGAACCAGTAGTTACCTGCCTCATCGCGCCGGTAGATGTCGCCGGTGCTAACCCAGCCGTCCCGGATCGTCGCGGCCGTCTTTTCTTCATCGCGCCAATAACCGGAGCAGGCGCTCCCGCCTTTGATGTAGAGAGCGCCTGTGCCCGCGCTATCTATCTCCCCCCCAGCATCATCGAGCAACTTCGCTTCGTAGCCGGGCACAGGTCGGCCCGAACTGCCCGGCACGATATGTTCGCGGCGATTCGAGAAAAACATGTGCAGCATCTCGGTTGAGCCGATGCCGTCGAGAATGTCGAGCCCGGTCATCGCTTGCCATTCATGATACAGACCGGCAGGCAGTTTCTCGCCGGCCGAGATGCAGCATCTGATCGTGCTGGTATCAAGCGTCTGGCCCGTTCGTTTATATTCCAGCAGCGTGCGGAACACTGCCGGCACGGCGCAGAAGATCGTCGGTTGGTGTTGGGTGAAAACGTCGGCGAGCACCTGCGGCGTGGGACGCGCCGGACAGAGTATCACGCTCGCGCCCATACCGAGCGGGAACGAGAGACTGTTACCCAAGCCGTAGGCGAAGAACAGCCGCGATGATGAGAAGACGCGATCATCGGGTTGGAGTTGCAGAACTTGTTTGCCGAAGGTTTCAACCGTAAAGGGTAGATTGCGGTGCGTGTGCATGACGCCTTTGGGGCGGCCAGTACTGCCTGACGTGTAAAGCAAGAACGCCAGCGCGTCGTCCGCCACCGGCGTACTGCTCAGTGCGGGTGCGGCGGCGAGAGACGCGCGCAGTTCAAGCACGGACTCTGCCGCGCCATCGATTGAGAGACAGTGTCTGAGTTGCGTTAGCTTGTGTCTGCTGCTTTGTAGTTTCGCATGCTGCTCTATGCTGCACACTACGACGCTCGCGCCACTATGCTCCAGCACGTAGGCAAGCTCATCCGCCGGCAGCATCGTGCTGACCGGCACAGCCACCGCGCCTGCGCCCGTCGTGCCCAAGAATGCATACACATACTCCGGGCAGTCGCGCGCGACGAGGGCGACGCGCTCGCCCGCTTTAACGTTTAACTGCTGTAGCAGCCCCGTGAACCGGCGCACATTTTCCCACAGTTCTGCATACGTGATCCGTTGCTGCTCGCACAAGATGGCCGTGTGCGACCAACGATCTTGCTTACGCGCGGCGCGGAAAATGTATTCGACCAAGTTCACGCTTTGCCCTCCGGTTTGTGACCCTGTGTCATGCCTGTCGGCACAGGCTTATAGCACCGGCCCGCGCCCGCGCACAAACAACTCGTTAATCTTTCCTTCATGCCGTTACCGGGTCGGCAAGTTCCTCTGCTTGCATGATTGCGCCGTTGATTGTAAAACGCGAACACTTGTGCTTCACTAGCGCGGCTTTCGCTTACCAGCACTTAAGCTCTGCTAATCAACTCCCGGAGGAGCAATGCCATGAATGCAAGCTATTCCGTTATTATTGATGAGCGCGACGGCGTCGAGGTCTACACCTTACGCGCGCCCGACGTAGCGGCGGCCGAGATCGCGCCCGCGCTGGGCTGCAACTGTTTTTCCTACAGCACGGAACAGCCAATCCTTGAGCCGGTTGCGTTCGCGGACTTCCGGCAACGTCCGACCAGCTACGGCATCCCGATTCTCTTCCCTTTTCCCAACCGGATCAGAGATGGCCGTTTCACTTTTCAAGGGCGCACCTGCGAGCCTAACCCGCCGCGCCACGGGTTCGTGCGCGATAAGGTATGGCAGGTGCTTGACCACGGCGCGTCCGCGGAGCGCGGCGCATGGTTAACGGCCGGCTTCGATGCACGCGATCACGCCGCGCAGATTCTCGCGCAGTTCCCTTTCCCGTTCCGCGTTGCAGTGACTTATCGGTTGCATGATGGCGGACTTGAGATGGAGACCGTCGCGCAGAACACCGGCGACGCGGACATGCCCGCCGGTTTCGGCATCCACCCGTATTTTCGCAAGCCCACGCATGGCACGATCACAGTCCCGGCCGGCCAACGTTGGGAACTGGCCGACAGTCTGCCGACCGGCCGCTTACTCGATGTGGTGGACACTTACGACCTACGCGCCAAAGCTGATCTGCACAATCTGCAACTGGACGACATTTTTACCGCTGTCACACCGGACGCGGATGGTCAAACACGCTGTTATCTAACGGACGATGATGCCGGCCGCCAGACCGTTGTCGAATTCGACGCCAAACAATTTCCGCATGTGGTCGTCTACACGCCGCCCGCCCCGCGCCAGGCGATCTGCATCGAGCCGAACACGTGTCCCACCGACGCCTTTAACCTGCAAGCACGCGGCATCGAGAGCAACGTCATCGTGCTCGGCGCGGGCGCAGAGATACGTTTTAACGTGCGGATTTACAACCGGAAGATTTAGCGAGCTTGATTGTTTTAGACGGTCATCACGCGCGGCGTGGCTTCGCGTGGTGGTTGCGGCGGCGGGGTCGTACCGGCTACGACGTAAGTCTCTAAAATGATCTTCTCCGCGCCTTTCTCATCCACCGGCTTCGAGAAGAAGTAGCCCTGACCGTGCTCGCAACCCAGATTGCGCAGCATCGTCAGTTGCTCCTGCTTCTCGACGCCTTCTGCCACCACGTCCATGCCAAGCGTCTGCGCGAGCGTGACGATGGTGCGCACGATTTCCAGATTCTCACTATTATCAGCCATGCGCGTGACGAACGAGCGGTCGATCTTCAAGGTGTTGACCGGGAAGCGATGGAGATAACTGAGCGACGAATAGCCCGTCCCAAAGTCGTCTATGCTGAGCTTGAGACCAAGAGCGCGCAACTGCTTCAGCATCTCGATGGCCGTTTCGACGTTGTCCATCACCATGCTCTCGGTGATCTCAAGTTTCAGGCCCTTCGGGTCGATACCCGTCTCCGTGATGATGCGCGCCACCTGTTTGATCAAATCCTGTTGGATAAACTGCCTGCTCGACAGGTTCACACTGACGGAGAGCGGCGGATCGGCCGGGAAGCTTGTTTGCCAGCGATTCATCTGGCTGCACGCCTCGCGCAAAACCCATTCGCCAAGGGGCATGATGAGACCCGTCTCTTCCGCAATGGGAATGAATTCAACCGGCGAGATGTAGCCGCGCTCCGGATGTTGCCAGCGCACGAGCGCCTCGAAGCCGCGCAGTTTGAAATCATCCAGCGCCACAATCGGTTGATAGTGGACGTAGAACTCGCCGCGCTCGAGCGCGTGGCGCATATCGGTCTCAAGTTGCAAGACACTGTTCGCGTGCCGGTGCATCTCGCCATCGAAGATTTCGTGGCGCGCCTTGCCGTGCTGCTTAGCGCGATACATCGCCGTGTCCGCATCGCGCACGATGTCTTCCGGATTCAGATAGCTCGTCCAACTCGACGAGATACCGATGCTCACGGTGGCAAAAACCTCGCGCCCGCTCAGATCGAACGCGACCTGCAACTCTTTCTGGATGCGCTCGGCCACGCAGATGGCTTCCGCTTCGCCATGCAACTCTTCGATGAGCAGGATGAATTCGTCGCCCCCGAGCCGCGCGACCGTGTCGCCGGGGCGGAGTGTGCTTTCTAAGCGGCGCGCGATGCCGTTGAGCAGTTGATCGCCGACGGTGTGGCCGAGACTGTCGTTGATCACCTTGAAGCGATCCACGTCGAGGTAGAGGACGGCGAAGCCGACGCCTTCGCGCCGTTGCATGCGCGCGACGGCGAGCCGCAAATGATCGAGGAACATGGCGCGGTTCGGCAATCCCGTGAGCGCATCGTGGAAGGCATCATGTTGCAGTTGCTGCTCGGCTAGTTTGCGATCCGTGATGTCCTGCATCTGGAAGATCAGATGCAGCGGCTGATTTTGGCTATGGCTGGCGAGTGAGACGCTGGCCAGCACCCAGACTTCGCGCCCGAGTTTGTGTCGCAAGCGTAACTCGACCTGCAAGACCGGGAGTTGCCCTTTGACGAGCCGCTTGATGTGCTCGAAGACCGTGCCTGCGTCATCGTGGTGTATCACGGTCAGCAGGTCGGTCATCTGTAACTCACGTTCCGTGTAATCGAGCAAGCGGCAGAGCGAGCGATTGACTTGCAGCCAGCGCCCTTCCGCGGAAACGAGCGCCATACCGATGGCCGCGTAGTCGAAGGCGCTGCGGAAGCGTTCCTCGTTCTCGTGTCCTTCGCTCACACTGGCTGCGTGCGCCCGCGCGTCGCTCCCGCGCAATTGTTTATTACTCCGGTAAACATCCCATGCGCCACAGCCGAGCGCGGCAACCGGTGCGGCGTAGACGAAGACGTTCACGCCGACGTAACTAAGCAGCTTGGCGGCGAGACTGGCCGCGCAGGCACCGACAAAACTGATCAGCAGCGCGTTTAGCAGTATCTTCGCCAACGCGCGCCGCCGTTCCTGCACCGTCGCGAAACCTACGACCAGCCCGCTCGTGATGAAGCGCGCGGCGGTCTGCAACGGCACAGCGATGGCGAGCGTGCCGATGTAGATATCAAATGAATTGGTCTGATTCAGCGTTGCGACATCGCCATAGCGCGTTTGCAACAGCACGGCGAGCGACGCGGTCGAGATGACGGTGATGGCTGCGGCATACGCCATGTTCAGCCAGTGGCGGCCCCCGCGCAGACCCAATGTAAGCGCGGCGACGCACGCCAACAGCACCGCCGTCTCACCGCCGAAAAGCAACATGGAGAGCAAGAGTAGACTTTCGTTCGGCGAGAATTGCCACCACTCACGCGGGACGGGGATCGCACAGCGTGCATTGACAATGGCGGTCAAGAGCAGAAAGCCGAGGATGGGAGCGACCGGTTGGGCCAACCCCACACGCACCAATGCGCCGACAGCGCAGAGCGCGCCTAGAGCGGCGACGAACTGCTTGAATCTGAGGGTGATGCCCTGCTTATTCATGTGTCTACGAAGTCTGGCCTATGCCCAATCTGGCAGCGGAGTTAGTTGAGGTAGGGGCGATGTCTACGCGGCATTCGGAAGCAGCCCGCGCAGACTGAAGCTGTTACCATTGTGCCAGCCCGGACACAAATGCACAACCCTTTTCTTTCAGCAAAAGGCAGGCGGGAGGAGGTAAATCGCTGCGGCAAATGATAGCCCGTCAGAATCAAACCGCAGCAGGGGGTCAGTCTGACAGTTAGCCTGTCAGACTGACGCAGGCAGATTTGGTGAGTGAGGCTGGCTACTTAACGTGGTCGGCGACGGATTGAAAGGTGAAGGAGAGCAGGCGTGTGCGCCCTTGCGCATCCTGCCCGGCAATGAGCAATCGTTCGATCAGGTGTGGGTCGGTCTTTGACACACATTGCGTGAACAACTCCTCCAATGTCTTGATCGGCAAATTCGTTTCCGTAATCCCACTGTCAGCCGTCAACTGGCGCAGGATCAAGGTACAGGTTTGCAGGGTAGCTTCTTTTGCCATTATCTAACCGTTTCGCTGGCCGGCTGACCACGTTGCGCGCGTCATTGCAGTTGAGTTGGCGGGAGATCGTTTCAACGCAGAGGGTACAGAGGACACACAGAGGACACGGAGCAGAACTTTGTGATCTTTGTGGTTTCTCTGTGCCCTCTGTGTTGAAAGCAGATCGCACTTCACGGCCGGTGTTCCTTATAGTAGTTGATCAACCCATTCGTTGAAGCGTCGTGCGTCGCCACCTGCTCGTCGCCCGACAGTTCAGGCAGGATCGCTTTAGCAAGTTGCTTGCCGAGTTCAACGCCCCACTGGTCGAACGAGTTGATGTTCCAGACAATCCCCTGCGTGAAAATCTTGTGCTCGTAGAGCGCGATCAATGAGCCGAGCGTGCGCGGCGTGAGTTTCTGAAACATGATCGAGTTGGTCGGCTTGTTACCCGCGAACACCTTGTGCGGCACGAGTTGTTCCAACCCCGCGCCGCCCATCCCCGCCGCCGTGAGTTCCGCGCGCACCTCTTCGGCCGTCTTTCCCTTCATCAACGCTTCGGTCTGCGCGAAGAAGTTCGAAAGCAAGATGGCGTGATGCTGGCCGATGGGATTGTGCGTCTCCACGGGCGCGATGAAGTCGCAGGGGATCAGTTTCGTGCCTTGATGGATGAGTTGGTAGAAGGCGTGTTGCCCGTTCGTGCCCGGTTCGCCCCAGATGACCGGCCCGGTCGAAACGCCGACGGGCTGCCCGTCGCGGTTGATCGACTTGCCGTCCGACTCCATGTCGCCCTGTTGGAAGTAGGCGGAGAAGCGGTGCATGTATTGATCGTAAGGCAGAATGGCGACGGTCTGCGCGCCGAAGAAGTTGTTATACCAGATGCCGATGAGGCCGAGGATGACCGGCAGATTCTGCTCGAAGGGCGTCGTGCGGAAATGCTCGTCCATCTCGTGCGCGCCCGCGAGCATCTCTTCAAAGTTGTCCATGCCGATGTAGAGCACGATGGATAGACCGATGGCCGACCAGAGCGAGTAGCGCCCGCCAACCCAATCCCAGAACTCAAACATGTTCTTCGTATCAATGCCGAACTTGGCGACTTCGGTAGCGTTCGTTGAGAGCGCGACAAAGTGTTTGGCAATCGCGGCTTCATCCTGCGCCGTCTTGAGAAACCAATCGCGCGCCGAGTGTGCGTTGGTGATCGTCTCCTGCGTCGTGAATGTTTTGGAGGCGACGATGAACAAGGTCGTTTCCGGATCGAGTTCTTTGACGGTCTCGACGATATGCGTGCCGTCTATGTTGGAGACGAAGTGGACATGCAGATCGGGGCTGGCGTAGGGTTTGAGCGCTTCGGTCGCCATCACGGGGCCGAGGTCTGAGCCGCCGATACCGATATTGACCACGTCCGTGATGCGCTTGCCGGTGTAGCCCGTCCACGCGCCGTTGCGCACGGCTTCGGTGAACTCGCGTATATGCTGAAGCACCGCGTTCACTTCCGGCATCACGTCTGCACCGTCAACATTGATCGGGCGGTTCGAGCGATTGCGCAGGGCGACGTGCAGGACAGCGCGATCCTCTGTGATGTTGATCTTCTCGCCGTTGAAGGTGCGCTCAATCCAATCCTGTAAATTCGCCTGTCGTGCGAGATCGAAGAGCAAGCGCATCGTCTCTTCGGTGACGCGGTTTTTCGAGTAGTCGAGCAGGATGTCTTTGAAGTGGACGGAAAACTTTTCAAACCGCTGCGGGTCTGCCTTGAAAAGGTCACGCATTTGGTGCGGGGCCATCTCGTCGTAGTGCGCGGCGAGCGCCTGCCACGCGGGGGACTGAGTCAGAGTCGTCATCGTAGTCTCCTTCAAACTTTTGCGAAATCGGGGTCGAGCCAAAGGGTCATGGGGGTGCCAAGTTATTGCAGGAACGGATCGGTGTCAATATTTATTCGCGCGGGTAATTGAACGTCACCCGCTTCCGTGTCCAATGCCGCCGCCTGCTGAGCTAGAAAACTCTTGCATAGCGTGCGTACACAAAACTTCCCGCAAGGTGAAGCGCAGAGCGGCGGCCGCACGTAACGCACGACGACCGCCGCTCTGCGCTTTTCGCCTCAGCCCGCTTCCCTACTTGCGCTCCTTGCCGTGTCGTCGCAGGTAGTCCTGATAAGCCAGCCGTTTCCGGCTCATCTTGTCTTGCGAACGATCACGCAGCGCGCTTTCTAAGTCTTCCAACTGCGCGCTCTCGGCGGCATACATGGGCGCGCTGGCTGCGGGCGCGCTCTGCCCCAGCGTCATCGTGGCATGACTGGCATGGCTCAGCGCCGCCTGCGCTTGCACGTAATCGCCCACGTCCATATGCCTGATCGCTTCACGCCGCGCCCGCGCGTTCATCAAGAACTGTACGGCACGCGTCACGTCCTCGTTAATCGGCAATTCGTTGACCACCGACTCCGGCGCAAACTCCATCTCCCACGATATGCGCAGCACTTCGGCCGCGCGCAACTCCTGCGGCGTGTAGCCAAGTTTCAGATCGAGCAGATGGCTCTTCGTCCCCGCCGCTTGCGCCGGCACGCGCAAACGCACCAACACATCGAGCGGCGCGCCGGACTGCATGTTCGGCAACTGATAGCGGCCCGTCTCGGTCAACTCGAAATCGTTCAGCAAGTCCGAGAGCTTAACGCCGTCCGAAGGCACGAGGCCGAGCGTGACCGTGTGCGCGACCTGCGCGATCAGGCCCTCAAGCTCGACGGTGAAGATGCGTTGCATGTCCGCGGGTTGCTCGACGTGCCAGGCGTTGCCGCCCGCAGCCTGCGCCATCGGCATGAGCAAGTCTTCGTAGAAGTCCGCGCCGATGCCGATGGTTGAGGTGGAGACGCCACGCGCCGCGAGACCGCGCGCTTGATCGATGATGCGATCCGTATTCGTTTCGCCGACGTTCGCCAGCCCGTCCGTAATCAGCAGCACGCGATTGATCGCGCCCGCGCTCAAATGTTCGCTGACCTGTATGCCGCCGCGCACCCACGCCTCGTGCAGCGCCGTCGTCCCGCGCGCGAAAACTTCCGCAAGCCGGCTCTGCAATTCTGCCTTGCGCGCGGCCGGTTGGCTTGGAATCAGCAACTCAATCTGATCGTCGAAGACAACCACACTGACGCGGTCGGTCGGGAGCAATTGTGCGACGCAATACTGCGCCGCCTCGCGCGCACGCACCATCTTCTCGCCCTGCATCGAGCCGGAGCGGTCGAGCACGAGACTGAGGTTGAGTTGTGGGCGCGCGTTTGTCGCTTGCGCGGCGGCGGGCGGCGTGATGCGTGTGAGCAGATCGATTGTCTGCTCGCGGTCGGCGATGAGTTTGGCGCGCTCAGCGATGAATTCGACGTGCGGTGTTAATGAAGTCATGATGTTTACTTACCTCGCTTTCCCGTCAGCTTCCGATTAAAAGACTCAACGGCGCGCAGTACGGCCACCGCGAGCCTGCGTATCCCTTTCGCTGCGGATGGCGGCTGGTACGCGCTGTGTATGTGCAACTCAAGGCCCGGCTCTAGCTCGACTCGCTCCCACGTGCCGATGGTCTGCTGCGAGGCAGCGGCGGGCGGTGCGGCGTGTGCCGGCGCGTTGCGTGGCGGCGTACTCATAGCCAGGCTCGCGGCCTTTGGCGGCATGGACGCGGGTCGTGTCTGCGTAAGCAAGGTTTCGAGATAGCTGAGCGCGGCGTTCTTGTCCGTCGCTTTTGCGTCCACGCCGAGCAGCCGCTCCAACTCGCGCTCGCTCCGTTCTTCGACCAACTCACGAATCTTGCGGATCGGCAGATGTTGCGCTTGCAGAGTCTTGACCGCGAGCAGTTGGAGCAGATGTAGATAACCGAAGACAGAGGCCGTGCCCTGCTTCTCTTCGGCGGGCGCGAGCAAGCCTTCAGCCAAGTAGTAGCGCACGGTGCGCTCATCCGGCAGTTCACTGACCGTGCCCCGCTCCTGCAACGGGCCTGTCTCCGCCAACACACGCGCCGCCGCATCGGCAAACTCGGCTACCCCCACGAACTTCATCTGCCGCAACCCATCAAGTCTGCTCTTCATGGCACACATATACATCAAACAGTAAACACTGTCAACAGCATTTTGCGTGTTAAGTATTTGCTTAGTTTGCTCGCAGAATTGGGTTCACTTACCTGCTTCGATAATGATTTCATCTATAAAGATGAAGGCGTCGCCACCCGCGCCGAGATGCCAGACAGGCAGTTTGCCGTAGTTGTAGGCTTTAACGCGCACGTAACGGGCCTGCTGCGGCGAGATGTTGCGGGCGAAGTCTTTGATGATCTCGTCGTAACTTTCGGCGGGCACGTCGTTCGGGATGGAGAGCGCTGGAGCGTACGTGCGCCCATCGAGCGAAAGCTCGAAGTCCACGCGGGTCGGCATGAAAATCCACGAGCGCACGTTCTGTAAAAATCCTGCGCCAAGACGCGACACGGTTTCTATCTGACCCAGATCGACTATAGCGGCGAAATCCTGTCCTTGATAACCCTGCCACGCGCCCGCGCTAAAATTTTTACCGCCACGCACACCGTCAATCAACCCTTGCGCGCCGCCCGCCGTGTATTGCCGGTTGTACTTCGCGGCAAGCTCGATGCTCCAGTTGTGGGGCAGTTTGTGGAACGTGGCGACGACCGGGAGGCTGCACTCATTATGGTTAGCGACGGCTACCGATTTTATGGTCGTCGTATGCTGAATAAAAAAAGGTCTGGTATAGAGTTGCGCGTCCGGCCCCGGCTCTGTGCCGTCAGTGGTGTAATACAACTTCAATGTGGGTGGCGCGGCCAGCAAGCTCACTTCTAACTGCTCGCCAAAGGTTTGGCTGGCGGATTTGAACACAGGCGGCGGGACGAGCTTTTCATCTGTGATAGCTGACGTAGGCGCGTCGCCTTCTCCTGTGCCCCACGCGCGGTTCGGGCGCGCACCCATATGGAAGACAAGCTCGCCGCCGTTCAGCAGATCGCGGTGTGTGAAATAAGCTTTGCTATATGGTCTGCCGTTTAGCGTAGCGGACTGGATATAAACATTCTGCGGCGATGCCCGGCGCGTTTTGATGACGAAGGTGCGCCCATTCTCTAGTTGAAAGCGAACTGCGGGAAAGAGCGGGCTACCGATGGCGTAGACGGGCGCGCCGGGTGTGACTTGATAGAAGCCTGCTGCGCTGAGGACATACCAAGCGGACATCTGCCCACAATCTTCGTTGCCGATCAGACCGTCCGACTGCGGCCGGTAGAACTCGGCCATGATCTGGCGCACACGCGCCTGGGTCTGCCAGGGTTGGCCCACATAATCGTAGAGGTAAGCCATATGATGGCTCGGCTCGTTGCCGTGCGCGTATTGCCCGATGAGGCCGGTGATGTCCGCCTGTTCGCGTCCGGTAGTTTTACTATCGGTAGTGAATAACTCATCGAGCTTGCGCGCGAACTGCGCTTTACCGCCGAGCAGTTCGCTGAGACCGCTGATGTCCTGCGGCGCGAAGAAGGTGTATTGCCAGGCGTTCGCCTCTGTAAAATTGAAAGTCACTTCGCGCGGATCGAAGGGCGCGATCCAGCCGCCGTTTTGCCGTGGCCGCGCGAAGGTCGTGGCGGGATCAAAGACGTCCTTGTAATACTGCGCGCGGCGGATGAAGCGCGCGTAATCGTCGCGCTTGCCGAGCAGCGCTGCCATCTGCGCGATGCACCAATCATCGTAAGCATATTCGAGCGTTTTAGACACGGACTCAGGCTCGTCTTCCATGCTGATGTAGCCGCGCCGCTTGTAGGCCGCGAGACCGAAATGCTCTAACTCCGCGCTGTGCTTCATCGCCGCGAAGGCTTTTTCCCGGTCGAAACCACCCATGCCTTTACGCGCCGCGTCGGCGATGACGGAGACGGCGTGGTAGCCGATCATGCACTCGGTCTCGTTGCCCGCTAATTCCCACACGGGCAGACGGCCGCCCTCGTCGTACTGCGCGAGGAACGTGTTTAGAAAATCGCGCGTGCGCCTTTGCTCGATGATGGTGTAGAGCGGATGAGCGGCGCGGAAGGTGTCCCAGAGCGAGAAGACCGTGTAGTTGGTGAAGCCGCGCGCCGTATGCGTCTTCAGATCGCGCCCACGATAACGTCCGTCCGCGTCCATGAAGAGATTCGGCGCGATCATCGTGTGGTAGAGCGCGGTGTAGAAGTTTGTAAGCTGCGCCTCCGTCCTGCCGGAGACTTGAATCTTACTTAGTTCCCTGTTCCACGCGGCGGCGGCATCACGTTGCACCCGCGCAAAATCCCAGTGCGGCAACTCGGCCGCGAGATTCTTGCGTGCGCCTGCAATGTTTACGGCCGAGATAGCGACTTTGACCAAGAGCGGCGCGCCGTTGCGCGTGTCGAAGCGAAAGAACGCTTTGATGTTCGTGCCGCGCGCTTCATTGAGACCGTCCTTTAGTTGATCGTCAAGGGCGATGCCATATTCGGTGATCGGTTGCGAGAACTCGGCGACGAAGTACACGATCTGATCGCGCGCCCAAGCGTCCGATCTACGGAAGCCTTCGATCCGCGTGGGGCTGACGACGCGCAACGCGGCATCAAGGACTTTGTCCCGATGCGTCAGATCAAGAATGACGTTGGCCCGAGTGGTCGCAGGATATGTGTAACGGTGCAGACCGACGCGATCCGTTGCCGTTAGCTCGGCAAAGATGTGGTCATCGTTCAACTTAATTGAGTAGTAACCCGGCCGCGCCGTCTCATGTTGGTGGCTGAACTCGGAAGCGTAACCATTAACCGTCTTATCTCCGTCTGTCGCGCGGACAGAAACTGCACCGACGGTGGGCATGAGCAGTATGTCACCATAGTCAGAGACGCCCGTGCCGCTCAGATGCGTGTGGCTGAAACCGTATATAACGTGATCCGAGTAGTGATAACCAGAGCAGCTGTCCCAGCCGGTCAGGCGTGTGTCGGGACTGAGTTGCACCATGCCGAACGGGCGGGTCGCGCCGGGGAAAGTGTGCCCGTGGCCGCCCGTGCCGATGAACGGATCGACGAGTCTAGTCAGTGCGCGTTGCGCCGCGACGACCGATGCGAGCAATAACAGAAACAATAAACTGTTGAGCAGCCTCATATCCATTCTTCACCGTGGCGGGGTTAATGCTTTAGCTCTCGCTGCTCTGCACTGAGCAACTCCTCAGCTAGAGCCAGCACTTTCGCGGCGTCTTCAGTTGAAAGGCAGCCACCTGCTTCAGTGCTTAGAGCAGCGATCGTTTGCTCAAATGCTTGGCCATGAATCTCACGCATCGCCAGACATGTTGAGGCCAATTCTTCCAGCTCTGCGGCTCCAAGCGGCTGCGCTTTGGGAGCTGCTTCTTCCTGTGAACGGACATCTCCATCTGGCAACGCGCGTGTCGGCTTAGCTTTGATCAAGCCGTTCTGCCTGAGCAAATTGTAGGCTTCGCGCTGGGCCACCCGTGCCGCCTTTGGCAGGCCATGTTTTTCTAACCACTCGCGCGTGCGCTCATGCTCGTGCCGGGCTGTACGGGCCGCGACCGTCGTGAGTGCTGGTTCCAACTCCTGTCGCAATCGACGTGCGAGGTCGTTTAACGTAGCCGGCTCAATCGCATCGGCCGTTAGCCCACTAGCATCTTTCCCAAACCAAGATTCATTCGGAATTCCCTGCCCTCTCCGTTGTGTGGGTGCTTGTGAATTCCAATTAGCGACAGGTGATTCCGTTATGCCCGCGCCGTTTTTTGGTGCGGACGGATCATAAATTGAATCTAAAGTTTCTAAAACAGCGAAGCTGTCTTTAAAGGCTGCTTCACCGGATGAAGCACGATTCGCCAGTTTTGAAGCAGGAGCGAAGGGTAAAATTTTTTCGCCGTGCGGCGCGGCTCGTCTGCCAATGGACGTGACCGCGCGATTGAGAAAAATGCGTATGCCGACGCCATTCTTGCCCGCGAAGTAACCGATAATGCCCTGATGGTGTAGCCAGACGAGAGCCTTGTTCGCCGTCGCACTTGCCACGCCTAGGGTTTCACAGAGTACCACCCATGCTTTCACCAACTGCCCGTTCCGTTCCTCAGCCGTGAAGCGCAAGACTCCCGCCCGCTCATGGTATTGCGCCGGAGCGCTGACCATGCGGAGATAAATTTTGCTCATGAGCGGCGTCACCTTATCCGCCTCTGGCGAGGTAAGCGTAGCGATGATCTCGTCGTCGAGTTGGCGAAAATTCTTGCGGTACTCGTGTGCCGCGAGTTGAGTCCGGCGGACGAACCGTTGCGCCGGAGTTGCTTGCGTAAGCATAGGCTTAACCTAATTCAAACAAGTTGCTTGACGAAGACGACGCACACGCATACAATCATGGCTGTCTTCGGACACAAAAAGACTGGCTCGCCGCCGTGGCGAGAAGTTTATATGCCCTGAAGCGTGAAGGTTGATCGCCGGTAGCTTCAGGGCATTCTTCTTTGTTGTAACCCGCGCACCTGCAGGCAATTTCAGCCTGCGCCTATCTCGATGGTATTTCCCTATTCAGCCCAACAGCTTGTTCGTCAATGGGACGAACGCTGAGGTTTGTCATAGAGCCTATAGCCAGCACTCCATCTCAGCCTGCCGCACTTTACTAACACGAGCCAGTAAATCTGACAATCCGGAACAAATTTTACCGTGGTGAAATCCACCGTGGTGGAATCTACCGGGGTATTATTTACCGCGGTAAAATTTACCAGGGTATAAATTACCGGGGGTAATATCTACCGGGGTTGGTGTTGATCGGAGATAGGGAAATAATGGGAAGCGATGTAAAAATAGTTGACAGGATGTAAAAGGGACTTTACTGTTTTCCTGCAAACATTCATCACCGGAGGTGATAACTCATGATGAGCGAAGTATTCCCCGCAAGAGAGTGGATGACGACCACGGAGGCGACAGGATATCTTGGCGTTTCCACAAAGACGATGACGAGATTAATCCGCGAAGGGGTGATCCAGACGCATAATCATCCACTAGACCGACGGAAGAAACTTGTTAAGTTCGCTGACGTCGCTTCGCTAAAGCAAGCCGCACAACGTCTGGCGGCTTAAGACCTCTTGGCCCTGCGGCGGAAGGGTGCGTATGAGAAAGACGATCACCATCGCAATCGCTAATCAAAAAGGCGGGGTAGGCAAAACGACCACGGCGGTCAATCTGGCCGCCGCGCTTGCACAAGCAGGTTATGACGTGGCGCTAGTTGACTGCGATCCACAGGCCCACGCCTCAACTTTCGTCTATGATCGCGAGAAAGCGGAGGTCACGCTCACCGACGTGATCTGTACGCGCTGGAATCACGGACAACCGGGACGGGCGTCGCGCTTGCCGTTCGAAGACATCCGCAGCGCGGTTTACCAGACCGCGTTTCCGCGCTTGGACATCGTGCCTTCGAATCTGGGGATGGCAGCATTTGATCGCGACACGGCGCAGGCGATTGATCGATTGGAGGAGTCGTTGCGCGACATCGCCGAACACTACGACTTCATGATAATTGATTGCCCGCCTAATTTGGGTTTGCTATTCACGGCAGCGCTCAAAGCGGCGGAGCACGTCATTGTGCCGATCGCCGCCCAGTATTTGCCGCTCGAAGGTGTTGGCGATCTGCTATTGAGCTTAGATGAGTTAATCGCTCGGCGCAAGCTGAATATTTTGGGTGCCTTGATCACGCTCTTCGATCCGCGCACGAATCTGTCGCGCAACGCGGTTGAGGCTGTTCGTCAAGACCCGACACTTGGCTCAAAGGTGTTTGAAGCCTTCATTACGATTAATACTAAACTAGCTGAAGCGCCAGCCTATCACGTGCCTATCTACGCCTATCAGGAACAGTCGGCTGGTTCCACCCGGGCCATTCAACAATTCGACGAAGTGGCGCTTGAAGTGCTGGAGCGGCTAAATCTGCCGGCGCGCAAGAAAGATGATAAACGTTCGATTCGTGTCGCCAAGTAAACCTAGTGTGCTGAGATTCAATCATGAATAAGCAGACGAAAAGTAAAGAGGAGCCGCGGCGGGTTGGGCCGAAGTTTGCGCGCAATGTGATCCCGGAAGGTTTCCAGATTCGCCGCCCCACTTCACCCATGGCGGAATTACTCAATGAAGCCAGCCGGGAGAGGGAAGTGCCAAGCATTGCACCAGAGCGAAAATTAACCCCGGTAGAATCTACCCCGGTAAAAATTACCCCGGTAAAAGATTCCGGGGTGGGCTCTGCCCGCGCAGCGCTTTTGAAGGATGGTAGATCGCTTCCTACGTTGGAGGTCTTTATTGATCTTATTTTGCCGCGTTTTCCGCCGGCGCGGCAATCAGTCCTGTTGCGCCTGTTCCGTTGGAGCGAAGGTTCGGAGCGAGAGATCATCGTCAGTACGCCGAAGCTTGCAGCGAAGGCCAATATGGACGAAAAGTCTTGCCGCATGCACCTGCACGCGCTGATCGCTGAAGGTTTTTTAACACGCGCGATGGATGGTGAGCAGATCGCAAGATTCGGCGGTAGCAACAAAACCGCGCGCGGATTATTGTTGCAGCTCTCAGCCCAAGCTTTCCACGAACTGCTCGATTAAATGCATCATCGGCCCAAAGTGATACCTTTCAAACATAAAATGAATGCAACTAAGTACTCCGTAATTTAAGTTGCTTGATAACTATGCTCACTTGCCGTATCCTTTTAGCATGGCACGAACAGCACAACCCATCAAACTATGCAAAAACGAACTTCGTTCTTTGACAACCATCATCAAACGCGGGACGACGCCGGCCAGAACGCAGACCCGTGCCCGCATTCTCGACCTGCTGCATCGCGGTCAGCACCCGGACGAGATTGCCGCTCTGCTGCAGGTTTCTCTCCAGACCATCTTCAACATCAAGCGGCGTTACCTGACCGGCGGGTTGGAAGTCGCTCTGTTCGACAAGGCACGCTCCGGGCGACCCATCAGGATTGACGGCACGCAACGCGCGAAGATTACCGCCCTCGCTTGTTCCGCTCCGCCCGAGGGACATGCTCGTTGGAGTTTGCGCCTGTTGGCGGACAAAGCGGTCGAGTTGCAGTACTGCGAGGCCGTCTCGCATAACGCTGTCAAAGAGATACTGACGCTGTCAAAGAGATACTGATAGGACTTTCTCAGATTAGCTGAAAGCGATGGACGGATTTCTGAGTTGCTGCTTCAGGTAATCCGACAGCAAGCCATGTTTCAACTGATAGACGGTCTGCTTGGTTTGCTAAGCCAGTTCTTCGAAACAGAGCCACACTAA
>JBBRYU010000047.1:0-19686 GCA_038237345.1 Pyrinomonadales bacterium
ATAAACGGTTCAAGATCGGCAATCTGGCTGATCCTAACCCGTGGCTGACGATTGTCGGGGTGGCCGCGGACGTGCGGCAGATGGGCGCGGACGCGCCGGTCAAGGCGGAGATGTACGTGCCCTACTGGCAGAAGCAGCCGTTCGCCTTCTACGCCCCGCGCGATCTGGTGATCCGCACGGCGGGCGAACCGACGGCGCTCGTGGCCGCTGTGCGGCAGGCCGTACACGAAGTCGATCCGGCCCAACCGCTCGCCAACATCCGCACGCTCAATGAAGTGTTGGGGCGCGAGACGGCGCAGCGGCGCTTAGGGATGATTCTGTTGACGGCCTTCGCCGCGCTCGCGCTGCTGTTGGCGGCACTCGGTATCTATGGCGTGCTGGCTTACTTCGTCGTGCAGCACACGCCGGAGATCGGCGTGCGCATGGCCTTGGGCGCGCAAAGAGGCGACGTGTTGCGGCTCGTCATCGGTAACGGCATGAAGCTGGCGCTTGCGGGCGTGGCGCTCGGACTCGTGGGTGCGTTCGCGCTGACGCGCTTGCTGAAGAGTCTGCTGTTTGAAGTGAAAGCGACCGACCCGCTGACTTTCAGTTTGATCGCGTTATTGCTGACGCTCGTCGCTTTGCTCGCGTGCTGGCTGCCGGCGCGCAGAGCGACAAAAGTTGATCCGATGATCGCGCTCAGATACGAATAAACAGTCTGGAGTCTTGCGTCCTCAGCTTTGACGCAGGACTCCGGACGTTAGACTTTGAATTGAGGTGCTGGGATGAGCCTGCTCTGGCAAAACACGCGTTACGGACTGAGAATGCTGCGTAAAAGCCCCGGCTTCACGGCGGTGGCAGTGGTATCGCTGGCGCTCGGCATCGGCGCGAACACAGCCATCTTTAGCCTCGTGGACAAACTGCTGCTGCGCACGCTGCCGGTTAAAGCGCCAGAGCAATTGATGCTGCTGTCATCTGAAAGCATCAGCCCGCATTTCATCAACAACATCTTCTCCTATCCTGACTACGCTGATTATCGCGATCAGAATCAGGTCTGTTCCGGGTTGATTGCTTTTAATCAAACGAGCCTGAATCTGGGCAGCGATGAGCAAGCGGCAAAGGTGACGGGCGAGTACGTGTCGGGTAACTACTTCGACGTGCTCGGCGTGCAGACCGTGCGCGGGCGCGCGTCTACGCCGGAAGAAGAGCGCGCGCCCGACGCGCAACCGGTCGCAATCGTCAGCTACGGCTTGTGGCAACGTCGCTTCAGTGCCGATCCCGATCTGGTCGGCAAGGCGGTCACGCTCAACGGTGTGAGCTGCACAGTGATCGGTATCGCGCCCGGCGAGTTCACGGGCATGACGCTCGAAAGGCCGACGGACATCTGGGTGCCTTTGCTGCTGCGCCCGCAACTCACGCCCGGTTTTGCCGGGCTGACCAAGCGTAATGGCGCGTGGCTCAAAATCATGGGCCGGTTGCGGCCCGGCGTCACCAGCGAACAGGCGCGCGCCGGGTTGGACGTGTTGGCCACGCAGATCAGGGGCACCTACTTGTCTGAAAGCGAGCGGCATCTGCCGTTCAACGAGCGCCGGATGCTCCTTGAGTCGGGCGGCAAAGGCATCTCGATTCTGCGCCAGGAATTCTCCCGGCCGCTGCTGCTCTTGATGGCAGTAGTCGGATTGATCCTGCTCATCGCCTGCACCAACGTCGCTAATTTATTGCTGGCGCGCTCGACCGTGCGGCGCAAAGAGATGGCCGTGCGGCTGGCGCTGGGCGCGGGTCGCGCACGTCTGATCAATCAACTGCTTACGGAGAGCGTGCTGCTCGCCCTGATCGGCGGGGCGACGGGCCTGCTGCTGGCTCCTTGGCTGACCGAGGCGCTGCTGGCTTTTCACCCGCGCCTCGCCACCGCGCCCGACACGCTCCGTCAAGTGCTAGATATGCGCGTGTTTGGCTTCACGCTGCTCGTCGCGTTGCTTTCGGGCCTCATCTTTGGACTTGTGCCGGCGCTGCAAAGCGCGCAAGCCGACTTAACGCTGGCGCTCAAAGATGAAGGCTCAATGCTCGGGCGGGGGCCGCGCCGGCTCAGCCCGCGCAATCTGCTGGTGATCGCGCAAGTCGCGCTGTCGCTGGTGGTGCTCGTCGGCGCTGGGCTGTTCGTCAAAAGCCTGCGCCAACTGTTCGCCATCGATCCCGGCTTCAAGCCCGCCAATGTGCTCATCGTGCCGCTCGACTTAACAGAGAAGAAATTTGACGAGCGCAGCGGGCCGGCATTTTACCGGCAGATCACGGAGCGCCTGAAAGCTTTGCCGGGCGTCGCAGAGGTGAGCGCCGCCAGCGTCATTCCGATGAGCGGGAGCGTGATGACGAACAGCGTGATCGTCGAAGGCTATGAGACGAAGCCCGGCGAGAACATCGGCATAGACGCCAACACGGTCGGGCCCGATTATCACAGGCTAATGGGCATTCCGCTCGTGCGCGGGCGCGACTTCACCGCGCAGGATCGGGCGGACGCGCCCGGCGTCTGCATCATCAACGAAGCAATGGCGCGGCTCTACTTTCCCGCGCAAGACCCCATCGGCAAGTGGCTCAAACTAGGTGACGCCAGCCCGCAGCTTGAAATCGTCGGCGTCGCACGCGACAGCAAATATCACGAGCTGACGGAAGCAGCGCAGCCGCATCTGGACTTGCCGCTGCTACAGCAAGCCAGCTTTCGCTTCCTGAATCTGCACCTGCGCGCAACTAGCGACGCGGCCAGTCTGCTGCCGGTGGTGCGCCGTGAGATCAAGGGGCTCGATCCACATCTGTCGCTCCTGGACATGCGCACAATGGCCGGTTGGTTAAGCGATTCCATCGCGGCGGCGCGCATGGCGGCCACGCTCGTCGGGCTATTCGGCCTGATTGCCTTGCTGCTCGCGGCCATCGGTTTGTACGGCGTGCTGTCTTACTCGGTAAATCGCCGCCGGCGCGAAATCGGTATCCGGCTCGCCCTCGGCGCGCGCACTGGCGACGTGCTGAGGCTGGTGCTGCGTGAAGGGATGACGCTCGTCTTCATCGGCACTGGCTTAGGTCTCGGCGGTGCTTTCGTTAGTACGCGCCTCTTCGCAAGTTTGCTTTACGGCGTGAGCGCCACCGATCCGTTGACGTTCGTCGGCGTCTCGCTGCTGCTCGTCCTTATCGCCCTGCTGGCTTGCTATCTCCCGGCGCGGCGCGCGACGAAAGTTGATCCGATGAGCGCGCTCAGATACGAATAGGGGAA
Source organism: Pyrinomonadales bacterium (assembly GCA_038237345.1). Classification (GTDB taxonomy): domain Bacteria; phylum Acidobacteriota; class Blastocatellia; order Pyrinomonadales; family Pyrinomonadaceae; genus QHXQ01. Next base: position 3,239 of record JBBRYU010000047.1, read on the forward strand.
TGAGATGGGAACACTCTGGCAAGACCTGCGCTACGGCGCACGCATACTATGGAAGAGTCCCGGCTTCACCGCCATCGCGCTCATCGCGCTCGCGCTCGGCATCGGGGCAAACACGGCGATCTTTTCGGTCGTCAACGCGGTGCTCTTGCGCCCGTTGCCGTATCCGCACGCCGCACGCATCGCGGCGATTCAGGAACTCAACGAAAAAGGCAGCCGCGTGCAGGTCACCCCGGCGAATTTTCTCGACTGGCGCGCGCAGAGCACTTCGTTTGAACACCTCGCCGCGATCTTGGCGCGCACGGCCAACCTCTCGGCCGGCGACGAGTCGGAGCGGATCGACCTCGCCATGACTTCGGCCGAGTTCTTCCAGGTCTTCGGCGTCCAGCCGCAACTCGGCCGTTTCTTCCTGCCGGAAGAAGAACAGGCGGGCCACAATCCCGTCGCCGTCATCAGCTATGGACTCTGGCAAAGACATTTCGGTGGCGACCCAGGCGTAGTCGGCAAAACAATCGCACTCGACGGGCAGATTTACACAGTCGTCGGCGTCGCGCCCGCTGGCTTTCAGTATCCCGACAAGGCTGAGGCGTGGGTGCCGCCGTTCCAACGCGTGCCTACCATTAGCGCGCAGATGGACATAGAGCGGGCGCGGGGTTTTGGCTTCTTAAGCGCGGTCGGGTTGCTCAAGCCGGGCGTGTCGGTCGCACAGGCGCACGATGAGATGACGGCGATCACGGCCCGCCTGCGGCAGCAGTATCCCAACACGAACACCAAACGCTTCGACCGAGTGGTCTCGCTCCAGACGCACCTCGTCGGCGAGAGCAGCGCGGCGTTGTTGTTGCTGTTGGGGGCAGTGGCGCTCGTACTTTTGATCGCGTGCGCGAATGTGGCGAACCTGCTCTTGGCGCGCGCCGCATCGCGGCACAAGGAGATCGCCGTCCGCCTGGCGCTCGGGGCGACGCGCCTGCGTCTCGTCCGGCAATTGCTCGTCGAGAGCGTGTTGCTGGCGCTCGTCGGCGGCGTGCTCGGCTTGCTGCTCGGCTGGTGGGGCGTTGACCTGATGAAGGGGCTGCTGCCCGTTGATTTCCCGCGCGCACAGAGCCTCGGCGTTGATCTGCGCGTGCTCGGCTTCACGCTGCTCGTCTCATTCGCGACGGGCATCGTGTTCGGCCTTGCGCCCGCGCTCCAGTCCACGAATCCCGACATCAATGAAGCGCTCAAGGAGAGCGCACGCGGCACGGCGGGCGGCATGCGGCGCAACCGTGTGCGTTCGTTGCTCATCGTCTCCGAAGTCGCGCTCTCGCTCGTGCTACTCATCGGCGCGGGGTTGCTGTTCCGCAGTTTCCTCCGCTTGCAAGCGGTCGAGTTGGGCTTCCGCCCGGAGCGCATATTGACGTTTCGGCTAACGCCTTCAGGCGCGAACTTCCGGCAAGACCCACAGTATTCAGCTTTCTACAAGCAAGTCGCCGAACGCATCAAGACGTTGCCGGGCGTGGACTCGGTCGGCGTGATTAACACACTGCCGCTCGTGAAGGGGCCGACGACCGCCTTCCGGGTCGAGGGTCGCCCGCTACTCACGCCGGACAAGTGGCCCGGCGTCAATTACCGCAGCGTCAGCCCGGACTACTTCCGCGCGGTCAATGTGCCCATCTTGCAGGGGCGTGCGCTCGACGCACACGACAACGATGCAGCCCCACTCGCCGTCGTCGTCAACCAATCGCTCGCACGCCGCGACTTCCCCGACGAAGAGCCGGTCGGCAAGCGGCTCAATCTGGGCGGCACGGGCCGCGACGGGCAGCCGATCTGGTTTGAGATCGTGGGCGTGGTCGCGGACGTGCGCAGTCTTGAGCTGAACACCGAGCCGACGCCGGAAATTTACACCTCTTACCTGCAAGACCCGTCTGCGGGCATGTCCTACGTCGTGCGCACGGCGGTCGAGCCGGAGAGCTTGATCCCGTCGGTGCGTGAGGCCGTGCGTCAGGTGGACAAGGCGCAGCCCGTCGCGGAGTTCAAGGAGATGGAGCAACTCGTCAGCGAGGCGGCGGCACAACCGCGCTTCAACTCGCTGCTGCTCGGCCTATTCGCAGGTGTCGCGTTGTTGCTCGCGGCCGCCGGCATCTACGGCGTCATGTCTTACGCTGTTACACAGCGCACACACGAGATCGGCATACGTCTCGCGCTGGGCGCGCAAGGCAGCGACGTGCTCCGCCTCGTCGTCGGGCAGGGCATTAAGTTAACGCTCGTCGGGCTCGCGCTCGGCATGGTCTGCGCCTTCGCGCTCACGCGCGTGATGGCGACGCTGCTCTACGGCGTCAAGCCGACTGATCCGTTGACCTTCGCCGGGGGCGCGTTGCTCCTGCTCGTGGTCGCGCTCTTGGCGTGCTACATCCCGGCGCGGCGCGCGACGAAAGTCGATCCGATGGTCGCGCTCAGATACGAATGAAGTGAGAAGTGACAAGTGCCGAGGGACAAGCGATTGTCTCTAACTCGGCACTCGGCACTTGTCACTCGGCACTGTTCTTGGGGGTGATGTGATGGGCAATCTATGGCAAGACTTCCGTTACGGCGTGCGGCGTTTGCGGAAGAGTCCGAGTTTTACGGGCATCGCGATTCTCTCGTTGGCGCTGGGCATTGGCGCGAACACCGCGATCTTCAGTCTGGTGGACACGGTGTTGTTGCGCCCGTTGCCGGCCGCGCAGCCGGAGCAACTCACAGAAGTCTACGGCACGTTGCGCAACGGCGCGGAGTACACCATCCAATCTTATCTGAATTACAAAGACTATCGCGACCGCAACGATGTCTTCACCGGTCTGCTCGCCTATCGCTTCGCGCCGATGAGCTTGAGCCACGACGGCAACAGCGAGCGCGTCTGGGGCTATCTCGTCTCTGGCAACTACTTCGACGTGCTTGGCGTCCGCCCCATCGTCGGGCGCGCCTTTCTGCCCGAAGAGGATCAGACACCGGACGCGCACGCGGTCGCGGTGATGAGCTACAACTGCTGGCAGAAGCGTTTCGCGTCCGATCCAACAATCGTCGGGCGCAGCGTCACGCTCAACGGGCACAACTTCACAGTAGTCGGCGTCGCGCCCAAAGGTTTTCACGGGACGGAGGTCGCCTACGCGCCGGAGATGTTCGTGCCGATGATGATGGCGCACCAGATCGAGCCGGGTAGTGGTTGGCTCAACGCGCGCACCGACGACAACCTCTTCGCCGTCGGGCGGCTCAAGCCCGGCGTCAGCGTCGCGCAGGCCGAATCCGCGCTGCAAGCCATCACGCTGCAACTCGCGAAAGAGCATCCGCAGGACAACGAAGGGCGCGGCGTGCGTCTGCTCGCGCCGGGGCTGTTCATCCCCGACATACGCAACTCTGTGATCGGCTTTGCCGGCGTGTTGATGGGGGTCGTCGGGCTGGTGCTGCTGCTTGCCTGCGTCAATCTGGCCAACCTGTTGCTCGCGCGTGCGACCGAGCGACGCAAAGAGATCGCGATCCGGCTGGCACTCGGCGCCAGCCGCGCGCGTTTGGTGCGACAACTATTGACGGAGAGCGTGGTGCTGTCGCTGGCGGGCGGCGCGGGCGGGTTGCTGCTCGCGGCGTGGATCAATGATCTCGTCGCGGCGACAAGGCTGCCGACCGATATTGCGCTCATCTTCGATGTGCGGATCGATTGGCGCGTGCTCGGCTTCACGCTCGGTCTCTCGCTCATGACCGGCGTCGTGTTCGGGCTGCTGCCCGCGCTGCAATCGTCGAAGCCCGATGTCATACCCGCGTTGAAGGATGAAGCATCACTGGCCGGCTTCCGCCGCTCGCGCCTGCGGAACGCGCTCGTGGTTGTGCAGGTCGCACTGTCGCTCGTGCTGCTCGTCTGCGCCGGTCTCATCGTGCGCGGGTTGCAGTCGGCCCAGCGCATGCATCCCGGCTTCAATCCCGATAATGCGGTCGCGCTCTCATTCGATGTTGGTTTGCAAGGCTACGAGGAACAGCGCGGGCGCGATTTCCAACGACAAGTGCTAGCGCGCGCACAAACTGTCCCCGGCGTGCGCAGTGCGGCGTTGGTTTACAACCTGCCCCTCAGTCTGAACTATAACAACACGACGATCTACGTCGCAGGCCAAGCGCCCGCGAGCAGCAGTCAACTGCCGCTGGCGATCCCGAACTACATCAGCCCGAATTATTTTCACACCATGGAGATCGCGCTGCGCGGGCGCGATTTCACCCCACAGGACAAGGAGACAGAATCGCGCGTCGCTATCGTCAACGAGACGTTCGCGCGCCGCTTCTTCCCCGGTCAAGAAGCCCTCGGCAAGCGGTTCAACTACAACGGCCCCGAGAGCCCTTACTGGGAAGTGATCGGCGTGGCCGCCGACGGCAAGTACGAAAGTCTCGGCGAGAATCCAAAGCCTGCTTTCTACCGCCCGTTGCTACGCGATTACAACACGTCCAGCACGCTTGTGGCCCGCGCGGGCGGCGACCCGCAGACGATCATCGCCGCGTTGCGCCGCGAAGTGCAGGGCCTCGATGCGAGCCTGCCGCTCTACGACGTGAAGACGCTCACGCAGCACATGAACGTGCCGCTCTTTCCGGCGCGCATGGCGGCGATTGCGTTGGGCAGCTTCGGCGTGCTCGCGCTCCTGCTCGCGGCCATCGGCATCTACGGCGTGATGTCCTACGTCGTTGCGGGGCGCACGCGCGAGATCGGCGTGCGCATGGCCCTCGGCGCGCAACCGCGCGACGTGTTGCGCTTGATCGTCGGGCAGGGCATGACGCTGGCGTTCATCGGCTTGGGTGTCGGCCTCGCGCTCGCGCTCGCCGCCGCGCGCATGCTGACGAGTCTGCTCTACGGCGTCAGTCCGAACGATCCGTTGACCTTCGCGGGCGTCGTGTTGCTGCTCGCCGCTGTCGCCGCGCTCGCCTGCTACGTGCCGGCGCGGCGCGCGACGAAGGTCGATCCGATGATCGCACTCAGATATGAATGATGAACGCTGACTATAGAGCAGAAGGCAGGTCTGTTTTTCATTCAGCCTTTGCTATCTGGCATGCGCAGTATCAATTGAGGTGACAATGATGGCAACTATGTGGCAAGACCTGCGTTACGGCATGAGAATGCTGTGGAAGAGTCCGGGCTTCGCGCTCGTCGCGGTGCTGACGCTGGCGCTCGGCATCGGCGCGAACACGGCCATCTTCTCGGTCGTGCGTGCGGTGCTGCTGCGCCCGTTGCCTTACAACGAGCCGGAGCAGTTAGTGTGGATGCAGGAGGACGCGGGCGACGTGCAGAACCGCTGGGTCTCTTATCCGAACTTTGTTGATTGGCGGGCGCGCAACCATAGCTTCGCCGCGATGTCCACCACGCGCGGCTGGACGCTGACGCTGACCGGCGACGGCGAGCCGGAGAGCCTCAACGCGCGCATGGTGTCGGCGGCATACTTCGACGTGATGCGCGTCCGCCCCGTCATGGGCCGCGCCTTCCTGCCGGAAGAAGATAAGTACGGCGCGCAGCCAGTCACGATGCTGAGCTATGGCTTTTGGCAGCGGCGGTTCGGCGGCGATCAGAACATCGTCGGCAAAACGATCACGCTCGACAACCGGCCGTTCACGGTCGTCGGCGTGATGCCGCGCGACTTTCAACATCAAGGGCCGCCGCCCGTTTGGGTGCTGCTCGGCCAGTGGGCCGGCGAGGGCGGCTGGCTAAAACGTGACGTGCGTGTGGCCGGTTATGTGCTCGGCCGATTGAAACCGGGCGTCACGATCCAGCAGGCGCAAGCAGACATGGACGCGATCAAAGCGGACTTGGTGCGGGAGTATGCCTGGACTAACGCGGGGCACAACATCCGCATCACGTCGCTCTACGAGAACATGGTCGGCGAGGCGCGCCGCTCGCTGTTGTTGCTGTTCGGCGCGGTCGGCTTCGTGCTGCTGATCGCGTGCGCGAACGTGGCCAATCTTTTATTGGCGCGGGCGACGACGCGCCGCCGCGAGTTCGCCATTCGCGCGGCGTTGGGCGCGTCGCGCTGGCGTTTGATGCGTCAACTTCTCATCGAGAGTGTGTTGCTCTCGATCTTGGGCGGCGCGCTTGGGTTGTTGCTGGCGCTGTGGGGCGTCGATCTGTTGCGCGCGGCTGAGCCGGCAGGCATCCCGCGGGTCGCTACCATCGGCATTGATCGGCTGGTGCTAGGGTTCACGTGCGCGCTCTCGCTATTGACCGGCATCGTCTTTGGACTTGCGCCCGCGTGGACATCAGCCAAGACGAATCTGGCAGAGGCTTTGAAGGAGAGCGCACACGCGGCCATCGGCGGGCCGGGGCGGCGCTTGCGCGCCGCGTTGGTCGTGACGGAGATCGCGCTTGCGCTGGTGCTGCTGGTCGGCGCGGGGCTACTCACGCGCAGCCTCGCGCGGCTGCTGACAACGAATCCCGGCTTCAACCCGGACAATGTCTTAACGCTGTCGCTCTCGCTGCCGAAGCCCCGTTACGCCGACAAGGAGCAGATCAGTCGTTTCCAGCAAGAGTTGTTGCAGCGCGTCGCGCAACTGCCCGGCGCGCAGGCCGCGTGCTTGTCCAACAGTCTGCCGGGCTTGGATAGTTGGCAGAACGACATCGCCGTCGAGGGCCACGCGCCGCTCAATCCCGGCGAAGAGATTAACGTTGATTGGAGCATCACGAGCGAACGCTACTTCGACGTGATGCGGATCCCGCTCCTGCGCGGGCGTACCTTCACGCCGGAGGAAGCGCGCACGGGCGCACCGGTCGTCGTGGTGGACGAGAGTCTGGCGCGCCGCTTCTGGCCTGATGGCGACGCCGTGGGCAAACACATCAAGTATCACGGCCCCATGGCGGACGAGATCATCGGCGTCGTTGGCAACGTGCAAGACTTCGGTCAAGAGTCGCCCAGTCGGATACGCATCTACAGTCCTTTCGGGGCCGCGGGGCTGCGTCTGTCCACGCTGAGCATTCGTCTGACCACGCCCGATGCGCAAGGGATGGCGGCGGCCGTCGCGCGTGAAGTGCATGCGCTGGACAATGACCTGCCGCTCACGGATGTCGAAACGATGGGGCAGATTATCGGGCACGAGGCCGCGCCGCGCACGTTCAACGTGATCCTGTTGGGTCTGTTCGCGGCGCTCGCCCTGCTGCTCGCGGCGGTCGGCATCTACGGGCTGATGAACTACACGGTCACGCAGCGCACGCAAGAGATCGGCGTGCGCATGGCGCTCGGCGCGCAAGCAAGTGATGTGCTGCGGCTTGTGCTCAGGCAAGGATTGCTGCTCGCGCTGGTTGGCGTCGGCGTCGGGCTGCTCATCGCGGCCGCGGCCACGCGCCTGCTCGCCAGCTTGCTCTACGGCGTCGGCGCATTCGACCCGCTCGTCTTCACCGGCATGGCGCTCTTGCTCGTCGGCGTCGCGTTCGTGGCCAGCTATATCCCGGCGCGCCGCGCCACGAAGGTCGATCCGATGGTGGCGCTGAGATACGAATGAGGCGATTGCGGATTGATGCAAGACGAGTAGTTCTTAAATCCGCAATCCGCAATCCGCAATCCACAATCGCTAAGGGGGCGTGATGGGAACTCTGTTGCAAGACTTACGCTATGGCGTGCGTATGCTGATGAAGAAGCCCGGCTTCACGCTGATCGCCGTCCTCACGCTCGCGCTCGGTATCGGCGCGAACACGGCCATCTTCTCCGTCGTCAACAGTGTGCTCATCCAGCCGCTGCCTTACCAAGCCCCTGACCAACTCGTGCGTCTGTCCGGCTGGAGTCCGCAAGTGCCGGGGATGTCAATCTCATACCCTGATCTGCTCGACTGGCGCGCGCAGAACAAAGTTTTTACCAGCATCGCGGGCACGCGGTTCAATAGTTATAACTTGACCGGCGTGGATGAAGCGGAGCGGTTGCAGGGGCGCGCCATATCGGCCGAGTTCTTTGACGTGTTGGGCGTCAAGCCGGCCATGGGGCGCAGCTTTTTAGCGGAAGAAGATCGGCCCGGCGCAAATCGCGTCTGCCTGGTCAGCCATGGGCTGTGGCAGCGCCGCTTTGGCTCGGACGAACATTTCGTTGGTAAGACGCTCACGCTGAACAATCAGACTTACACCGTCGTCGGCGTGTTGCCGGCGAGTTATCGCTACGGCACACCGACGGATGTGTTCGTGCCCATCGGGTTGGAGGGCGCGAGCGAGATGATGAATGAGCGCGGCAATCATCCCGGCATCTACGCCGTCGCCCGATTGAAACCGGGCGTGAGCTTTGAGCAAGCGGAAGCGGACATGAAGGGCATCGCGGCGCGGCTCGGCGAACAGTATCCGAAGTCGAATGGCGGTAATAGCGTGACGCTCGTCCCGTTGCGCGAATATTTCGTTGGCGACATTCGTCCGGCGCTTTTGGTGCTGCTGAGCGCGGTGGGTTTCGTCCTGCTGATCGCCTGCGCCAACGTCGCTAATTTGTTGCTCGCGCGTGCGTCGGCACGCACCAGAGAGATTGCGATTCGCACCGCGCTCGGTGCGGGGCGGCTGCGGATCATCCGGCAACTACTGACGGAGAGCATCGTGCTGGCCATCATCGGCGGCGGTGCGGGTCTACTACTGGCGCTCTGGGGCGTGGATGTGCTACGCAGCGCCAGCATTGATAGCATCCCGACCACCGCAGACATCAAGTTAGATAGCACGGTGCTCGGCTTCACACTGCTTGTCTCGCTGCTCACAGGTGTGCTGTTTGGCTTAGTGCCGGCCTTGCAAGTTTCCAAACCTGATCTGAACGAAGCGCTCAAAGAAGGCGGGCGTAGCGGCATGAGCGGCAGCGGGCAACGGCGCGTACGCAACGTGCTGGTCGTCGCTGAGATCGCGCTATCGTTGCTCCTCTTGATCGGCGCGGGGCTGTTGATCCGCAGCTTCGCCCACCTGCGCGATACAGAGACGGGTTTCAATCCGGCGAACTTACTCACGATGCAACTTTCAGTTAAAGCGGGACAGGATGAAGGCTATAAGGTAACGAACTTCTTCCAGCAGGTGAGCGAACGGATCAAAGCGCTGCCCGGCGTCCAGTCGGTCGCGTTCTCAACCGGCGTGCCGTTTCTCGGCGCGTCGGAAACATCCTTTGCCATCGTCGGGCGCGACAACCCTGAATTGAGCAAGCGCCCGATGGCCGTGCAATACATCACTAGCCCCGATTACCTGCAAGCCATCGGCCTGCCATTATTGCGCGGCCGCTTTTTCTCCGAGCAAGACACGCCGCGCAGCCCGCTCGTGGCCGTCATCGACTCGGAGTTTGCCCGCCAGCATTTTCCGAATGAAGAGCCGATTGGCAAGTACATCGCGGGGAATAAGGAGCAGGGCGTGCCGGACGCGCAGATCATCGGTGTGGTGGGGCATGTGAAGAACTACGGCCTCGACGCGCCGGGCCCCGTGCAGGCCGAACTCTATCTCGCCTTCAATCAGATTCCAGAGAAGTTCTTACCCCTTTTCTCGGGCCGCATGAATCTGGTTGTCCGCACAGCCGCAGACCCGGCGGGCTTAACCGCGTCCGTCCGCCATCAGGTGCAGGCGGTTGATCCGAATCAGCCTGTCTACAATGTTAAAACGATGGAGCAGACCATCGCCGAATCAATCGGCTCGCAACGCTTCTCGATGCTGCTGCTCAGTCTCTTCGCCGGGGTCGCGCTGATCCTGGCGACCGTTGGTATCTACGGCGTGATGAGCTACACGGTCGCGCAACGCACACATGAGATCGGCATCCGCATGGCCTTAGGCGCACGCTCTGGCGACGTGTTGCGTTTGGTCTTGGGGCAGGGGATGAGCCTGATTCTCATCGGGGTGGCGGCTGGTTTGGCCGCAGCCTTTGGAGTGACTCGTTTGCTCGCCAGCTTGCTCTACGGCGTGCAACCGACAGACCCGCTTACCTTCGCCGGTATTTCACTCTTGCTCACATCCGTGGCGTTCTTGGCCTGCTACATTCCGGCACGGCGCGCGACGAAGGTCGATCCGCTGGTGGCGTTGAGGTACGAATAAAGTGCTGACAAGTGACAAGTGACAAGCGATTGTCTGTGACTCGGCACTCGGCACTGTTCTTAGGGAGTGATGCGATGAACAACTTATGGCAAGACATACGGTTCGGTGTGCGCATGCTGTGGAAGAGTCCGGGCTTTACCTTAGTGGCCATCGTCGCGCTGGCGCTCGGCATCGGCGCGAACACGGCCATCTTCTCCGTCGTGAACGCGGTACTGCTGCGCGCGTTGCCCTACAAGCACGCGCACCGACTCGTGGTGCTGTGGGAACATAAACGCACGAGCGATAGGGCGCATAACGTCGTCGCGCCCGCGAACTTTCTAGACTGGCAAGAGCAGGCGCAATCGTTCGACGGCATGGCCGCCTTCGTCGATGTGCGCTTCAACTTGACGGGCGCGGGTGCGCCTATCGAGATTCCGGCGCAAGTCTCAACCGGCAATCTGTTCGCGCTGCTCGGCGCAGACGCCGCGCTGGGCCGCACGTACACGGACGCAGACGCCGAACCGGGCCACGATGCTGTCGTCGTCCTCAGTCACGATCTATGGCAGCGGCAACTGGGCGGCGCACCCGACATCGTCGGCAAGACCCTGATGCTGAATGGTCGCGCGCTGACCGTCCTCGGCGTAATGCCGCCCGATTTCAAATGGTTCATCAAAGAGAACTCGCAGGTCGGCAAGCCCGCGGAGTTGTGGACACCCCACAAGTGGACGGACAGAACAAGAAGCGGCCGTTTCCTGTCCGCTGTCGCCCGCCTCAAACCCGGCGTGTCGGCCACACAGGCGCAAGCCGAGATGGACACCATCGCCGGCCGGCTTGAGCAGCAGTACACCGACTTCAACAAGAACTGGGAAATCCGCTTGGTGCCGGTGCGCACACAACTGGCCGGCGAACTGAGAAAGCCGCTGCTCGTTCTGCTCGGTGCGGTCGCGTTCGTGCTGCTCATCGCGTGCGCCAACGTAGCCAACCTGCTGCTGGCGCGGGCCGCCGCGCGGCACAAAGAGATGGCGATCCGCACGGCCTTGGGGGCGGGCCGCTGGCGCGTCATCCGGCAGTTGTTGACTGAGAGTGTGCTGCTTGCATTGGCGGGTGGCGTGGTGGGCTTGCTGCTGGCGTTGTGGGGTGTGGACGTGCTGGTTGCGCTCAGCCCGGCCAACTTGATCAGCAAGACAGAGGTGGGCTTGAGCCTGCCGGTGCTCGGTTTCACGTTTGCCGTGGCCCTACTCACGGGCGTTGTCTTCGGCTTGCTGCCCGCGCTCGAAGCGGCGCGTTCCGATCCGCAAGAGGCGTTGAAAGAGACGGGCCGCAGCAACACGGGCAGCCCGCGCAGTCGGCGCGTGCGCGGCGCGTTCGTCGTGGCCGAGGTCGCGCTCGCGTTGGTGTTGTTGGTCGGCGCGGGGTTGATGATGAAAAGCTTCCTGCGCCTGCAAGCCGTTAATCCGGGCTTCGATCCGCAGAACCTGCTGACGATGCGCGTGCTGTTGCCGCGTGCGAAGTATCCGGACGATGCCAAGAAGGTCGCCTTCTTCCGGCAGGCTGTTGCCCGAATGCAGGCGCTGCCCGGCGTGCGCGCCGCCGCCGCCGTTGACGCGCTCCCGTTTGCCGGCATCGGGTCTGCGACCGGTTTCGCCATTGTCGGCCAGCCCGCGCCGCCGGCTGGCAACGAGCAAGTTACCGACGTGCGCACGAGCGACGAGCATTACTTCAGCACGATGAATATCCCCATCGTCCGCGGGCGCACGTTCACGCCGCAAGAGGCGATGGAGGATCGCCACGTCGTCGTGATCAACGAGGCGCTGGCGCGCAAATACTTTCCGGGCGCAGACCCCACGGGCCAACGTCTCGTCATTGATATGAAGCAGACGAACGAGCCGACCGAGATCATTGGCGTAGTGGGCGATGCGAAGTATGCCACGCTCGAAACTGAGCCGCGCGCGATGGTCTATTGGCCGCATACGCAACTCACCAACGCTGCGATGAACATCGTGCTGCGCACGACGGGCGACCCGCTCAGCTTCGCGCCCGCCGCGCAACGCGAAATTCAGGCGCTCGATAAAGATCAGCCCGTCGCCGATGTGCGCACGATGGAGAGTTGGGTCGGCGAATCGACCTCGCGCACGCGCTTCGGCACGTTGTTGCTCGACGTGTTCGCCGTCGTCGCGTTGGTGCTGGCGACGGTCGGCATCTACGGCGTGATGGCTTACACGGTCACCCAGCGCACACATGAGATCGGCATCCGCATGGCCTTAGGCGCGCGGCCCCGCGACATCTTCCGGCTGGTCATCGGACAGGGGCTGTTGCTCACGCTGAGCGGGGTGGCACTGGGCTTGGGCGCAGCCTTCGCGCTGACGCGCCTGCTGGCCAGCCTGCTCTACGACGTGAGCGCAACGGACCCGACTGTCTTCGTAGGGCTGGCCGCGCTGCTCGCGCTCGTCGCCTTCGTTGCCAGTTACGTCCCCGCGCGCCGGGCGACTAAGGTCGATCCGATGATCGCACTACGTTACGAATGAGCTGCACCTAACCGGGAGGGCTTATGCCGCAATTTTGGCAGGACCTGCGTTATGGCGTGCGCATGCTGTGGAAGAGTCCGGGCTTCGCGCTCGTGGCGATCTTGGCACTGGGTCTGGGCATCGGCGCGAACACGGCCATCTTCTCGGTGGTCAACGCTGTGCTGTTGCGCCCCTTGAAATATCCGCACCCTGAGCAGTTGGTGCTCGTTAAGGACACGCAACCGCCGTTGGCGGACGAGACACCGGCCGATTACGCGGAGTATCTCGACTGGCGCGAGCAGGCGCAAAGCTTCGAGCAACTCACAGCGTACTTCGATACGACCTACACGCTGACCGGGCAAGGCGAGCCACAACAACTGGCGGGCGCGCGTGTCTCGGCCAACTTGTTGCCGGCCCTCGCCGTCAATCCGGTGCTGGGGCGCGGCTTCCGCCCCGAAGAAGAAGTTAAAGGCAGCGAGCGCGTGGCGCTCATCAGCTACGGGCTATGGCAGCGGCGCTTCGGCGGCGACCCGAAAGTGCTCGGTCAGATGCTGACGCTCAACGCGCAAACTTTCACGGTCATCGGCGTCTTGCCGGACACGTTTCGCGGCGTGCGCCCGCAAGACATTCAAGGCGGCGAGGCGCAGGACGTGTGGATACCTCTGCGGCTGGACGCGACCAACGCGCCGCGCGGGTTGCACTTCCTGACGGTGCTCGGACGTTTGCGCCCGGGCGTGAGTCTGGTGCAGGCCGGCGCGGAGATGGACACTGTGGCCGCGCGTCTGCAGCAAGAGCGCGCAATCAATCACGGCGCAAAGTTGCTGGCGCTTGATCGCTCGGTCGTGTCGGGCGACATGCGGACGGCCCTCTTCGTGTTGCTCGGCGCGGTCGGCTTCGTGCTGCTGATCGCCTGCGCAAACGTGGCCAATTTATTATTGACCCGTGCGACCACGCGGCAGAAAGAGATCGCGATTCGGCTGGCCGTGGGCGCGAGCCGCCTACGCTTGCTCCGGCAGTTGCTGACGGAGAGCTTGTTGCTCGCTTTGCTGGGTGGCGCGGTGGGGCTGCTGCTGTCTTTGTGGGGCGTGGACGTGTTTGTGGCCGCCGCGCGCACCATGCTCCCGCGCGTCGAAGAGGTCGGTCTCGACGGCCGCGTGTTGCTCTTCACGCTCGGCGTATCGCTCGGGACAGGTCTGCTCTTCGGCGTCGCGCCGGCCTGGCGCGCTTCGACGGTCGATCTGCACGAGACCCTAAAAGAGGGCGGCGGGCGTAGCGGCATGGGCGCAGGGCAGCAACGCTTGCGCGGGCTGCTGGTCGTGACCGAGGTGGCGCTTTCGCTCGTGCTGCTCGTCGGCGCGGGCCTCTCGCTGCGCAGTTTCGTGCGCGTGCTCACGGTGGATAAGGGCTTCGACGCCGCGCAACTGCTGACGGCGAATCTTTCGCTTGCCCCCGCCAAGTACGGTGAGCCGCAACAGCAGGCGCGCTTCTTCCAACAATTTCTTGAACGCATCAAGGCCGTGCCGGGCGTCGAAGGCGCGGCCGTCGTCAATACCTTGCCGCTGTCGAGCGGCAGTGTGAATGGCGGAATAAAGATCGAGGGGCGGCCGACGCTTCCCGATGAGTTGCCCGCCGCCGAGAAATGCATCGTCAGCACCGAGTACTTCAGCGTGCTGCACACGCCCTTGAGTCGCGGGCGCGCTTTCACCGAGCAGGACAACGCGGGCGCAACACAGGTGGCGATCATCAACGAGAGTCTGGCCCGCCGCTACTTCCCGAACGAAGACCCCATCGGCAAGCGCGTGGATTTTAACTGGGACACGAAGGGCTTGCAGGAGATCGTCGGCATCGTCGGCGACGTGAAGCAGTACGGCTTGGACACGCCTAACGTCCCGACGATCTACGTCCCTTATCTGCAACGACCCGATACGGCGATGACCGTCGTGGTGCGGAGTCAGGTGACGCCGGCGAGTCTGGTCGCGGCGCTGCGCCAACAGTTGTTTGCCGTGGACAAGGAACAGCCTTTGACGCAGGTGCGGACGATGGAGCAGATCGTCGCGGAGTCGGTTGCGCAACGGCGTGTGACTGTGCTGGTGTTCGCCCTCTTCGCGGGCGTCGCGCTGCTGCTTGCGGCAATGGGCATCTATGGCGTGATGGCTTACTCAGTGACGCAACGCACGCACGAGATCGGCGTGCGTATGGCTTTGGGCGCACGACCGCGCGATGTGTTCAAACTGATCATCGGGCAGAGCATGGGACTGGTGCTGCTCGGACTGGGGCTTGGTCTGGGCGGCGCGTACGCCTTAACACGCTTGCTCGCGAGTCTGCTGTACGGCGTGAGTCCGACCGATCCCGCGACTTTCATCGGTGTGTCGTTATTGTTGGCGAGCGTGGCCTTTCTGGCCAGCTATCTGCCTGCGCGGCGCGCGACGAAAGTCGATCCGATGATCGCGCTCAGGTACGAATAGGCGGTGATAAGTGACAAGTGACGAGTGACGAGCAGGAACTTGTCTTTAACTCGTCACTTGTCACCCGGCACTGCTTTTCAGAGGTAACGTGATGGAAACTTTATTGCAAGACATACGCTATGGCGTGCGGATGCTGCTGAAGCGGCCGAGTTTCACTTTGATCGCCATCGTGGCGCTGGCGCTCGGCATTGGCGCGAATACGGCCATCTTCTCGGTCGTCAATGCTGTGCTACTGCGCCCGTTGCCGTTCCCCGAAGCAGAGCGGTTGATGTCCGTGGCTGAGAGCAATCCCAGTCGTGGCGTGACGCGGGCGGCCGTATCTTATCCGGACTTCGTGGACTGGCGCGAACAGAATCACGTCTTCGAGCGCATGTCCACCTATCATGACAGCGACTTCATCCTGACGGGCGGCGGCGACCCGGCCCGGCTGGTCGGCGCGATCGTCAACGCCGATCTGTTCCCGTTGCTCGGCGCAACGCCCAGCCTCGGGCGCGCGTTCCTGCCCGAAGAGGACAAGCCGTCAGAGAGCGGGCGCGTCGTGATGTTGAGTCATGCGCTCTGGCAGAAACAGTTTAACTCCGACCCGAACATCGTCAGCCGGGCCATCACGCTGGACGGCAAGAGCTACACGGTCGTCGGCGTGATGCCGGCGGGCTTTCAGTTCCCGGTTGAGAACAGGCCCATCGAATTGTGGACGACTGTGGCCGTGGATGCGGCGGGCAAAGAGCCGCTCACGGGTGTGCGCGGCTTGCACTATATGAATGTGCTCGCACGGCTCAAGCCGGGTGTCACGCAGGCGCAGGCGCAGACCGAGATGGAGACAATCGCCGCCCGCCTCGCACAGCAATATCCCGATTCGAACACGCGCCGGAGCGCGAATGTCGTCTCCATGTTGGACAGTTTGGTGGGCGATTTGCGGCCGGCGCTGCTGATCTTGCTCGGCGCGGTCGGGTGTGTGTTGCTCATCGCCTGCGCGAACATCGCCAACCTGTTGCTCGCCCGCGCGACGACGCGCCACAAAGAGATCGCGATTCGCGCGGCACTCGGCGCGAGCCGCTTGCGCGTCATGCGCCAATTGCTGACCGAAAGCCTACTGCTGTCGCTGACCGGCGGCGCATTGGGTCTGCTGGTCGCGCTCTGGGGCACTGATCTGCTGGTCGCCATCAGTGGCGACAAGATTCCACGCGCGGCGCAGATCGGTCTGGACGTGCGCGTGCTCGGCTTCACGGCCCTTGTGGCGCTCGTGACCGGCGGGCTGTTCGGTCTCGTGCCCGCGCTGCACGCCTCGAAGTTTGATCTGACTGAATCACTCAAAGAAGGCGGGCGCAGTTCGGTCGAAGGTGCGCGGCGCAATCGCGTCCGCAGCGCGCTGGTCGTGGCCGAGATGGCTATCGCGTTGGTATTGTTGGTCGGGGCGGGGCTGCTCGTGCAGAGTCTGCGCCGCTTGCAGCAGGTCAGTCCCGGCTTCGATGCGCACAACGTGCTGACGCTGAGCGTCTCGCTGCCCGATGTCAA
>JBBRYU010000048.1:0-19427 GCA_038237345.1 Pyrinomonadales bacterium
CAGCGGTTCGAGCGCATCATCGCCTTCCCTTTGCCGACGATTCAAGAGATCACCGTCACGACCGAAGATCTCGAAGACTTGGGCGGTGTGCAGACCTTCGCGCTCGAAGCGAGCAGACTGCCGCAGTACAATTTCACTTACGCGGGCAAAGAGAAGATCGACGAGCTTGATCTCTACGTCTTCGACGTTGCGCCGAAAGTGCTGCCCGATCCGAAGAAGTCGAAAGAGCGTTTCTTTCAAGGACGCATCTGGGTGGACGATCAGGACTTGCAGATCGTGAAAGTGCGCGGCAAGGGCGTGCCCGAAGGCGTGCAACGCTACCCGCTATTTGAAACTTACCGCGAGCAGATCGACGGCAAGTACTGGTTCCCGACCTACACCTACGCCGACGATCAACTGACCTTCTCCTCCGGGCAGATCGTACACATGCGCCTGCGTATCAACTTCTCTAACTACGAGCGTTATAAGGCCAAGGTGAGAATCATTGAGGACGACAACGTGAGCGATCAAAGCGAGCCGAAGCCGACACCCACGCCGCCGCCGACGAAGAAGAAGCCGCCGCAATAAGCATACGGCACAGAGAATATAAAGCGGGCGCGCAGCATTCAAGATCAACTGCGCGCCCGCGCTCCTTTTTTGCTCGCCTACTTCGCCAGTTCGACCGCGACCCGCGCGCGGGTCTCTTCCGCGAGGCGTTTGATCTCTTCGTCAGTCGTGCAACCGGCGGTCGAGATCGGCGGCAGCAGCACCATCTCGATGCGGCCCGGTCGCGCCACACCTGTGCCCTTGCCCATCAACTTGTCCGTGTGTTTCATCGCCACCGGCACGACCGGCACGCCCGCGTCGCGCGCCATGTAGAACGCGCCCTTCTTGAACGGCAGCAACTGCCCCGGCAAGGCGCGCGTGCCTTCGACGAAGACGCCGAACGAAATGCCGGAGCGGATGCGGTCGGTCGCCGCGCGCACGGTCTGAAGCGCGCGGGTGCGGTTCGAGCGATCAATCGCCATGATGTTGACGTAGCCCATGCCGTAGCCGAAGATCGGCACTTTCAATAGTTCCTTCTTCGCCAACAGCCCGATGCGCCGGCCCAAATGGCCGAAGATCATCGCGGTGTCGAGATACGAGCGATGGTTGGCGGCGAAGATGTAAGTCTGCGCCGGGTCGAGTTGCTCTAGGCCCCGCACCTCTACCTCCATGCCGCTCAGCCGCAGCCACGTGCGCGCCCCCCACTGCGCCCACGGGTAAAGCCACGCGCGCTGCCCCGCGAGCCACGCGACGGAGATCACCGGCGGTGCCAAGATGAGCAACAGCATGGCGGCCACGAACAGCGACCAGCAGTAGCGCAAACGCCCTGCGAGCGACCGGCGCGGCGCAACTATGCTAGACTCTGCCTCGCTCCGCTTATCATCAATCACATCCGGTGCAAGAGATTCAGTATGTCTCGTCATCCGTTTCGACTCGCGCCCCTCTTCATCGTTGCGCTCAGCCTGCAACTCACGCTGCTCTCGTCAGCAGCCGCACATGCACAGCAACGGCGCAACAACACGCCGCGTGCGCCTGTGCTGTCGTCGCCGCAGGCCGTCCTCGGCTTCACGCCGGGCGATGATAAAACCATCGCCGATTGGAAGCAGATCACGCACTACTTCACGCAACTCGACGAGGCCAGCGACCGCGTGCGCGTCGAGACCATCGGGCAGTCAACCATGGGCCGCCCGCTCGTCGTCGCCTACATCAGCGCGCCAGAGAATATACGCAATCTCGCCCGTTACCAAGACATTCAGCGTCGCCTCGCCGATCCGCGCCTCGTACGCGACGAAGCGGAGCGCGAGCGGCTGATCAGCGCAGGGCGCGCGGTCGTCGCCATCTCCTGCTCGATCCACTCGACCGAGATCGTTGCGTCGCAGATGTCCATGCAACTCGCCTACGATCTGGCGGCGGCGCAGGACGCGGAGACGCGCGCGATCTTGCAGAACGTAATACTGCTGCTCATCCCCTCGCCCAACCCGGACGGTATAGACATCGTCGCCGACTGGTATCGCAAAACGCTCGGTACACCTTATGAAGGCACAGAACCGCCGGAGCTATATCACCACTACGCCGGGCACGACGACAACCGCGACTGGTTCATGCTCAACCTCGTCGAGACGCAACACGTGACGCGCCTGCTCTGGCAGAAATGGTATCCGCAGATCGTCTACGACGTGCATCAACAAGGCGCGACTGGTTCGCGCTTCTTCGTCCCGCCCTTCTTCGATCCGCCGAACCCGAACATCGCGCCGCTCTTACTGCGCGAAGTCGGTCTCATCGGCCACAAAATCGCGGCCGACGAGCAAGCGGCCGGCATGCAGGGCGTCATAACCAACGCGCTCTACGACACTTGGTGGCACGGCGGCTTTCGCACCGCGCCCTACTACCATAATTCCGTCGGCATCCTGACCGAAGCCGCGAGCGCGAAACTGATGACGCCCGTGCCGGTCACGAAAGAACAACTGGAGCGCAGTTCGACGCGCGGCATGGACTCGGCGCTACCGAAATATCCGACGACAAATTTTCCCGAGCCTTGGCTCGGCGGCAAATGGCGGCCGCGCGACATCATGAAGTTGGAGTTGATCGCCACCAACGCCGTCCTCTCGATGGCCGCGAACTATCGTGAACGCTACCTGCGCAATTTTTATGGCCTGGGGCGCACCGCGCTCAACTCGGAGGCCGGTTCGCTCGCATACTTGCTGGAAGCGGGACAGGGCAAGGACGAGAGCATGGCGAAACTCGTCGGTGCGCTCGTGGCGCAGGGCGTCGAGGTCGCGCGCATGGACAAAGAGTTGCACGTGCGCGATTTTAATTTGAACGCGCCCGCCGGCCGTCTGCCCGATGCGCGGGAAGCGCCGGCCGGCAGTTATTTAGTTTTCCTGTCGCAGCCTTATGCGGCCAATGTGCGCGCGTTGTTCGAGCGGCAGACTTATCCCACGCGGCTCACGACGAGCGGCGAGGCCGAGCGGCCTTACGACGTGGCCGGCTGGACGCTGCCGATGCAGATGGGGCTGACAGCGAAATGGATACGCATTGATGAACCTGCCGCCGCGCGGCGTTTGACGCTCATACGTGATGAAGCGGAAGTGCGGCGCGATCTGGGCTTGCCTTTGCGGCAGGGTAAGGACTCGCCGATTGCCAATCCACTCAAGCGCGCCGTGCGGCTCGCGCTCTACAAAAGTTGGACTGGCTCGATGGACGAGGGCTGGACGCGCTACGTGTTCGACACGTTCCACGTGCCGTATCAATCTTTGCTCGACAAGGATGTGCGCGCAGGCGACTTGCGCGCTAAGTACGACGTGATCGTGCTGCCCTCGATGCGTCTGCGCGAGCTCGTGGAGGGCAACGCGAAGGAGCGCTATCCGGAAGAATTCACGGGCGGCATCACCGACGCGGGCGTAGACAATCTACGCCGCTTTGTCGAGGCGGGCGGCACGCTCGTCTGTTTCGATGCGGCGGCGGAGTTGGCCATCAAGCGTTTCAAACTGCCGCTGCGCAACGTGCTCGAAGGCGTCAAGTCGTCCGAGTTCTACTGCCCCGGCTCGATCCTGCGGCTGACATTGGACACCGCGCATCCGCTCGCGCGCGGCTTCGGGCGCGACGTGGATGCTTACTTCATCAACAGTTCGGCCTTTGAGACGACGGGCGATGGCGGAGAGCGCGTGCGTGTCGTTGCGCGCTATGCGGACAAGGAGGTGCTGCGTTCGGGCTGGCTGCTCGGCGAGAAATACGTCGCGGGCAAGATCGCGCTCGCCGAAGTTGCGCTGGGGCAAGGGCGCGTCGTCCTCTTCGGTTTTCGCCCCCAGCATCGCGGCCAGACATGGGGCACGTTCCCGTTCATCTGGAACGCCATTGAACGACAAGGATGAAGGGTGAAGGATGAAAGAAGGAGCGTATAAGTTGAATAATTTTTCTTTCATCCTTCATCCCTTATCCCCATCCCACATCCCATATCCCTTCTTTTCTGGCATCTTTTGTTTGCCGGGTGCATCAAAGTGAACGACCTTCGTTTTATCTTGCCCGTCACGTCCGCGAGGAGTCCGCTATGAGAAAATTCGTCGTCTTATCGTTGCTCCTCTCCCTGCTCACGCCGACCGTGCCCGGTTTGCGTGCGCAGGCGCGCCCGCGCCGCGTCGGCCAGACTGACAACGCGACCGCCCGGCCGCCGAACGCGCCCGTCAGTCCGACCACATCCAGCACGAATCGTCCGCCTGTCCTCGGCGGCGCACAGACCTCGAATGGGCGCACGGCGACGCGCCCGCAGACTACTAACGCACCACAAGAGGTGGACGAGAACGAAGTCGTGCGCGTGAACACGACGCTCGTGACGCTGCCCGTCAGCGTGATGGATCGTGACGGCAAATACTCGCCCGACATCAGGCAGGACGAGTTTCGCATCTACGAGGAAGGCGTGGAGCAACAGGTGGCCTACTTCGCCACGGTCGAAAAGCCCTTCACCGTCGCGCTCGTACTCGATAACAGCACCTCGACGCGCTTCCGCATTGAAGAGATGCAGGACGCCGCCATCGCCTTCGTCGCGCAACTGCGCGCGGACGACCGCGTGCTGGTCGTCGCCTTCGACGAGCAAGTGCGCGTGCTGGCCGAGCCGACGAGTGACCGCCGGCTCTTGCGCGACGCCATCCGGCGCACGCACAACGGCGGCAACACGAGTCTCTACGACGCCGTTGATTTCGTCATTCACCAACGCTTCAATCGCATCACGGGGCGCAAGGCCATCGTCCTCTTCACCGACGGCGTGGACACTTCGAGCAAGCGCGCCAGCTACGAAGCGAACGTGCGCGATGCCGAAGAGCTAGACGCGCTCGTCTATCCGATTGAATACGACACCTATGACGACACGAACTCTGGTACGCAGAACGGCGGCGGGCAAGGTGGAAGTTGGCCGGGCGGTGGCGGTGGTAGTTCCGGCGGCGCGGGCACTGTAATCAGTATCCTTGGCGCGATCCTCGGCGGTGGCGGCGGTGGCCGCAGCAGCCGGAATGGCGGCGGGCGGCGCAGTGGCGGCTCGTGGCCGCCGCCCATCGTGATCGGTGGCGGTGGGAATGGCGGCGGCGCGTGTAACGGTTGCACGCGCGAAGAGTACGAGCGCGCAGACCGCTATCTGCACGACATGGCGCGCGTCACCGGCGGCCGGCTCTATCGCGCCGACACGACGCGCAACCTCACACAGTCGTTCGCGCTCATCGCCGAAGAGTTGCGCAAGCAATACAGTCTCGGCTACTACCCCAAGACGCCGCCGCACGTCGGCGAGCGCCGCCGCATCAAAGTGCGCGTCCTGCGCCCCAACCTCGTCGTCCAAGCGCGCGACAGTTACATCTACAACCCGGCGGGCGCGAAGCAAGGCGACAACACGGCACAACGCTCACAGCCCGTGCTGCAAGGCGGCCGCCCCTTCAGCACGCGCTAGAGAAGCCGGCAGGTGCGCTAATAATGGCAACAGATGAATTATAGACCGCCAGCAGTATGTTCATTACGGGCAATACTGCTGGCGGTTTAATATGCGTTAGATTTCTTCTTGATGAAAGCTCATGGTTCAGAGTTATATGCGGAAACCATTAATCATTATATGCCTCTTGCTCATAGCGGCTCTTTCATCCTCCTCCGCCAGCTACGCCCAAAGCACAAGCCCTGTGGGGGCGGAGGTAGGCTCAGCGGTGGCCCCGGTCTATAGCCCGATTATGGCGATGATACAGCGGGACATGAGCTATACAGTTAAAGTCGGGGTGAAGATAAATGAGGCGGGGGTAGTGACGACTGCTAAAGCCCTCGACGGACATCCGGCATTCAGTAAGCCTTCTGAAGATGCCGCCATCCGTTGGCGCTTCTCCCCCGATAGCGAGGTAAAGGAGCGGGTGGCCGAGATAATGTTCGTCTACCACCTGATAGATTGGGAAAGCGGAGCGGCCGCCTTGACGCCTGTGTTCACGCTCCCGAATAAGGTTGAGGTGAAGCGACAACTAAAGGTTGAGGTGCTGCCTAACGTCAGACCGTCGTCGTGACAAAGGAGGAAGAAACCGTAATTCGCGAGAAGCGAAACCTGACAGTTCACTTAAACCGCCGCCTCGCTCGCGTCTCCTTCATCGTTGGGCGCTGGCAAGTCGACTGAATGCTACGTGCGGGCGGCGGCGCATCGGCTCAGTCATAAGCAGTCGGGTAAGCGCGCAGATGTCGTTGCCCTAACTTACGCTTCACCACCTTCACACCACCGTCCCATCTTTCACCGTCCCGTTCTTGGGCACGATGATGATGCCGTCGCGGATGTAGTAGCCGGCATCGGGGTTGTCGGCTTCGAGGATGCCGCCCTCGTTCAAGAGCCGGCAGCCCACGCCGATGCGCGCGTTCTTGTCTATGATGGCGCGGCGGATGACCGTGCCCTCGCCGATGCCGATGGGCATGATGCCGGCGGCGCGGTCGGTGCGTAACTCTTCGATTGATTGATACTCGTCCGCGCCCATGAAGACGACTTCGTCGAGATATGAGGCCGGTTCGACGCGCCCGCGCAGACCGATGACCGAGCGTTGCAGTTTCGTCCGGTTGAGGATGCAACCGTCGCCGATGATCGAGTCGATGATCTCGCAGTGGTGGACTTTCGAGGGCGGCAAATAGCGCGCACGTGTGTAGATCGGCGCTTCGGTGTCGAACAGGTTGAACTTCGGCAGGATCGAAGTCATGTCGATGTTGGCCGCGTGGAAGGCTTTGATCGTCCCGATGTCCTCCCAATAATCGTCGAACAGGTACGCCTGCACGTTGTAACTCTCAATCGCCGCCGGGATAACCTGCCGCCCGAAATCAACCCACGTGCGATCCTGCGCGAGTAGCTCTTCCACTTTCTTATAGTTGAAGACGTAGATGCCCATCGAGGCGAGAAACGGGCGGCGCGTCGCCTCTTCGGCGCTCAAGCCGAAGGCGGTCGTGTCCACGCGCATCTCTTCGAGGGCCGCGCCCTTCGGCTTCTCGCGAAACTCCGTGATGCGCCCGTTCGCGTCCGCTTTCAACAGCCCGAACTCTTCCGCCGCCTCGCGCACGAACGGCACGACCGAGACGGTCACGTCGGCGTCCGTCTCGTAGTGGCGCGCGATGAACTTGCGATAGTCCATGCGGTAGAGGTGATCGCCGGAGAGGATCAAGAGCGTGTCGATCTTCCAATCGTAGATGTGCGGCAAGACCTGCCGCACGGCGTCGGCTGTGCCTTGAAACCAGTCGGGTCTGTCCGGCGTCTGCTCGGCGGCGAGAATCTCGACGAAGCCCTCGGAGAAGCGCGAGAAGCGGTACGAGCGCGAGACGTGCCGGTTCAAGCTGGCCGAGTTGTACTGCGTCAACACGAAAATCTGGATGATGTCCGAGTTGATGCAGTTCGAGATCGGGATGTCCACAAGCCGGTACTTGCCGCCCAAGGGCACGGCCGGCTTCGAGCGATGATGCGTCAACGGAAATAGGCGCGAGCCTGCGCCGCCGCCGAGTATGACCGCCAGAACGTTGTGATTAGAGGCCATGCCGTCCTTACAGTGCAAATGAAATATGTAGAGCGCGTGTGCGCGTCAGCATAGACGCAAGACGGCGCACGTTTCAAGCATAAGCTGTCAGGCCGGACGGCGCGGGCCGCATTTGGCTGACATAAGCGCAAGGCTGCTGCGCCCGGCGGAAAATATTTTCCATGCCCGTGCCAACGCAAACAGGCCGGTTGGGGTCTATTGTGTTGAAGCACAGATGGCGACGGAATTTTTAAACAGCGAGAGCGAACTGATCGCGTGCGCGCAGGCGGGCGACTGCGAGGCGTTCTGCGCGTTGACCCGCCATTATGAGCGGCGCATCTATTCGCTCGCCCTCCACTATTGCCGCGCCGCCCGCGACGCCGAAGACCTCACGCAAGAGGTCTGGCTGCGTGCCTTCCGCGCGCTCGCCGATTTTCGCGGCGACGCTTCCTTCTATACGTGGCTGCGCCAGATCATGATCCACGCCTTTCTCAATCACCGGCGCGGCGCAGCCGTCAGACACGCAGACACGACGCTCCAGCTGAGCCAACTCGCAGAGGGCGCGCTTGACGAAGCACCCACGCACGCACGCGACGCGGAAACGACGCTGCACGACCGGCTGCTGGTCGCGCAGGTAATGGACGCGCTCGGCGAGTTGCCGGCGCAGCAGCG
This sequence comes from Pyrinomonadales bacterium, assembly GCA_038237345.1. Lineage (GTDB taxonomy): Bacteria > Acidobacteriota > Blastocatellia > Pyrinomonadales > Pyrinomonadaceae > QHXQ01. The sequence continues at coordinate 8,193 of JBBRYU010000048.1, forward strand.
ATTGATCTTTCTGTTGAAGCATGACGAAGGCATGACTTATGAAGAGATCGCGCGGGCGCTCGGCTGCGCGCCGGGTACGGTGAAGAAGGCGCTCTTCCGTGCGGTCGCCAAATTACGCATGCGCCTGTGCGTGGAGACGGAAAGCAGCGATGAAGCGACGCGCCTCGCGCCCTGCGCGGCAAGTAAAAACTTTTAGCCGCGCGCCTAACGGAGGTACATGATGCACGATTGCCGACGGACACAAGCGCAACTAACCGACCTCGTCTGCGACGAGCTACCGCAGGCGGAGCGCGTGCGCGTGCGCGCGGAGACGGCAGCGTGCGGCGCGTGCCATGCGGAGTATCGCGCGCTCGCCGAGACGTTGCGTGCGTGCGTGCGCGCCGAAACGATGGTGCAACCGCCGGAAGATTTCTGGCCCGGCTATCACGCGCGGCTCAGCCAACATTTGCAGGCGCACCCTGTTGCGCCACAGACAACAACGCGCACATTCGTCGCAGGGCAACGCCCAACATCTCTGTGGTGGTGGCGACGCGCGCTCACCGCTTCGTGGCGCGTGCCCGCGCCCGTTGCCGCAGTTGTAGCGCTGTTGCTCGTCGTCCTGTCCGCGCTGGCTCTGCGCCCTGCGCCCGCAAACATCGTGCTGGCCGCGCCGCCGCAAGTTGAGTCGGCCGCACCGGAGCGCATCGTCACAGTGCCCGTCGTGCAGGAGAAGCTCGTGACGCGCACGATCTACGTCACACGCCGAGATCAAGCGCAAAGCAGACGCACGCCGCAAGTGAGTCGCGCCAGCGGCGCGCAACTCGCCGGCACCGCACAAGAACAAACCGTCGAGCGCAGCGCAGCGCCCTTGATGTTGACGGGCTTTCAACCAGCCGGTGAGGTGAAACTGCGCGTCATCAAAGGAAACTTTACGCATGAGCAGTAGCTTGCGCACACTCAGTTTGCTCTTGCTCTTCGCCAGTGTCGGCGGAGCGCAACAACTCGCGCAACGCGAGTTGGTCGTGCCGTTGCCGGAGGCGGGCTACGTCAGTTTTCATCTCGTCACCGCGCGCGGACAGCAGCCGATTGTGCCCGCCGAGTTGGCGGCAGTGCAGGCGGCCCTGTTCCCGCGGGCGCTACTCGGCGAGCGCAACACGATCCATCGTGTGCTGGTGGACGCAGTTGGCAACTTCGTCTTCGGCTACGATCTCACGGTCGAGCCACTCAAGGATGCGCGCCGGTTCAAGGTTTACGTCAAACCGTTAGACCAAGAGTTCGAGCAACAGCTACGCGCGCGGGCACGCACCGGGGGCGCAACGCAGTCGGCGCTCAACGCTGCCACGCTACCGCGCTCCGCCGAAGCGCAGACGCTCGACGACGGCGATGCTTTCGAGCTTGATCTGCTCGTCAATCCGCAGACCGGCGTGCGTGTGATGGACGTGGTCAAAGTTGCCTTCGACCGCGCGCCGCTCTGGGAGATACAGCCGCGCGATTTCACGGCCGACAGCGTCGAATTGGCCGTGCGGGATTTCCGCCTCACGTTGAACGATAAGTTGATCGGCGGCGGCCGGCCCACGCGCGGTTGCGCCGGTTCGCTCGTCTGGTTCTACGTGCCGGGGCGCGGGCGCTTCATCTTCTCGCTTGTGCCGCGCCCCGGTTACGACTTCCAGAAGACCGGCATGATCGTGGACAACATGATCCGCTTCGACTTCAAGGGCGAGCATTACGAGTGGCTGTCGAGCGCGCCCATCGTCGGCAGCGGCGGCCTCTGGTACGTCTGGCTGCTGCACGATCCCACGTACACGCCCGAACTCTCTTCGAGCGAAGAGATCGCTCGTCAAGCGCGCGGCGGCACGGCGACAGATGCCGACTGGCTGACAGACATACTCGCCGGCAAGCCGCCGCGCCAACGAACGGGGAAAGGCTTCGGCGAGAACCAAGGGCGCGCGGCGACAGCGAACCGTGCCGCGCGCGTCCGCGTCGGTGCCGCCGACCGCATGGAGAATCTATTGCCGAAGAAGTAGGCGGCGCTGCTCGCGCGTGCGCTCGCACTCTTCGGTAATGAATAAGCGCCGGCTCAGACATTCAACTACCCACGAACAAACAACAGATAAACAAGGAGGCCATGCTATGAGTAAGAGTCTGCTCACCCTCGCAACAGCCATCGTCTGCTGTCTGCTGCTCAACCCACCTACGCACGCGCAAGCACCGGCGCAGGCACAGGACGATCCACCGAAGTACGAAGTCGGCGCGCTCTTCTCGTCCATCTCGCTCACGCCAGGCAACGGCTATCGGACGGAGGCCGGCTTCGGTGGTCGCTTCACCTTCAACGTGAACAAGCACGTCGGGCTTGAAGCCGAGACGATCTTCTTTCCGAATCGCGGTTTCTCAGGCGAATCGCGCGCGTCGGGGCGCGCCGTGCAGGGTTTGTTCGGCGTCAAGGCGGGCAAGCGTTGGGAGAAGTTCGGCATCTTCGCCAAGGGGCGGCCCGGATTCATCAGCTTCAGCAACGGCAAGAATATCCTCAACTTTGACGGCGCAGGCAACTTTGTCTCATCCCGCTTCGAACGCGCGACGCATTTCGCCTTCGACGTGGGCGGCGTAGTTGAGTTCTATCCCACACGCCACATCGTCACGCGCTTCGACGCGGGCGACACCATCATCCGCTACGGCCGCCAGACGACGACGTTCCCGGCGTTCCCGCCGTTCCCGGCCTTCACGTCTATCAACCCCACCGCCACCCGCCACAACTTCCAGTTCAACGCGGGCATCGGCTACCGCTTCGACTAGAACCGGCACAGAGACACGAAAGGCAGAGAGTGTCGGCTAACGCACCTCTGCCTTTCCGTTTGCGCCCGGCGTCTGTGCCTATCAGTAACCGCTTTGTGCGCCCGCCGCCGTCTTTACGCCCGCTGCTTCCTGCGCAATCTTGACGCCGACGCTTGCGCCGATGCGCGTCGCGCCGGCTGCAAGCATGGCGCGTGCGTCCTCAATGCCTTTGACGCCGCCCGACGCCTTCACGCCCATCTCCGCGCCGACTGTGCGTCGCATCAACGCCACGTCGGCGACGGTCGCGCCGCCTTTGGCAAACCCCGTCGAAGTCTTGACGAAGTCCGCGCCCGCGCGTTGCGCCGCGCGACACGCGCGCACCTTCTCGTCGTCGGTCAGCAGCGCCGTCTCGATGATCACCTTGCAGAGCACGTTGTACTCGTGCGCCGCCTCGGCCACCTGCCGGATGTCGTGCTCGACCGCGCAATCGTCGCCGCTCTTGAGCGCGCCGACGTTGATGACCATGTCCACCTCCGTCGCGCCGTCGAAGATCGCGCGCCGGGTCTCATAAGCCTTCACGTCGGCAAGCGTCGCGCCGAGCGGGAAGCCGATGACCGTGCAGACGGGGACGCCCGACCCGCGCAGGTGACAGGCGGACGCGCGCACCCACGTCGGATTCACGCACACGCTGGCGAAATGAAACTGCGCCGCCTCCGCGCACAAACGCTCGATGTCCGCCGCGCTCGCGTCGGGCTTCAACAACGTGTGATCGATAAAACTCGCCCACGCACCCGCCGATGCCGTCTCGCCCAGCACCAACCCGATACGCGCCGCGCCCGCGTCCACCACGCGCTGCATCCGTTCCGGGCAACGATTGAAACACGTCGCCCCACACCCGCACAGCCCCGCCTGCCCATCCGCCTCGCCATTCAAGCGCGCGACGATGACATCAGTGATTTGCTCGACGAGATGTTCGAGTTCGCCGTTATTTGCGTATGACATTTCAAACGCTCCTGAAAACTATAAGGCAGCAAGCCGCGCCGGCAGCGGTTGTTACGCTTGCCCGCCATGTTCGTCCATGACGTGGCGCTCGACGATGCTGAGCAAGGCGTTCAGCCGCTCGTCCATCCGCGTTTGCCGCTCGTCCGTCCGCGTCTGTGCTTGCGCCAGCGTCTGAATGCTGCGTGTGGCGATCTCAAGGAACTCCGACTGCGTCTCGGCGTAAGCCGCGAGTTGGCGAGAGGTCTCCGCGATCTGCGCGTTGGTCTGCTCGATGCGCTGCTCTAATGTCGCTTGATGCTCAAGCAGGAATTCAATCGCGCGTTGCATTTCTTCGCTGGTCATGGTGCCTGCCTCTTCATATTCTAGCTTACCCATGCCCGCACTGTTACTGCTTAAGAAGGCGCGGGCACTCGCGCGCGATCACACGCTTCCTCAACTCATGCTTCATCGCGCGGCAAGTCCGCTTCGTCTGCGACTTGAATCTCTGCCGCCGGGATCAACGCCACGCGCCCATCCTCCCACACAGCAATCGGGTTGCCCGCGCGCTTGTGCTGTAACAGCGCGTGCCGGACAGCGCGGCGCAGCACATCCACAACTGGGCGGCCCTGAATGACCTAATTTTTTTTCGGCACAGTTCGTTCAGCATCCATCTCGTCCGCCTGTCGTGCAGAATGGTCGCCCCTAAATGGCGCGAGCGTCGTCTTTCCTGCGCCGTTCGGGCCGGCGATGATGATCACTTGCGGGCCGGCATCATCGTTCATAAGCGTGGCTGTCGGTCTTAACGATACTGCCGCTCGACCGCTTCGATCTTGGCGACGCGGCGTTTGTGCCGGTCTTCGCTGATCTCGGTGGCGAGCCACGCGCGGACGATCTCGCGCATCTCCGGCGCGGTGATCGTGCTGCTGCCGAGCGTGAGGACGTTAGCGTCGTTGTGCTCGCGCGAGTTGACCGCGACTTGCACCGAATAGCAGGCGGCGGCGCGCACGCCCGGCACTTTGTTGGCGGTCATCGCGGAACCGACGCCCGCGCCGTCTATCACGATGCCGACATCCGCTTCGCCATCGGCGACGGCGCGGGCGACGGCGTGGGCGAAGTCGGGATAGTCAACCGCGTCGGTCGAGTTCGTGCCGAAGTCGAGCGCGCGGTGGCCGAGTGCGGCGAGGAAGGATTTGAGTTCTTCCTTCAGCGGATAGCCGCCATGATCCGCGCCGACGGCGACGAGCTTCGTCTGCCGCGCGCCGCGTCGGGGCGTGCGCCGCACAAGCTCTATCTGCCGCTCGCGCACGATGTCGGCCGCAAGCGGGGTCAGCCGCGCCCCTTCCGCCACGCGCAGACGCGCGCCCGGCTCCAAGCCGCGTACGTCGTCCTCCGTGATCACGGTCTTATTCGATTCGTCGCGCGTGATGGCCGACTCGTCCGAGGCAGATACAACGGGCGCGACCGGCACGACGCGCGCTGACACTTCTGGAGACACGGACGCAATGCCGGACGCAGGCGGCACAGGTGACACGGGCGGCGGCCCTTGCTCGTCCGCTTCGTCCGCAGGCAGCGCGTTGTTTAAGACTTCGCGCACGAGCGCGCGCACACGCTCACGGGTTGATTGCTCATCTGCCATGATTAGCTGTTAGCTGTTAGCCATTAGCTGTTAGCTGTTAGCTGTTTGGCTGAAAGCTAACAGCTAATTGTTAACAGCTATTATTGACCTCCGCGAGTTGCTACTTTAGTATGTCGCACCACAAGCCGCGCGTGCAAACGGAGTGATTGATTCATTGAGCCGTTCGCTCATTGAATCAATGAACGAATGAAACAATGAAGCAATTCCCCGGAGGTCTGACGGTGTCCGCTTCTTCCGCCCCGACCGTATCCGAGTTCAACAACCCGAACCTTGAGCCGCTATTAACCGGCGTACAGATTCAGACGCGCATCAGCGAATTGGGCGCGCAGATCGCGCGCGACTATGCGGGGCGCAACCCGCTGCTGCTCGGCGTCTTGAAAGGCGGGTTCGTCTTCATGAGCGATCTGGTGCGCGCTATCGATCTGAAACTCGGCGTCGAGTTTATGGCCATCTCTAGCTACGGTGCTTCGACGCGCTCGTCGGGCGAGGTGAAGATCGTGAAAGATTTGGACGTGCCGATTGAGGGGCGCGACTTGATCGTCGTTGAGGACATCGTGGACACGGGGCTGACGCTCAGCTATCTGCTCGCCAATCTCGCATCGCGCGGCGCAGCCAGCGTCAAACTGGCCGCGCTGCTGAATAAGCAGGAGCGGCGTTTGCGCGAGGTCAAGATCGACTATCTCGGTTTCGACATCCCGGACGCCTTCGTCGTCGGCTACGGTCTCGACTTCACCGAACGCTACCGCAACCTGCCCTACATCGCCGTGCTCAAAGACCCGTCGCTGGATTAAGCGGCCCGTTTTTATAACCTCACAGCATACCTACTCGTAATACACAACGACGCTTTCGCGCCATACTCCCGCGCTTTGAACTTTCGTTACCACGGAGCTGTGATAAACATGCTGCTGAAAACAACTCTCGCCGGCTGCCTACTGATCTGTCTCTGTCTGACAAGCGCGCAAGCGCAAGCGACCGCGACGCAAACACCGCAACCTGGCAGCACCGCACAAACCATACCGGGCATCACGGGTGAGTGGCAGGGCGCGCTCCAGACCGGCGCGGGCAAGTTGCGGCTCGTGCTGAAAGTGGCGCAAGGCGCAGCCGGTCAGTTCACCGCCACGCTCGACAGTCCAGATCAAGGCGCGAACGAACTGCCGCTGAGGAACGTCGCCTACGCCGACCGCATTCTGCACGTCGAGTTGGCGGCGGGGACGCCCGCCATCTTCGAGGGCATCCTCAGCCGCGACGGCTCGGAGCTGAGAGGCTACTGGAATCAGGGCGGCAACCTCCCGCTCTTATTCAAACGCGCCGCGCCTGTTACGAGTGCGTCACCGCCGACCAATGCTGCGCTGCCTAACCCGCGTCGCCAAGTGCAACTGCAACCGTGCAGCCTGCCCGATTTGTCGCGGGACGCGCTCTGCGGGCAGTACGAAGTCTTTGAGGATCGCGCTGCGCAGAAGGGACGCAAGCTCAAGTTGAACATAATCGTGCTGCCCGCCACGGCCGCCACGCCCGCGCCCGATCCGATCTTTTATCTCGCGGGCGGCCCCGGCGGCGCGGCGACTTCTTATGCCACCGCCGCGTTCATGTTGCAGATGCACCGCACACGCGACGTAGTGTTGCTCGATCAACGCGGCACGGGGCAGTCGAACCCGCTGCGTTGCGAATGGCGCGGCGACCCGGCGGATATGCGCGGCTACTTCGACGAGGGCATGACGCCGGAGAGCGTGCGCGCCTGTCGCACCGAGTTGGAAAAGCTCGCCGACCTCAAGCTCTACACCACGCCCATCGCGATGGGCGATCTGGACGACGTGCGCGCCGCGCTTGGCTACGACAAGATCAACGTCTACGGCGGCTCATACGGCTCGACCACCGCGCTCGCTTACTTGCATCTCTATCCCCAGCACGTCCGCACCGCCACGGTCACAGGCGTCGCGCCGCTCGACTTCAAACTTCCGCTGCCCTTCGGCAAGGGCGTCGATCATGCGCTTGAGCGTCTGCTCGCCGATTGCGACGCGGACGCGCAATGCCATGCCGCGTTTCCCGATTTGCGCAAAGAGTGGGCCGCGGTGGTCGAGCGCACGGACAAGGGGCCGGTGACGTTCGACACGCTCAACCCGTACACGGGGCAGAAGCAGCAGGTGACGATGACGCACGCGGGCTTTGTCGAGAACGTCCGGCTGATGCTCTATCAACCGACTGTGCTAAGCGTGTTGCCGTTGCTCATCCATCAAATGTACGGGCAGGACTACGCGCACTTCGGCCTCATCGGCTATCAGGTCTTTCGCCAGACCGACGCCGGCATCGCACGCGGCATGCAGCTCTCGGTGCTGTGCGCCGAGGACATTCCGTTCATCAAAGAAGATGAGATCAAACCGGCGCTGGGCGGCACCTTCTACGGCGAACCGCGCGCCCGTCTCTATCAACAGGCTTGCGCGCAATGGCCGCGCGGCGAAGTGCCGGCGAAATTCCGCGAACCGATCAAGTCCGACATCCCCGTGCTAATGCTCTCCGGCGAGCTTGATCCGGTAACGCCACCGGCCGCGGGCACGAGCGTCCTGCGCGGCTTGCCTAACGGTCGCCAGATCATCCTGCGCAACGCCACGCACAACGTCTACGACTGCGCCGAGCGACTCGCACGCGAGTTTATCGCCAAAGGCACAGCGCAAGGACTCGACGCCGCGTGCGCCGAACAGATCAAACGCCTGCCCTTCATCACGGCGCTGCCGCCGTTGCCGATACCGAAGTAACTGCCGGGAGCGCGGGCAAGATGCCCGCCATGAGCGCCGTGAGGCGCGAACAATGCTTTGCGCCGCCAATCAAGCTTGAATGGCGGCGCATCTTTTGAGCGCGCTGGCGCACGCTTGGCGGGCATCTTGCCCGCGCTCCCGGCAGCGGCTAAGTGGCTTTCTTATACGCTCTTGATTTGAGTCAAGAAGCTCTCCCCGGCCGTTAGTCTTAGTCCAAAGTTGTCGGTGATGGTCTGGCCGATGTCGGCGAGCGAAGCGCGCGTGCCGAGATTGACGCCGGCGCGGGCGTGGGGGCCGTAGACGAGCAGCGGGACGTACTCGCGCGTGTGATCCGTGCCGCGATAGGTGGGGTCGTTGCCATGATCGGCGGTGATGATCATGAGATCGCCGGTGCGCATGGCGGCCATGATTTCGGGCAGGCGCGCGTCGAAGTGCTCAAGCGCGCGGGCGTAGCCTTCCACGTCGCGGCGATGCCCGTAGAGCATGTCGAAGTCCACGAGGTTCGCGAAGATGAGACCGCGCGTGTCTGCGCCGAGCGCATTGATTGTCTGATCGATACCCTGCTCGTTGTTCTTCGCCTGCAAGTCCTGCGTCGCGCCCATCGAGTCGTAGATCGAAGCGATCTTGCCGATGCAGACCACGTCGAGCCCCCTCTCCGATAACGTCGGCAATAGATTTTCGCGCGGCGGCGGGACGGCGTAGTCGTGCCGGTTCTCCGTGCGATAGAACGCGCCGGGTGCGCCTAAGAACGGCCGCGCGATGACGCGCCCGACTTCATGCTCGCCATGCAGCAGCTTGCGCGCCGCTTCGCAGATGCTGTAGAGACGCGGCACGGGGATGACCTCTTCGTGCGCCGCGATCTGAAAGACCGAATCGCCGGACGTGTACACAATCGGCTTGCCGGTGCGTACATGCTCCGCGCCAAGCTCCTTGATGATCTCCGTGCCGGACGCGGGCACGTTGCCGAGTATGCCGGGCACGCCGGTCTGTTGGATGAATTGTTCGATGATATCGGGCGGAAAGCCTTGCGGGTAAGTCGGGAACGCCTCATCGAGAATGATCCCGGCCATCTCCCAGTGGCCCGTCGTCGTATCCTTACCATTCGAGCGCATGGCGCAACGCCCGTACGAGCCGCGCGGTGCAGCCACCGGCGGCACACCCGCGAGCGGGCGAGCGTTGCCAAGCCCGAGTTGCCCGAAGTTCGGCAACTTCACCGCACGCGACTCACAGATATGCCCGAGCGTGTCCGCGCCCGCGTCGCCCCACGCGGCTGCGTCCGGCATCTCACCCATGCCGACGCTGTCGAGGACGATCAAACAGATGCGCTTAAAGCTATTGTGACTGAACATAAACTCATCCATTCTCAAGAAGTATTTTTATTGCCTACTGCCTACCGCCTACTGCTTGCTAACTCTTCGGCGCTTGATAGCCTTCGCGGGCGTTGACCTGCGCGCCGGCGGGGCTACGCACTTCGACGCGAATCTGGCGGAAGCGACCGTCGCGCGCTTTGTTGGTCGGGTAATAACCGATGCTGTACTGCGTGCCGATCTCGGCGGCGACCTGGGCGAAGGCGGCGCGTGCGTCGCGCAGGTCGAGCGCGTCGAAAGTCTTGCCGCCGGTGTCGCGCGCGAGTTGGCTCATCTCCTGCCGCGCGAGTTGGTAGAGCGAGCGGCTGATGTCCATGCGCTCGAACGCGCCCAGCCGGCAGAAGCTCGCGTAATCGGCCACGTCCGCGCGCGGATTGAAGATGCGCCGGTAACGTTGCAGTTGCACCTTTGATAAACCCAGTCGCCCGTCGTCCTGACAGTCGCGCAGCAGCCGCTCTTCGACGTAGTCCTCTGTGTTGACCTGCACGAAGTAGCCAAGCACACCCGCCTGCACGAGTCGCGCGCGTGCTTCCGTGAATTCCGACTCGCTCGACGAATCAACGCCGTCGGTCAACGCGACGAGCGCACGCCGGCCGCGCAGTGCCGCTTTCGGCGGATCGCGAAAGACATCTTTGGCCACGCGCTCAAGCGCGTCGTAGTACGGCGTGCCGTGCGACGCGCCGATATTCTCAATCGCTTGGCGCAACGCCTCGCGGTTGTCCGTCAGGTAAGACTGCACTTCGACGGTGGCAAGCGTTTGCGTGCCCTCTTCGGCAGTGTTGAAAGAGAGGAGGGCGACGCGGTCGCCGGGGCGCAGTGCCTCGATGAACGCGTTGGCGGCGCGGCGGATCAAAGCGACTTCGGCGCGCGTCGAGCCGGAAGTGTCCAGGAGCAGCGCGACCTCGAACGGCGCATCGGTCGTCGAGAAGGTGGCGACGCGTTGCGGCCGACCGTCTTCATAGACGGCAAAGTTCTCCGCGCGCAAGCCCGTGACGGGTCGCCCCGCGCGGTCGCGCACGACGACGGGCACGGGCACGAGTTGCGTGTCCACGCGCACGACATCATCCTCGCCGACCTCTTCCGCGACTGTGGGCGGTGCGTCCGTGCGCGGCGGCGTCGCAGTGGGCGTGCCCTTTTGGGTTGTCGGCTTTACGTTGACGCGGCGCGGACGTTGTTGCGGCGCGGCCGGTTGTTGCGCGTTGCCGATGACCAGCAAGCTTAGCGCGCAGAGCGATACGCCGCCGAGCAGACCGAGCGCACGCGTGCGCCGGGCGCGGCTTGGCTTTGGAGATCGGTAGAACATAAGCTTAAACTTTACACGCCGAGAGAGTCCGTGTGGTTGCAATGATAGCCGCAAACCGGCGCAGACAGAAAGGAGCGCAGCAGAGATGTCGGTCATCAGCCGTTTGGATGAACAGGCGGACGCCTTGCTCATCACCCCGCTCAAGCGCAAAGGCGAGGCGCAAGCAACAACGCGCGCAGAAACGAACAAGCAGACGGAGACGGCAGACGAACAGCCGCACCGCGCTGCGCCCCACTATGAAACGAGCGCGCAACGCGCAGCGCAGACGGAACTGCCGGTGTGGCTGCTCTAAACGGCAGGTGTGCTTGACACCGCGAACAAGCATCTTTTAGGATGGCTCAACGCGCCGGACAAGTGACAATCAGGTTAGCGGCGCAAAAGGTCTTTGAGCAGCGGGCGCGTGCCAGCACATTTCTTAGAGGCACGTACTGTCAATGGTAGACGACCGCC
>JBBRYU010000049.1:0-19374 GCA_038237345.1 Pyrinomonadales bacterium
ACCGGCGAGTGTGGCAGTAAAGCGATTTTTACATTCTTAACCTGCCACTCGTTCGTATAGGTGATAGATCAGTATTGATGAACAGAGGTGGGGAAGATGAGTAACAAATTTTTGTCTAACAATTCTCTCCGCGTAAGGCGGACAAGCAGCGCAAGGCTGGCGTTAGTGCTAGTCGCATTGCTCGGAGTCGTGGGATGCAGCCGCGTGAGTTCGAGTGCGAATGAGGTGCAGACTGCGACGGTGTTGCCCGCGGCCAATACGACGAGTTTGCCGGCAGTGGCGGGGCAGAGTTCGTACGCCGACGTGGTGGCGCGGGTCGCGCCCGCGGTCGTGACTGTGCGTTCCGAGCGGCGCGCACATCCGGCGCAGCAGCATCCGTTCACGGACGATCCGTTCTTCCGTCAGTTCTTCGGCGACCGCGTGCCGCAGCAGCAACAACAGCCGCAGATCGAGCGCGGCATCGGCTCCGGTGTCGTCGTCACCGCCGACGGCTACATTCTGACGAACCATCACGTCGTTGACGGCGCGGAACAGATCAAAGTTGATCTCTCCGACCGGCGTACGCTCGACGCCAAGGTCGTGGGCACGGATCAACCGAGCGATCTGGCCGTGTTGAAGATCAACGCGACGAATCTGCCGGTGCTGACGCTCGGCGATTCCGACCGCGCGCGGGTGGGCGATGTGGTATTGGCTATCGGCAACCCGCTCGGGCTTGATCAGACCGTGACGGCCGGCATCGTCAGCGCGAAGGGGCGCGCGACCGGCGTCGGCGACGGCAACTTCGAGGACTTCATCCAGACCGACGCGCCGATCAATCAAGGCAACTCCGGCGGCGCGCTCATCAACACGAACGGCGAGCTCGTCGGCATCAACTCGCAAATCCTCACGCCGTCGGGCGGCTCAATCGGCATCGGCTTCGCCATCCCGTCGAACATGGCGCGCGGCGTGATGGAGCAATTGATCAAGTCGGGCAAGGTGCGGCGCGGTCAACTCGGCGTCATCGTGCAGCCTGTGACTTCGGACATCGCGCAGAGTTTGGAGTTGAAAGACGTGCGCGGCGTCATCGTCGGTACGGTCGTCGCGGGCGGCGCGGGCGAGCGCGCAGGTTTGAAACAGGGCGACGTGATTCTCACCTTGAACGATCAACCCGTGAACGACAGCAACCAGTTGCGCAATCGCATTGCCGGCACGCCGCCGAACACGGACGTGACGCTCAACGTCCTGCGCGACGGGCGCGAGCAGCAGTTGAAGGCCACGCTCGGCGAATTTAAACCGCCGACCGAGCGCGGCGGCGAGCAAGCGGGCGACGGCGCGGGCGGCAACGACGGCGCGACGACCGGCAAACTCGGCATCGGCGTCCAGCCGCTCACGCCCGATGTCGCGCAGCAACTCGATCTGCCAGCGGGCAAGCAAGGCGTGGTCGTCGCGGAGATTGATCCGGCGGGCCCCGCGGCCGACGCCGGTCTCCAGCGCGGCGACGTGATCGAGCAGGTCAACCGCCAGCCGGTGCGCTCATCAGCAGACGTGACCGCCGCGCTCTCACGTTCCGGCCCGCGCCCCGTGCTGCTCTTGCTCACGCGCGTCTTTCGCGGCCAAGCGACCACGCTCTTCCTGACCGTGCGCCCACGAGCGTAACGTGCGACACAGATAAACCCACAGCGCGGCTGCACTGTGCTTGCAGCCGCGCTGTTGTTTTGCGCCGCACCGCCGACCCTTGCCCGGCACGCCCGACGTTAGTGTTATACTGCCTGTACTCCCGAACAGATAGAGCAATGGTCAGCAACGAAGCTAACGCGCAAACATCAACCGCGCCCACGCGCCGCGCGGACGCCGTGCCAAAGGACGCCGGCGCAATTATTCTCGTGCGCGGCGATGAACATGACGCCACCACGCCGCCGCAGGTCTACTGGGCACAGCGCAGCGAGCGCATGGCCTTCCTCGGCGGCTTCTACGCTTTCCCCGGCGGGCAGCGCGACGCGGAAGATGCCGCGACGCCAGTCGCCAACTGTACGGATGCGGAGACGTGCGCGCTGATCAGTTGCGCCGCCCGCGAGTTGTTCGAGGAAGTCGGCGTGCTGGTCGCGCGCGGCGTTGATGCGTTGACGAAGGGACAACTCGATTCACTGCTCGATGATCTGACTTCCGCGCGTATGTCGTTCCCGCAACTGCTCGCGCACTACGGTCTCAACTTGGACGCGCGCGACTTCACGTTTGTCGGCCGCTGGGTCACGCCGCCGTTCAGCCCGCGCCGCTTCGACACGTGGTTCTTCCTCGCTCGTTGCCCGCGCAAACAAGAGCCGCGCGTGCGCACGACGGAATTCGCGCACGGCGAATGGACGGATGCGAGTGCGGCCTACGCACGCTGGACGCGCAGCGAAATCCTCGTTGCACCGCCTGTGCTACACGCAATGGAAACGCTTGCGAGCGGGCTGACCGACGACCTCGTCGCGCGTTTCCTCAGTGTGCCGCAAGCGCAACGCGAGGCTGTCCGCCGCATCGAATTCTTACCCGGCTTCATCTGCTTCCCCCTGCGCACGCCGACGAAACCACCCGCGACGCACACGAACTGTTACATCGTCGGCCAGCGCGAACTCGTCATCATCGATCCCGGTTCGCCCTATGCAGAAGAACAGGCGGCGCTGGCGCAGTGCGTTGATGAATTGCTCGCTGAAGGGCGCACCGTGCGCGAGATTGTGCTGACGCACTATCATCCCGATCACGTCGCCGGCACGAGCGCCATCAAAGAGCATCTCGGCGGGCGCGTGCCCGTCGCCGCGCACCGTCTGACGGCGGAAATGATCGCCGATGCGATTCAAGTTGATCGCTTCATCGTAGACGGCGACGTGATCGAACTTGCGGGCGAGCCGTCGTTATCTCTGCGCGCGATGCACACGCCGGGGCACACACGCGGGCATCTCAGTTTTTACGAAGCGCACACGGGCGCGCTCATCTGCGGCGACAACATACTCGGTCTCGGCTCGGTCTTGATCGATCCGCCCGAAGGCAACATGCGCGACTATCTGCGCACGCTCGAACGATACAAGACGTTGCTGCCGCACATCAAAGTTCTCTTCGGCGGGCACGGCCCGGCGGTCGGCAACGCGGCGGCGAAGATCGACGAGTACATCGCGCACCGGCTCGCGCGCGAGGCGAACATCCTCCGCGCTGTGCAAGTTGGCGCGGCCACGCCGACAGCGATTGTCGCGCAGGTTTACACAGACGTTGCGCCCAAACTGCACGCCATGGCCGAGCGCGCCGTATTCGCGCACTTGGAGAAACTAGAGGCAGACAAACTCGTCACACGCGCTGCCGATGGGCGTTACGGCGCCAACGAGTTGAATGCCGCGCCGGGTTAGGTCTTATCAAGAATTGCGGGCGATGAGCCGAACAATTCTCACGCAAAGACGCAAAGCAGGGGACGCTAAGAAAAACTTTCAACTCCTTTGCGTGAGGCTATTAATCTTTGATGGTAGGCTATGCGAACAAACTGCAAGGTTGGGGCATGAATAATGGCACAAGCAAAAACACTGGGTGAGTTGAAGCGGAGCGGCTATCGTGTCCGTGCGGTCAAGGATGAGTTGCGCGCGAACTTGATCGCGAAACTGCGCGCGGGCGAGCGCATTTTTCCGGGCATCGTCGGCTACGACGAGACGGTCGTGCCGCAACTCGTCAACGGGCTCTTGGCGCGCCACAACCTGATCCTGTTGGGCCTGCGCGGGCAGGCCAAGAGCCGCATTATCCGGCAGTTAACGAACCTGCTCGACGAGCAGATGCCAATCATCGCTGGCTCGGAGATCAACGATGATCCGTTTCGCCCGATCAGCGCGCACGGGCGGCAGTTGATCGCGAAGATGGGGGACGAGACGCCGATCATGTGGGTCGAGCGCGACGCGCGCTTCGTCGAAAAACTGGCCACGCCCGACGTGACCGTCGCCGACATCATCGGCGATGTCGATCCGATCAAGGCGGCGAAGGGCGGGCATCTGTTGAGCGACGAGTTGACCATCCACTACGGTCTGTTGCCGCGCGCCAATCGCGGCATCTTCGCCATCAATGAGCTGCCCGACCTCGCGGGCAAGATACAGGTCGGCCTCTTCAACATCATGCAAGAGGGCGACGTGCAGATTAAGGGCTACCCCGTGCGTCTGCCGCTCGACGTGCTGCTCGTCTTCTCGGCCAACCCGGAAGACTACACGGCGCGCGGCAAGATCATCACGCCCCTGAAAGACCGCATCGGCACGGAGATCACGACGCACTACCCGACCGACCTGCAACTCGGTGTCGAGATCACGCAACAGGAAGCATGGACGGAGCGCGAAGGCATCGAGGGTCATTTGCGCGTGCCTGAATTCATCCGCGAGATCATCGAGCAGATCGCGTTTGAGGCGCGCGACGACAGCCGGGTGGACAAACAGTCGGGCGTCTCGCAGCGGCTGCCGATCACGGTCATGGAGTCGGTCGTGTCGAACGCCGAGCGGCGCGCATTAATGACGGGCGAGGCCGACATCGTGCCGCGCATCTCCGACATCTACGCCGCTGCGCCTTCGATGACCGGCAAGATGGAACTTGAGTACGAGGGCGAACAGATCGGCGCGGCCAAGATCGCGAAGGACTTGATCAAACGCGCCGCCGGTGAAATCTTCGAGGGCTACTTCGTCGGCATAGACTTCGCGCCCGCCGTCCGTTGGTTCGACGGCGGCAACACCCTGCGGCTCGCCGACTCGGCCTCAGCCGCCGAGTGCGTCACGCTGTTGGAAGCCGTGCCCGAGCTGCTCGACACAATCACCATCCCCTTCGACTTCAACCGCACCGACCATGCGCAACTCGTCGCTGCCTGCGAGTTCGCCCTCGAAGGTCTCTACGCGCAGAACAAGATCAGCCGCAACGAAGAAGGCGGCTACACGGCCGCCACGAAAGCCAAGAAGGATCGGCGCGGGATGATCTATGATGACCTGACCGAGACGGGACGGTATAGCTGATATGCCCGAAGAAAAGTAAGGTGATGGGCGACGAGGCCAGAAGCGTACATCCCAATGCTTTGCCCAACTACCAGAAAGCAGTCATTCCGCGTAGCAAGCTTGAAGATTACGCGCTCAATCCGGCTCATAAAGACGGACAGCATAAAGCGCGTCTTTTTAAAAGCATCCTTGGATTTGAAAAGGCCAACTGGCAAAAGCTGGAAAAAGCTATCCTTGATGAACTACCCTATTACGAGGCGGTCTTCAGCAGAGAAGATAAATGGGGCAAATTCTATTCAGTATCTTTACGGATAGTCGGTCTTAACGGGAATACTGCGATTGTGCGGACTATTTGGAAAATTGAAACTGGAACAGATTATCCCAGTTTTGTTACGCCAAGAGAAATCAAAGAGGTGAGCCATGATTGAGATCAAAAAAGCTCACGAATTGGATATAGTCGAACTAACCGAAGACTTGCCGGAATTCGGCCTGCGGCGAGGCGAGACAGGCACAGTCGTCGAAACCTTCGACAACCCTGAAGAAGCATACATGCTTGAATTCGTTGACGAATCAGGTGAGTCCTCAAGGCTTGCATATGGCGTGAAGCCTAATCAGATCAAAAATATTGATACAATTGCCAAAGAGTTCTACCAGAAAGGCATGGAAGCTCTAAATGAAGGAAATTTTGTTGAGTCCTTACATAATCTCAGAAAAGCAGTAAACCTGATACCGAGCTATGTTCGAGGAATGCATAATTCCCTTGCTCAATCCATTGGGCCTTATGAGGATTGGCAAAGATTTATATTTGCCATGCGTCTTGTCAGGCTAATTGATCCATATTATGAAATTGCGCGAGATAATCTTGCAATTGCTTATCTCAATTATGGAGTACAAGAAGCTAAAATGGGGAAATTCGAAGAATCGTTGCAAATCTTCAATGCGGCTCTATCGGTAGAAGCCTCGCCGGAGGTTATCACTCGTATCAAAGAAAACATTGCAGCTAGTTATACTGCGCTTGGAAGTCAGGCTTTTCGAAACGGCGAAATGAAAAAGACCCTGGCTCTTTTCGGTTCAGCGCATTTCATCGCATCAAATGAAACGACTAGATTAAATCTTGGAAAGGCATATTTTCACTATGCGAACTTCTGCGCGCATACTAATGACTTGCCAAGAGCTGTTGACAGTTATGAACGGGCTGAAGATGCTGGATTGATATGGCCAGAGGTTTTGAATAATCATGCTTGCGCGTTGGCAGATAGTGGGCGGATTGACGATGCCGTAATAATCTTTGAAACCGCGCAGTCATTTGCTCCCGAAGATGAAATAATAAAGTCCAATTTGTCTAAGTTGCTTGAACCTAGCCCAGTTCCGACATTGAATCAGGAGACTGTATTGCGAGATTTCGTTACCGAAGATATTAAGTCCGACTTTCTCATCCCTCCAATGAATACAATCGCCCTGCGCATGACAGCTTAACCACAGGACATAGCTGAAACAAAATG
Source organism: Pyrinomonadales bacterium (assembly GCA_038237345.1). Taxonomy (GTDB): domain Bacteria; phylum Acidobacteriota; class Blastocatellia; order Pyrinomonadales; family Pyrinomonadaceae; genus QHXQ01. The sequence continues at coordinate 6,461 of JBBRYU010000049.1, forward strand.
AAGTTCATTCGCTATTCCAAGTTCAAAGGCTTCGACGTGTCGGGCGTGAACCTCGGCGATCTGATGGACGGGTTGCAGGACTCGTTGCTGCAATCTGGTTACGACGACGATTACTACTGGACGCGGCAGCGCCGGCAGCAGGACACGTCGCTCGATGCGCTCAGGCAGGCGCTCTTGCAGGCGCTGATGGAGATGGGCGAGTTGGATGAGCAGGACGTGCGGGAGATGCTGGCGGAGAATGAGGGGAAGTACAAAGGGTCGCAGCTTGAAGAGTTGTTGAATCAACTGATCGAGCGACTGGTGGAAGAAGGTTATTTGAATCTACGCGAGGAGCAACCGGGCGAGCGGCAGCAGCGCAAGGGGCGCGGCGGGCAGGGGCGCGAAGAGGAGCCGCTGCCGCGCAACGTGAAGTTTGAGGTGACGGAGAAGGGGTTGGATTTTCTCGGTTACAAGACTTTGCGCAATCTGCTCGGCAGTCTCGGCAAAAGCTCGGTCGGGCGGCACGACACGCCGCATCTGGCGACGGGCGTGGAGGCGGCGCAGGCGTCGAAGGCTTACGAGTTCGGCGACACAATCAACTTGGATGTCAACACGACGTTGCTCTCGGCCATCAAGCGCGAGGGGCTAACCGTCCCGCTCAATCTTGAGTACGGCGATCTGCACGTGTATCAGCAGGATTATCAATCGTCGTGCGCGACCGTGGTGATGCTCGACTGCTCGCACTCGATGATCTTGTACGGCGAGGATCGCTTCACACCCGCGAAGAAGGTGGCGCTTGCGCTCGCGCATCTGATCCGCACGCAGTATCCCGGCGACTCGCTCAAGATCGTGCTGTTCCATGACGACGCGGAAGAGTTGCCGCTTGCGAAATTGGCGACCACGCAGGTCGGGCCGTATCACACGAACACGGCGGAGGGCTTGCGCCTCGCGCGGCGTCTGCTGCAAGCGCAGCGCAAGGAGATGAAGCAGATCGTGATGGTGACGGACGGCAAGCCGACGGCCTGCTTCTTGGACGGCGCAAGTGTTGCGGCTTACATGGGCGGCGGCGCGCGGCGCGCGGCGCAAGGGGCGACGGCCGCGCGGCGTTTGTATAAGAATTCGATGGGCAACGATCCGCTCGTGATGGACGCGACGTTCAGAGAGGTGCAGGCGTGTCGCAAGGCGGGCGTGATGATCAATACGTTCATGCTCGCCTCGGACTACTACCTCGTCGAGTTCGTCAAACAGATGACGGCGATGACGCACGGCAAAGCGTACTTCGCCACGCCGGGTAACCTCTCGCAGTTCGTGCTGATCGATTTCCTGAAGCGCAAGAGGAGTCGCGTTAAGTAGTGATGAGCATTTGCGGTTTTCGCTCGCCTTGTCAATAGTCAGCTAGCGGGGTACGAGACCATGCACGGCAGTAGTAAGCTGACGCCGCGTGCTTTAATAGGAAGGGCATAGCGACTGAATCGCCCCGTCCTGAGCGACGTGCAAACTGACTCGACTCGCACTCAACTTGGTACATAAAGCGGGGGCACGTCTGGAGGTTAGCTGTGAGAGGCGACAGGAGGAAGCTGAGCCTGTCGCCTCTCTTCCAATCGTGCGGCACTATTTCCGTGCGGTCGTTAGTGTCACCTTGCCGGTGTTGTTCCGCGTGTTCGGGTCAGGCGTGGCTGCACTAACATCAGCCGTGTTGGTGATCTTCGTGCCGCCTGCCACCCCCGTGTTGATTCGTGCGACGAGTGTGATCGTGATCGTCCCCCCGGAAAATAGTCCGACTCCGTCGAACGTCACCGTGCGATTATTGCCCGTGCCGCCGCACACACCAAAGTTGTCCACAGAGCAAGAGACATATGTGACTTGCGCCGGCAGATTATCTGTCACCACCATATTAAACGCCGTGAGGGGCCCGTTGTTGGTCACTGTGATCGTATAGCTGATCTGATCCCCGGCGCGGTATGTGCCCGCCGGGGCGCTCTTGTTGAGGACGAGATCGGCTAAAACTGGATCGTCGTTCCCGATCGTGCCTGCGCCTTGCCCGTCAATAATGACGGCGTTCGTCGCGTTGCTGAGGTTGACGGTGAAAAGCTCGTCCTCCTCAGAGGTGGTGTCGCCCCTCACTACCACGTTAATAATCCCGCTTGTACTCCCGGCAGGAATCGTGAGCGTGCCAGACGCGGCGTTATAGTCGCTGCCTGCTGTGGCCGTCACGTTGGCGGTGGCGTATTGCACCGTCACCGCCTGTGATTGTGCGGCAGAGAGGGTGACCGTAAAGGTGAAATTCTTTGTGCCTTTGTTGCCTTCCGTCGCCGCCACATCATTGATTGACAACTCCGGCGTCGGGGTAGGCGTTGGGGTCGGAGTCGGTGTCGGTGTCGGCGTTGGTGTTGGTGTTGGCGTTGGCGTTGGAGTTGGAGTTGGTTCCGGCGTCGGAGTTGGCGTCGGTGTTGGAGTGGGGGTTGGAGTCGGTGTTTTGCACTTACCGGCACTGCCCGCGTTGAAGATCGCCTGAATTTCCGTTGCGCTCAACGCGCGGTTGAAGATTTCGACCTCATCAATGAGGCCGCTGAACGGTCTGGGACTGGTAGAATCTTCGCGCCCGATCAGAACATTCCGGTCGGTGGCGTAGATGCCGGTGGCCGGAACTATCACGCTAGATGCAGCCTGCTGACCGTTTACATAGATAACGTACTGTCCGGTCGCTCCGTCGTAGGTCATCGCCACATGACTGAAGGTGTCGAGCGGTATCGCACCGCCCAGAAGGTGGGGCTCGTTCCCATTGCTATTCGTCTCGACAGGTGTATGAATCGCGCTGAACAGCCGAATCGTGCCATTGTCATTGCTCAGCCAGAGGGCGTAAGAATCGGAAAACGGCGTGTCCGAGAAGACTTGCGCCCACTTCGTCACGATGGCGGCCAACTCGCTGGCCGGCGGCGCGCTGTTGGGATTAACCCACGCGTCAATCGTGATCGCGTTGCTGAGTTTAAGGTTGGCCGGGTTGCCTATGAAGACGTGGCCCGTGTCGCCGTCAAAGCTGAACGCCTGGCCGACTTTACCCGGCGCAAAGGTCGCCCCGCCTTGCAGCGCGCCGTTATTGCCGTCGGCGATGTCATTCGCGTTGTCGTCGCCCGGCCACCAACTGACCATGCCCGCAGGCGCGGCGACGCAGTTTGGTGTCGGTGTCGGAGTTGGTGTCGGTGTTGGAGGTGGGCAGATGCGACCGATCTTGTCGGCGTAAAATTCTGTGAACCAGAGCGCGCCGTCGGGTCCCGCCGTGATGCCAATGAGTCCATTAGACGGAGGCAGAGCGTAAACTTCTGTGATGATGCCGGCGGTGGTGATCCGGCCGATCCTGCCACCATCTTCAACGAACCAGAGATTGCCGTCCGGCCCGGCGGTGATGCCATAGGGCCGACTGCCGCCGGCAAAGGTGATGGCAAATTCTGTGATGATGCCCGCCGGAGTGATCCGGCCGATCTGGGCGCTGTTAGATTCGGTGAACCACAGGTTGCCGTCCGGCCCGGCAACGATGTCGTTGGGACCGATGGGAGTGTTATTCTCCGTCGGAGGCAGCGCAAATTCAGTAATGACACCGGTCGTGGTGATGCGACCGATCCTGCCATTCCGGCCCTCCCCCACGTTGCCGCCTTCCCCGCCTTCAGTGAACCAGAGCGCGCCGTCGGGGCCCGCCGTGATGCCACCGGGTGAACTATACGCGGTGGGAAGGCCGTATTCTGTGATCGTTCCGGTCGGTGTGATCTGGCCGATGATACCCTCGCCGTTTAAATTCTGACCGGTGAACCAGAGGTTGCCATCCGGGCCCGCGGCAATGTCTCCCAGACCAATGCCAATGGAGTCGGGAAATCCCTCCCGAACGGTAAATTCTGTGATGTCGCCAGCCGGTGTGATCCGGCCGATCTTACCCACTCTGTTTGGATTGCCCTCAGTGAACCAAATGTTGCCATCCGGGCCCGCGGTAATACCCGACGACCTAAAACTGGGATCCGGCAGCGTGAATTCCGTCACGATGCCGAGGGGGGTGATTCGGCCGATCTGGTTACTCGAGTTTTGAGTGAACCAGAGGTTGCCATCCGCCCCGGTTGCGATACCCGACGGGCGGCCACCGGTCGGGTCGGGAAATTCGTCCGGGACCGAACCGCACGGAAGCGTGGTCGGGGGGGCGGCGGTCGTAGTGGCGACAAAGTTAAAAGTTGCAGATGATGTCTGGCTTTCCACTCCTAACAAGCACATCAATCCAAGCATTATTAAGCCGACGAAAATCGGGGTGCGATTTCTTGGGGTTCTCATGGGGTCAATACTCCTTCGGGGCTGGCGGGGTTCGTCGCTTCGGTTATCCTCGGCGGGGAAAGCAGGTCATAAGTGGCCGCCTTGTCCGTGTCGGAAAAATAGTTGCGTCTCTCCCGGGGTTGATTAGCTGATGCGGGCGGACGAGGCTCTCGTCTTCGCGCCCTTCTACTCCGTGCATATGGAATCTTCGCAGACGCGCAGAGCATCGCCTGCTGTCTGGATGGCGTGGGCCCGACTTGCAGCCAGCAGGTCTTCAGGGCTGCGGCCTGCTACAATCATTAATAGCTCGGCGGCCTGCGCGGGGCTGAGCGTCGCCACCTCGCGCTCGCAGACCGGGCAGTGCTGGCGCGCTGTGGTAGCCGCCGGCAGAGTCGTCACCTGGCGGCGCGATTGCGTGATGGTCACTGTCAGCTTGCGCTTCATTAAGCCTCTCCTCCTGTGTGGGCGTCGTGCTATAATCCGGCACTGCCGCGGCACGCCTTATTTGGTCCCAGACTAATTATCAAAGCGCCCCTTTGTCTCATTAGCGATGAGCTGAAGTAACGAAAAAAGACGAAATCTTCCGAAATTCGCACCCCGACGGCAGCAGTAGGTCGTGTTATGAACCCGTCGCCCAGACAGATTTATCGCATCGCGGACACAGAAGTGGACGCGCTCAGCGGCAGCCTCAGGCGCGACGGTGAAGAGTGCCGCCTGCGCGAGCAGTCCTTACAAGTCTTCCTCTACCTCATAGAGCACCGCGAGCGCCCCGTGGCCAAAGAAGAGTTGATGGAGACGGTCTGGCGCGGGACGGCTGTCACGGACGACGCGCTGGTGCAGTGCATCGTCGAGATACGCAAGGCCCTCCGCGACGACCCGCGCCGCTCGCGCTTCATCAAGACCATCCCCAAAATTGGCTACAGATTCATCGGCCCGGTCGAAGGTAACGAAGCGCGGGCACTTGTCGCGGTCGAGACGGAAGAGGTCACGTCCTTCAAGGTCGAATTCGAGGAGGAGTTGAGCGAGCAGGAAATCCGAGGCGAGCGTGTGCCGGCCAAGCCGCTGACCCTACCCGGTGCTGTGCCCGCGCGCCCACGTCGCACCGCCCTGGTCGCGGCCGGTGTCTTGATTCTGCTTGCGGCCATCGCGCTGCCCATCTACCTGCACCAAAAAACATTGGCCGACAGGCAGGAGCTTGCCGAAGTCACGCTGCCACAGATAGCCGGGAAAAGACCTGTGGCCGTGATGTACTTTGAGAACCGCTCCAGCGCGCCCGAACTCGATTGGCTGCGCGAAGGGCTGGCCGACATGCTCATCACTGACCTCTCGCGCTCCGCAAAACTCACGGTGCTCAATCGCCAGCAGCTACACCGATTGTTGGAAAGGATGGGACACCGGCAGGGAGAGCCGATTCAACCTACGCAGGCGCTCGCCATCTCGCGCAGCAGCCGGGCGGAGTCTGCGATTCTCGGCAGCTTCTCGCGGCTCGGCGAGAAGCTGCGTGTTGATGTGCAGCTCTACGACGCACGCAGCGGGCAGCTCGCGGCCTCCGAGAGTCTGACGGTGGACCGCGTCGAGCAGATTCTTACTCAGGTCGATCTGCTGGCGCTCAAGCTGGCGGCGCACTTAGGGGCCGCGCCCACAGAGCAGGAGCAACGCGCCGGCCTCGCCGAGGTGATGACTGATAATCTGGAAGCTTATCGCTGCTATTCGCTCGCCCTGGAGAAAACCTACGGCCTGCAAAATGTGGAGGCCATCGCGCTGTTTGAGAAAGCCGTGGCGCTCGATCCGCAGTTTGCGATGGCTTACGCCCGAATCGGCTACGCTTACGCAGTCCGCTGGAATTTTGGCGCGAAAGCCAAGCCCTACCTGGAAAAAGCTTATCAACTCTCAGACCGGCTGACAGAAAAAGACAGGCTCTACATCACGGCCTGGTACTCGATAGCAAATCTCGATTATCCCGGCGCGATTCGGTACTTTCAGGACATAGTTGCCAAGTACCCGCTTGAGGTCGAAGCTTATTGGCGACTGGCCAATTTGTTGCAGGGCGAAGAGCGGCACGAAGAGGCCCTTGAGGCGGCAAAGCGCGGGCTGGCGGTTGATGCGGAAGCGAAGGAGCTTTACAACCTACTGGGCGGCATGTATTTGGAACTCAACCGCCCCGATGAAGCTATGGCGATGTACCAGCGTTATGTCGCACTTGCGCCCAACGAGCCGAATGCATATGACAGCCTCGGACTTGGCTACCAATGGGCCGGCCGATACACGGAAGCTATTCAGTCGTATGAGCGTGCGCTTGCGCTCAAGCCGGACTTTGAAGTGGCGCTCATTCATCTGGCGAATACTTACTTCCAACAGGGCCGCTACCGCGACGCGCTAAGCCTTTACCAGCGATATATTCAGGTTGCGCCTTCAGAAATAGAAAGAGGACGCGGTTATAATGGTGTGTGCGAGGTGTATCTGAGAAAGGGAGAGATTGATCGGGCCGAAGACGCGGCTAACAGGGAGATGAAATCCGGGCAGCATCTTCTTTTTTGGCACGCTCTAGTGATTGCCTTGCAGCGCGGCGAAGAGGCGAAAGCCAAAAAACTCAAAGAGCAACTGTTCGCACGCTCGCCTTTTACAAATCGAGGGGCGCGGGAACCCCGCAGGCTCTATGACTATTATCGCAGTCAGCTTGAGTTGAAGACTGGGCGCGCGGCCGAGGCTATCGAGACTTTCAAAGAGGTGCTCAAACGCATGCCGCCGTATTGGCACATTGATGCATTTGAGGATTGCTTGGCTAATGCTTATCTGGAACTGGGCCAACTCGACGAAGCCAGCAAGGAATACGAGCGCATCCTCCGGCTTAATCCAAACTACCCGCTAGCACATTATCATCTGGCCCAAGCGTATCAGCGCAACGGCCAGCCTGAACAGGCACGCGCCGCATACGAGCGGTTTCTGCAAGTCTGGAAGGATGCGGACGCCGACGCTCCCGAAGTAATAGCTGCCCGAAAAAACCTGGAACAGCTCTGAGCGTTCCGGCCCCTCGTACCGCTGCCGCGCGCCCCGCAGGGAAATGCGCGGGCGAATTCAATTCAGTCTGGGAGTCAATATTGAGATGAATGAACCAAACGCTCTGCACTTAAGGTGGAATGGGGACAGCCATACACTCAGGGCGTGGGTGTTCTGCCGTCGGCAAGCAGATGACGGCGATGACGCACGGCAAGGCGTACTTCGCTACGCCGGGCAACCTCTGGCAGTTCGTGCTGATCGATTTTCTGAAGCGGAAGCAGCGCCGCGTGCGCTAGGCGGCGGCGCTGTGCCGTCATGATTGTGCGTTATGTATGGCCGGGCAGAGAGGGCACAGAGCAGATTAAGTCTCTGTGCCCTCTGTGCGATCTCTGTGGTCTCTGTGTTGAGATGATCGCTTGCTGCCGTGACCACGGATTAAATCAGTCCGTCGGCGTAGAGGGTTTGGTCGGGCGGCGTGTGCTGCGGCGCGTTTTGGCCCGGCTCGACGGCTTGGTGTTTGTTGCGCTCGGCGTCGGTTTTTTCCCTTCAACCGGCGTGGGCGTCGGGGTCGGGGCGGGCGCTGGGGGTGAGGGGCTTGCTCCGACCGGTTCGGTCGCACCTGCGTCGTTGACCCATGCGGCCCAGCCGCCGAGCAGAGCGTGTACCTGCGTGTAACCTTTGCTTTGCAGTATCTGCGCCGCACGGGCGCTGGAGTTTTCGCGCGGTCAAGCGCAGTAGGTGACGACCTCGCGGTCACGCGGGATTTCATTCAGGCGCGTTTCGATCTCGCCGAGCGGGATGTTGTGCGCGTTTCTGATCTTGCTGTTGATGCCGCTGCGCACGTCTATGACGAATGGCGGGTTGGCGCTGGCTAAGAGCGCCTTGAACTCAGCGAGCGTAATGCGCGGCACGCCGTCGTCCTGCGCCACCGCGCGCGTGGCCGCAACGCCTACGATGAGCGCCGCGAGCAGGCAGAGTGAAAAGTATTTTTGTCTCATGTGCGTCTTGCTCCCGTTCAGATTGTTGCTGAGATGATAGCGCGGTTTAGTTGCAGAGGAAACTATCTATGCGTGCGGCTCAAGCGCGTCGAGTTTGGCGGCGAGGATGAAGTCGCTTTCGCTGAGACCGTCTATGGCGTGCGTGTAAATTTTGATCTCGGCATAGCCCCAGCCAAATGAGATGTCTGGATGATGTCCCTCGTTTTCGGCGACGGCACCCACGCGATTGACAAACGCATGCGCGGCGTTGAAGTTTGAAAACTTGTAAGCGCGCAACAGGTGATGCTCAGCCACGACCGTCCAACCGTCGTGCAACTGCGGCATGTAGCCTGTGATTTCCACGCTCGTCAGACGCGGCACGCCGCCATGACACGGCACGCAGGCGCGACTCGCCAACGCACTCATCCTCCACACTCCTCTTCATCCGGCACCAACTCCGACAGTTCCGCGCGCGTCTCCGCGCGTGCGGCGTAGAGTTCCGCGAGCGCGCCCGGCAGTGCGGTCGTATCAGCCTGTGCCGGGTCGAAGCCGTGCGCCCGCATGGCTTGCGCGAAGCGCGCGTCCAGTTGGCTGACGAGGGCTTCGAGTTCGCCGCGACGAGTTGCGTTAGCGTGATCCATGAGCTTACGAAGAGCATTGTACACGCACGCATCTAGCGGCGCGAATGCGCGGTTAAGCGCGCCCTTGCGGGGCAGAGCAACTGCTTGCCGCCGCGCGGCGGCGGAGCCCCGTGCTATTTACGGTAAGCTAGTTCTTAGTTGAACGGAAAAGCATAAGTCGCGCCGGGACCGAAGGCATTAATCAGCAAGCCGTCAATCCCTAATTGTGCCGCGTGTTTCACTAATGCCGCGCCATCGCTCACGACTTGCTGCATGGCCGCGCGTTGTTCATCGCTCAGTTTAGCTAAAAACGTATCGGCGCAATCCGGCGCGGTGAAGACGGCGGCGGGATTCGCCATGCCGGCTTGGTTGGGCAGCGTGATCACGGGGCCCGACGAATGATTGAACAATAGATAGGCGCGATAGTTGCTCACCGCCATCTGGTCGGGTTGGCCCGTCTGCTGCCATTGCGCGAAACTCTCTTCGAACGCGATAGCGTCTGCCCAGATCGGGCCCACCTCAGCAGCAGAGCCTTCTTGAAATACCCATGTGCGGGCGCGCGGCGAGTAGGGATTGACGCGCACGGTTGGTACGTTCGGCTCGATGCGGCGGAACAACTCCGTGCCGGTGATGCCGCCCGCATACGCGCCGAGCAGCGCGCCCGCCGCTTGGGCCAGTCCGGCGGCCGCGCGATCTGTGAAAATCCACAACTCGCCCGGCGGCAGGCGCGTCTCCATGCCGAACAGCACCATGTTGTCTACCACGTAAGATTGTTCGGCGCTGCTGTGCGCGACCAGCAGCGCCGGCACGAGCCAACCGCGATGACTGGTCAACGCGCGCATGACATCGTGCATACTCGCGCGTTGCTGACTGTAAGCCTCCAACATTTGCACCGGCGCAGATGTCGTGTCCGACGAGGTCGGCGCTTGCGCCGGGGCCGGTTGCTCCGTTTGCCCGCCGTCGGGCGGATATTGATCTGCTGCCATGCTTGTCTCCTTAAGCTATTGTAGAGTCGCAGCGCCGCTCATTTCTGTAGCCAATTCGGCACGTGCCCGTAGCTCCGTTCATAGTCCGGGCGTAAAGTCCCTAAGAGCCTGTCCCAGAATAGCGTGTAGAATCCGAAATTGTGTCTCATGTCTTGATGATGCTGCGCGTGAAACGAGCCGCCGGCAAAATGCCTGAGCATTGGCTGCCTGACCCAACCGGGCGGAAACGGCTCGACGCCTAGATGGCCCACTGCGCCAAAGCAGACATTCAGCATGAGATAAATTGACATCCCCAGCCACGAAGCATGATAGATAGAAATGACTGTCAGCCATAGCCCGCCAAACGCCAGATTCTCGGCCGGACTAAGCGCGAACAGCGTCAAAGGGCGCGGCCGATCATATTGATGATGAAACTGATGAAGCAGGGCATATAGTACGCGGGTGTGCGCCAGTCGATGCAGCAGGTACATGAGCAGGTCCATCACGAGCAGCAGCACCAGCACGTCGGCCAAAGCTAGTAGCCCCACATCTGTTCTAAACCGCACGATGCCATTTCGCCATAGCCATAGCCCGACTAAAGTGGTGAGCGTATTCAGCAGGACATTGACAAGGGCGACGATAACCTCTGTCAGTGTGAGCGGCGCGGGCGCAAGCGCGACCCGGCGTGAGCTAAATCGGGCCGCGACCCAGCCGCCGAGCAGGATGACGAGGGCCAGGATAACTAAATTTTCGCTGAGGAAAACCAGCAACAGCGCCGGCCACGCGGCGGACTGTAACCATGTGATGATCCATTCCGGCATAGCAGCGAATAGTATCTTTGATTCAGTGCGCGCACAATCAACCGCGCCGCCCGATCAGCAGCTTTCCCGCGTCTGCTCAAAAGCGATCAACGAACCAGCCATATAGCACGCGACCACCAACCGGCCACGCGCTGAACACGATGTAGCTGACCAATGCGAGCGGCAGATTTACACGTCTGTAAAGACTTCCACTGTAAAACGAAGACACTATGTTGAAGGCGACGTAACACGAAAGCAGTCCGCCGAGGTATAGGAGCGCCACGCCGGCCCAGCCGGGCGTACTGCCCACGAAGCCATGCACAGTCAGCGCGGCAAAAGCCGACCAGCCCGCTTGCAGCAAACCGCTGAAGGCCAGATTCGAAAGCACATAAGCGTCGAAATGAGAATCCAATCCCATGCGGAAAATCCGGCGGCACAGGATTAGCACCAAGAGGGTCACATAAATGACGAGCCAGAAGAGCGCATAACCTTTCGCTAAGCGCAAAGCCAGCAACGTCCGGCCCAGCGGCCAGAGCAGCAGTGCGAGCAGCCCAAGAAAAGCTATGTTCAGAATAGCTGCGAACAGGATGTCGAACAACTCTTTCTGATCATCTTGCAATAACCATTTGCTGCTCTCGCTCATAAACATGATTTTTCATACTCGCTGTTCACGGCTTGCACTAACTTGCTGCGCCTAACGCCTGCATTAACCGGCGCGCAATCAATGTTGCTGATAAAAGGCTACATTGCGGCGCGTCCGGTTGCATGAGTTGCTATTCCCTACTAGAAGCCCGCCGCTTCCACCTTTTTTAATTCGCCCGTAGCAGAAACATGATAAAACCAGTAATGATATGCACGGTTGTTGCTGACACCGCGCCATGGCGCAGTTTGCTCCTCTGCGGGCGTAAGCACGCGCGCCTCGACACTGCGGACAACGTAGCGCGAGCCGTCGTCATTACCCGCGCGCCAATGCTCGCCATACATACTTTCAAACACCGGCTCCAACTTCGCCATGTTCACTTGCGCGCCATCCAGCCAGTCGGGCGCAACACGGCAGAAGATAATGCAGGAGTACGAAGCCGGAGCAGTGAAGCCGGACGGAAACATCAACCCATCTTTGAGCGTAATTTGCACAACTGTGTTCATAATCACCCCCGTGCTGAACGTCATGATTTACGCGGCATAACACTGGAATTAACCAGCCCGCGCGAGCTGCCTGCAACCTCCACGGCAAGGGAAGAGGATGCGCGCCATGTTATCGAGGCGTCGGGTTGCATGAGTGGTTAGACTACATCGCTTTGATTCTTTTGTAGCCAGACTATATCGCCCTGATCCTTATCCCGCCCGGTCGCCAGCTTGTTCCTTAGCAAATCTGCTTTCGACAGAATAGCTATTTCAAGCGCATCAATCGTCATGCTGATTTTGTTCTGCCAGGCTTCGGCAAAGCCAACCCCATCAATTCCTGTCAACAGATCAATGCGACATGGCGCAACGCCAAGCTGCACCATTACGTCGGGAGCAATAAAATCATCTGCGGATAAGTGTGCAAGCGGCGCGCCAAATTTCTTCAGCGCACGCATTATCTTGCGGGCATTCGCGGGACTATTTCTGACCCAAATATCAATATCGCCGGTCGCACGGGGGAAGCCATGGGCCGCAAGGGCATAAGCGCCTACAATAATGAACTCAACTTCTTCTTCTTTTAAGCACGATAACATTTCTTTGAAGTCTCGGTTCAGCATGCAAGTTTTCCTTAAACGACCAAGCGTCAAGCGCAAGCTGCCACATCATCCCAAGTAACTGTTCACGAGATTTATCCTTTAGATCACTATCGCCATCAGCATTATGTAATGAATGTTTCCTAATTGAAATATTCTTCATCAGCCTATTACTCCTCAGTCATATTTTACCTCAAATCTCTATGGGTAAGCACAACGCAGAAGCCGAACGCCCGAAGCCGAACGCCCGAATCAACCTGCGCCGGGTGCAGGCATTCAACGGGGAAGAATTAATCAATGATGAAAGATAGGATGAAGCGGCTGGCCGCCACTCCCGCGAGCGGCATACTGTTCCAAAACTAGCGGCACTGACCGCACAAAAAAGGAGAGCCAGTAATGGACTTCATTGGTTTCGACTTAGGCAAAGTGAGGTAGGTCGTCAAAAGTGGACGCCATGAGTGATGTTCAGGCGGCTTGCTGTTGCCGCATGAACTGTTGCGTGTATGCTGCCGGCGACACATATCCGAGCCGCGCTTGCCGCCGCTGCCGGTTGTAGAACAGGTCAATG
>JBBRYU010000050.1:0-19353 GCA_038237345.1 Pyrinomonadales bacterium
ACCAGACCCAGCCGCACAGACCCAACGCCAACAGCGTTGCGACGGGCAGCAATGTGCCCAGCAGTTTTCGTCCGGCTCGTCGTCGCCTCAGCATTGGGAGCAATTATGAAGAATGAAGTGGGAAAAGCAAGGATGAAGGATGAGCGATAGAGAACGAATGCCTGTCTATGGAATATATTTGATCATGCATTCATCCTTCCGCCTTCCTCCGCGCGGCCTCGTAGTCGGCTGGCGTATTGACATTCAACAACAGCAGTTCGGCGTCCGCGAGATCGGCTAACTCTGCCGGCGCGACCCAGCGTGTGCGGACTTGTTTGAGCAGCACGCGTGGGCGCAGTTCGCCTGCATGGAGCAACTGTTCGGCGTGGCTTAAGCATGGCGCGCGGGTATAAAGCGCGCAGAGCGGTTGCGCACGGCCATCTACTTGGACAGGCGCAACTGCGTCGCAACCGGCCGTGCGCAACGTCGCCAGCAGTTGCCATAGTTCACCCGTGACGAACGGCAGATCACACGAGACGATTGCCGCCCACGGCGCGCGACAGGCGGCGAGCGCAGCGTGCAGACCGCCGAGCGCGCCGCACTGTGGAAAAATATCGGCCACGACGGGCAGCCCCAACTCCGCGCTGTCGGCGCGGGCGCTGACGAGACTCACATGCGGCGTGATCGCGCCGAGCGCTTGTGCGCTGCGCGCAATGAAGGTCTCGCCGCCCAAGCGCATACGCGCCTTGTCTTGCCCCATACGGCTCGACGCGCCGCCCGCCAGAATGAACCCTTCAATCTCAAACATAAATGCTGCGCCGCCGCGGCACGTTAGCACGCAGCGCAAGCTGCTCGCAAGAAATTGATCTTAGCGCTTATCTGGGTTGTCCTGACGGCGTGATCGCCGGGAGCGCAGGCAGGGTGCCCGCGCTCCCGGCGGCGCGACGGGCATTATTTCGTAAGGCAGATGTTTCTGCATCCGATCAACAGACAGTTATTTCCCGCTCCCTCGCATCTATAGCTATTGCTTGACCATCTATGAAAGCGGCAAGTATAGTCGTTGACACGGGTCTTCGGTATGAGCCGACGGCGTGAATGTGTTATTGCCTCCCCCCGAAATTTCAAGAGGACTCAATGAAGAAAAGCTTGTTTGCGGTGCTGGCGTTGACGCTGGCTTCCTTTATCTCGGCCAGTCCCGTTGTAGCGCAGAGCAAAGTCACGTCGGCGCAGCAACCGGCCACCCTCATGTTGCCGATTGAGGAAGTACGCCCCGGCATGAAGGGGGTGGCGCGCACGGTCTTTAGCGGCACTGAGCCGGAAGAGTTCGGCGTCGAGGTGTTAGGTGTGTTGGGCGGCTTTCCGGGGCCGCGCCAGTCCGCGATCATCGCCCGTCTCTCCGGTGCGAATGCTGCGCGCACGGGCGTCTTCGCCGGTATGTCCGGCTCGCCCGTCTTCATTGACGGCAAACTGGTCGGCGCGATTGCATTCAGCTTTCCGTTCTCCAAAGAGCCGATCTGCGGCATCACGCCGATCAAAGAGATGATCAGCATCTTCGAGCGGCAAGCGGGCACGACCACACAGGCGCGCGAACCGCACACGATCTCTTTCGCCAGACTCGCCAGCACCGATCTCCAACTCAACTGGCCAAACCCGATGGGCGCAGGCGGCATGCTGTTCGCGCCGGTCAGCGCCGGTTCGCCGCTCCTGCCTTTAATGGGGCAACAGATAGCGCCCATCGCCACGCCCATCGTCTTCAGCGGCATCACGAGTGCCGCGCTCGCGCAATTCGCGCCGCAACTACAAGCTAGCGGTTTGCTGCCGGTCGCAGGGATAGGCGGCGCGGCCGCGATCACACCGCTTGCGCCGGTGAACGAGAACACCCTCGCGCCCGGTACGTCCGTCAGCGTGCAACTCGTGCGCGGCGATTATTCGCTCGCCGCTTCGGGCACGGTCACGTTTCGCGATGGCGACCGCATCTACGCCTTCGGGCATCCGTTTCTCGGTCTCGGCGCGGCCGACATGCCCATGACTGAAGCCTCAGTTGTCACCGTCATCCCAAACGTCAACAACTCGTTCAAACTCGCCGCGCCCGGTCGGATGGTTGGCGCGATCTCGCAGGATCGCGCCACCGGCATCTACGGCCAACTCGGCCACGCGCCCAAGATGATTCCGGTCACGATCAATCTGCACACGAGCCGCGACCGCACGGATAAATACACCTACGAAGTTGCCAACGATCAATTCCTGACGCCGCTGCTCTTAAACATCACCATCTTCAGCACGATTCAAGCGTCCGAGCGTAGCCTTGGCGATTCGACGATCAGCGTGCGCGGCCGCATCAATGTGGTCGGACATGCGCCAGTCGAACTTGAGCGCCGCTTCTCATCACAGACTGCGGGCATACAAGCAGCGGGCGCGGTGGCAATGCCGGTCTCGGCGCTGTTGTCGAGTGGCTTCGATAACGTCGAATTGGGCTCGATCACGCTCGACATCACTTCTACCGACGACCGGCGCGCCGGCACGCTCGACCGCATCGCGCTCGACCACACCGACGTCGGGCGCGGCGACGCGATGGAAGTACAGGCTTATGTGCGCACCGATTCGGGACGACAGTTCGTCCAGCGCATACCGTTCAAGATTCCGGCGGACGTGCCGCTCGGCCAACTCGTCCTCTTCGTCGGCGATGGCAGCGCACTGCAACAGGCTTCCGCCGCGCAGGCTTTCGTGCCGAAAGATCTGGGGCAGTTGGTCAACGCGATTAACAAGATCAAGAAGAACGACCGGCTGTATGTGAAACTATTCCGCATCACGCCGGGCGCGGTCATCGGCACGGACGAATTGCCGAGCCTGCCGCCCTCCGTCGTTGCCACGCTCAACAGCGAACGCACCTCCGGCGGCTACACCGCCACCATGCTCTCGCCGATCTATGAAGAAGAGCTACCGGCCGCCGAGTTCGTCATCGAAGGGCAACAACTGATCGGCATCAACGTCGTGCGCTGAGCACGGGCACAGTTATGAATGTAAGATGGGGTGAGACGCACACGCGCTCGCCTCGTTTTGCTTTAGGTCAGCCGTCAACCAAATGCGGAGCGGCGGCAGTATGTAGCCCACGGCGCGAGCCGTGGTTTAAGCAGCGAGTAAATTGAACGAAGCCCCGGCAGGGGCGAAAGAAATCCGAGTTGCGTATCTTTCGCGCCCACGGCGCGCGGGCACATTTTAATCGGCGCGCCTAATAACAAACAGAAATCGTCGTTCCGATTGCGGCAACTGAACGGCACTGTAGCTTAATCGCAGTTGCTCGATCCCGTCTTGCAACGTCGGGCCGCCAAAGAGCAGGAGTGTGCTTGCGGGCGGCGACCACGCGACGAGACGGGGCAGCATCTCTGTGAAGCGTTCGAGCGCGCGGCAGGTCACAAAGTCGGCGGCGGGCGCGGCTGTCTGTTCAAATCTTTCGGCGCGCACTTGTGCCCGCGCGCGCAGTTCGAGTCGGCTCAAGGCTTCGCGCAGGAAGACCGTTTTTTTCTGCGCCGCTTCAAACAGGGTCGCGCGCAGATCGGGGCGGACGATGAGGCAGGGGATGAGCGGCAACCCCGCGCCTGAGCCTACGTCCACGACACGCGCAGCCGGCGGCAGAAAGCGTAACGCCACGAGCGATTCCAGCACGTGGCGCACAGCGAATTCCGCGGGCGCACAGGGCGCGACTAGATGTAGACGCGCGTTCCATGTGCCGACGAGTTGATAGTAAAGGGATAAGCGCGCCAACGCCGCTGCGCTGAGTTCCACCTGAAACTCCGGCGCGTGCTGCGCAAGCGCGCGGGTGAATTCGTCGCCCGTGGGATTCATCTCGCTTCCGTTGACTGGCATCGCGCTCCGCGCGTAAGGTTAGCTTAACGGAAGCACGCCGGCACTGCACAACACGAGCCCGCATGCGCGCAAGCTTGGGCGGCAAGTCGAACGGGCGGCGAATTTGGTAGAATGGTCAACAAGAAGATCGCATAGCGAAGCTAGAGTAGGATTATGCAGCACCAACGAAGAAGGGGCTTGATCGCCGGTCTGCTGTTTGTCAGTCTCAGCTTGGGCAGCGCAGCCCGCGCGGACGTGACCACGACGAATGCGCGCTCGCGGCCCGCGATCAAGACGCAGGCGGAGTTCGACGCCTTGTCGCGCATCAACACGGATGCCGGCTACGCGCTGCCGCATATCCTCTTCGTGATTGATCGCCGCGACAAGAATAAAATCTATTACGTCAACTCCAAGCGTTATCGCTTCCACAAAGATTTCGTCAACGGGACTTACCTGTCGCTTGAACGCGGGGCTGAGTTTTTTGAGAACAACTACTTGAAGCCAAATCGCCGCTTCATCATGGGCACGCTCGCCTACCAGACGCCGATCAAACGTTGGACGTTCGAGTTCTGGGAGGGCGACATGATCCCGGCCGAGCAGATCAAACTCGCTGGCGAAACGATCCGGCAGACCTTCTTCGCGCCGGTCGCGTTCAAGTCCAACTCGCTGCGCCAGGAAGAGGCGGCAACTGCCACCGGGTTAGAGCAAGTCACCCAGAGCGACATTGCCAAAGAACAAGAGTATCAGCCGCTCAACCTGACGCGCGGCCTGGGCCGCATACACATCATCCCGAAACTCGATGAGCACGTCGAGATCGGCTCGAACGAAATCCTTGTGCTTGACGAAGTGCCCGTGAATCTGCCGCCCGTCGCAGGCATCATCACGACGAAGCCTTCCACCCCGCTCTCGCACATCAACCTGCTCGCCAAATCTTGGGGCGTGCCGAACGCTTACATCAAAAACGCGCAGGATTTGTTCAAACAATATGACGGCTGGTGGGTTTCGTTCGAGACCAAACTCGGCAACTATGAGATCAAGCGCGCCGACCTCGATCAGTTGAAGGAATATCAGCAGCGGCTCTACGAGCGGCGCGATCTGATGCAGCCGCGCGCCAATCTCACCGTAACGCGGCTCGCCCCGCTCACAGAACAACGTGCGCGGATGGTTGATGTGTATGGCGCGAAGTCGGCCAATCTGGGCGAGGTGGCGCACGCGCGCTTGGCCGGTATCGTCGTGCCCGGCGGCTTCACCGTGCCTTTGCACTACTATGATCAGTTCATCAAGGAGAACAAACTCGAAGACGCGATCTATGCGATGCTGAACGATCAGAAATTCGTGCATGATCCGGCTTACCGGCGCGAATATCTGACGAAGATGCGCGAACTGATGCAGGCGGGGACTGTGAGCGAAGAGTTGCGCGCACCCGTGTTGCAACGCGCGCATGCCGAGTTTGCGGGTAAAGGCTTATTCGTGCGTAGCTCGTCGAACGCTGAAGACTTGCCGAAGTTCAACGGCGCGGGCCTCTACTCGACCGTGCCGAATGTTAGGGGTGATAAAGAGTTGATCGAGGCGATCAAGACAGTCTGGGCGTCGCTCTGGAACTTCGAGGCGTATGAAGCGCGCGAGCGCGCCGGTATTGATCATGCGAAGGCGTTTATGGCGGTGCTGATTCAAGAGGGTGTCAACGCCGACAGCGCGGGCGTGATGATCACGACCGACCCATACGATACGGACAATCGCGGCGCGATCTACATCAGCGCCAAGCGGGGTCTCGGTATCAAAGTGGTTGAAGGCAAGAAGATCGCCGAGCAGATCATCTATAGCCCGCGCGCGTTGGCCGTGCGGGTGCTGACGCGCTCGGCGGAAGATAGTCTGCTGACGTTCGACGCGCAGGGCGGGGTCAAGGAAGTGCCCATCACGGGCGAGCGCGCCGTGTTGAGCGATGCGATGGTGCGGCTTCTAGCGCAAGCGGCCGCGCGTATCAAGCGCGTGTTTGGCGGGCGCGAACAGGACATCGAATGGGTCGTCGTGGGCGCACAGGTCTATATCGTGCAGTCGCGGCCGTACATCGCAGGTAGTTAAAGGTCGCGCCGTGTGACTAATAAGTAGCGTCAAGGCGGAAGCAATTCGCTTCTGTCGTTCGTGAGCAAACGGAAAGCGGAATCAATGCGCGGGTCTGGTTTAGGTCTTTCTTGTGTGATGGCCCTGTCGCTCGCGGCTTGCGGGCGGGAGCAGGCGCAGGGTGATAACCGTGCCGGTAGTGGCGCGCACAACGCGGCGAACGCGAACGCAAATGTATCGCCCGCGCAGGCATTGGCGAGCGGGCAGCTTGACGCCGACATCGCGCAACTCGAAGCGCAGGCCGAGAAGCAACCGGAAGACGACACGGCGCGTACGGCCGTCGCCGCTGCTTACGTGCGCCGCGCCAATGCTCTGCGCGCCGCCACCCGCCCGGACGAAGCGATGCGCGACTATCAGACCGCGCTGCGGTTCAATCCGGATAACGAAGAGGCGCAACTCGGGCTTGAACAGTTGAATCAAGAAGCCGGCGCGGAGCCGCGCGCAGATGACGGCCGCCCCGTTACTGTGCCGACGAAAAAACCGTGATGAATGATGAGTGACAAGCGCGCAACTTTTGCCTGCTTGTCACTCGTCACTTGTCACTCGTCACTCTCTTTACATGCAGATTATTCCCGCAATCGATCTCAGAGACGGCCAGTGTGTGCGTCTGACGCAGGGGCGCAAAGACGCGGCGCAGGTTTACGACGGCGACCCCGTAGAAATCGCGCAGCGCTTCGCGGCTGCGGGCGCATCTATGCTGCACGTGGTTGATCTCGATGGCGCATTCGCCGAGCGCAATGCGCGCAATCGCGCGGTGGCGCGCCGGATCATCCGCGCAGTGGCGCTGCCGGTGCAGTTCGGTGGTGGCCTGCGCAGCGCCGCGGACGTGCGGCAGCTATTCGATGACGGGGCGGCGCAGGTCGTCATCGGCACACTCGCGGCCGAGTCGCCTGAAACTCTACAGAGCTTCGTACAGTTGTTCGGCGCACGCATCTGCGTGGGGATCGATGCGCGCGATGGGCAAGTGTTGACACGTGGTTGGGAGACGGGCGCGCAGATGTCCGCCCTCGAGTTGGCGCGGCGCGTAGCGGCCGCCGGCGTAGAGCGCATTATTTATACCGACGTGGCGCGCGACGGCATGCTCGGCGGTGTGAACATCGAGCAGACGTGCGCGCTCGCGCAGGCTGTGGGCGTGCGCGTGACCGCATCGGGCGGCGTTGCCTCGCTCACTGACCTTGAGCGACTGCGTGACGCGAGCGCGTGCGGGATCGATAGCGTGATCGTCGGCAAGGCTTTGTACGAAGGCCGGTTCACATTGCAAGAGGCGCTGGCACTCATGTGAGTGCAGTAATTCTTCGCTGAGGAGCGTTCAACACAGAGGCCACACAGAGATCACAGAGGTTCTCTCTGTGGCCTCTGTGCCTCCTCCGTGAACTCTGTGTTGAACTGCTCGTTCGTTAAGTACAACCAGGAGATGGCCCGGAGTCGCAGGTGGATATGACTGAAAACATTTTCGCAAACAATATATTGAGCGGGCGCGTCGCATTTGTGACCGGCGGTGGCACAGGGATCACGGGCGGCGTGGCGCGTGCGCTGGCAGAGGCGGGCGCGCAGGTGGCGCTTGTCAGTCGCAAGCGCGAGCATCTTGAGCCGGCCGCTGAGCGTATCCGCGCGGCCGGCGGCGCGGCTCTCGCCATCGCGGCTGATGTGCGCGACTATGCGGAGATCGAGCGCGCAATTGCTACGACCGTCGAGCAGTTCGGACGGATCGACATCGTGGTGAACGGCGCGGCGGGCAACTTCCTCTGTCGCGCCGAAGAGTTATCGCCCAACGGCTTTGGCACAGTCGTGGATATTGATCTGAAAGGCACGTTCAACGTCTGCCGCGCGACCTTTGACGAATTGAAGAAGCGCGGCGGCTGCGTATTGAACATCAGCGCGACTTTGCAATATCTCGGCACGCAGATGCAACTGCATGCCTCGGCCGCGAAGGCTGGTGTGGACGCGCTGACGCGCAACCTCGCAGTCGAATGGGGCGGCTACGGCATACGTGTCAACGCTGTCGCACCCGGCCCCATTGAAGACACGGAAGGCATGAAGCGGCTGCTGCCCGCCGCGCTGAAAGACAAGTTGCGCCATCGCATCCCCCTCAAACGCTTCGGCCGCACGCGCGACATCGAGCACGCCGCCGTCTTCCTCTGCTCCGACGCGGCGAGTTTTATCAACGGCGCGATCCTCGTCGTGGACGGCGGCCACTGGCTCGCCGCCAGCCGGCTGCTTAACCCTGAAGGCTAACGACTCATCAAGCTATTTGCTTCACTGACGCCCGATGCTTAACCTCCAACCGCCATCATTCGCAGAGTTCGCGCGCGAGACGGCGCGCGGCAACGTCGTGCCGGTTGTGCGCACGGTGCTGGCGGATTTGCAGACGCCCGTGAGCGCATACATGCGTGTGGCTGACGGGGCGGACTACGCTTTCCTGCTCGAATCGGTCGAAGGCGGCGAGCGTGTGGCCCGCTACACCTTCCTCGGCGCGCACCCTTTTATGATCGCGCGCGGGCGCGGGCGCGACACCATCATCAAGCGCGGCGACACGACGGAAACGCGCGCGGGAATCAACGTCTTCGCTTTCTTGCGTGAGCATTTTAGCCGGCACACGCTCGCTGCGCGCCCGCAACTCGCGCCCTTCGCGGGCGGGGCGGTCGGCTATCTCGCCTACGATGCGGTGCGCTGGTTCGAGCCGGTGCTGGACGATGGCATTGAACCGGAGCGCGATGACGCGGTCTTCATGTTCTACCGCACCTTGCTCGCGTTCGACCGCGTGCGCCAGCAGATCGAGATCATCTCCGTCGTCCCTACAGACGAAGCGGAGGGCAGTCATCCGCGCTTGCGCGAGCTTTATGATGCGGCCGTCGCAGAGACCGCGCGCATCGAGTCGTTACTGCGCGCGGGCACACCGCCGCAGGCAGACGAGCGCGCACATGGGCTGCAACAGGCACAGCCGCAGCATGCTGAAGCGCGCGGGTTGCGGTTCACATCGAACTGGCCGCGGGCCGAGTTTGAGCGCGCGGTCACACAGGGCAAGGAACACATCGCGGCGGGTGACTGCTATCAAGTGGTGCTGTCGCAACGACTAACGGCAGAGGTGAGCGCGTCGCCGCTCGCAATCTATCGCGCGTTGCGTGCGACGAATCCTTCGCCGTACATGTTCTTCCTGCGGCTTGGCGCGGAGACGATTATCGGCGCGTCGCCGGAAATGCTGGTGCGTTGCCGGGGCGCTGAACTCGAATATCGGCCCATCGCCGGCACACGCCCGCGCGGTGTTGATGACGCGGAAGACACGCGCCTTGGCGCGGAGTTACGCGCTGACGAGAAGGAGGTCGCGGAGCATCTGATGCTCGTCGATCTGGGGCGCAATGATCTGGGGCGCGTGGCCGCATACGGCTCGGTGGCCGTGCAAGAGTTAATGTCGGTCGAGCGTTATTCGCACGTGCAGCATCTGGTCACGGGCTTGCGCGCACGTCTGCGCGACGGCGCGGATCGCTTCGATGCGCTGGCGGCGTGTTTTCCGGCGGGCACGGTGACGGGCGCACCGAAAGTCCGCGCTATGCAAATCATCCGCGCGCTCGAACCGGAACGGCGCAGCATCTACGCCGGCTCAATCCTTTATCTCGATTACGCCGGCAACCTTGATTCGTGCATCGCGATTCGCACGATGATGTTGCGCGCGGGGCGCGCGGAGGTGCAGGCGGGCGCAGGCATCGTCGCCGATTCCGTGCCCGCGCGCGAATATGAAGAGACGATGAACAAGGCCCGCGCGTTGCTCCGTGCGCTTGAACTGGCCGAGCGCGGGTTGTGAAAGGACAGTTTACAGTTTTGAGTTTTTCAGTTTTCAGCAATCGGTATCCGCGTCTTCTGAAAACTCAAAACTGTAAACTGTAAACTGTAAACTGTAAATTGATCACCCATGCTATTCGTCCTCGATAATTACGATTCGTTCACCTACAACCTCGTGCAATATCTCGGCGAGTTGGGCGCGGAGATGTGTGTGCGCCGGAACGACGAAGTAACGGTCGCGGAGATCGCAGCGGCACGTCCCGCCAAGATTTTGCTCTCGCCCGGGCCGGGCACGCCCGATGAGGCAGGCATTACGTTGGCGACCATCGCGCATTTCGCTGGGCGCGTGCCCATCTTCGGCGTGTGTCTGGGACATCAAGCCATCGGGCAAGCCTTCGGCGGGCAGGTCGTGCGTGCGCCCGCGCCCGTGCATGGTAAACCCGTCGAGATCGAGCACGACGGGCGCACGATCTTTCGCGGACTGCCGCAACGTTTCAAGGCGGGCCGCTATCACTCGCTCATCGTCGAGCGCGCGTCGCTGCCGGATGCACTCGAAGTCTCGGCTGAGACGGCCGATGGCATCATTATGGCCTTGCGCCATCGCACATGGCCGATTGAAGGCGTGCAGTTTCATCCGGAATCGATCCTGACGCCGGCAGGGAAACAGTTGCTCGCAAATTTTTTAACCGCCGATGCCGCCTGAAAGCCCGACATGGTTGCTGCCGACACCCGCGCGCCGCGACGAGCCGCAGGCGGGCGCAGGCTTACGTGTGTTGCTCCTGCGCTTGATGCGTGGCGAGCATCTGACGCGCATAGAGGCGACGGCCCTGCTCGACGCCTTGCTCGACGGCACGGCGACTGACGCGCAGATCGCGGCCGCGCTGGTCGCGCTCGCGATCAAAGGCGAGACGGTCGAAGAACTCGCGGGGATGGCGGCCGCAATGCGCGCCCGCGCGGTGCGTTTGCGCACGCGGCACACGCGGTTCATTGACACGGCCGGCACAGGCTCAAGCGCGGCCAAGACCTTCAACGTCTCGACCGCTGCCACCTTCGTCATCGCGGGCGCAGGACTGCCTGTAGCCAAACATGGCAGTCGCGCCGCGACGAGCAGATCAGGCAGCGCGGACGTGTTGACCGCGCTCGGCGTTGGGGTGACAGTCGCGCCGGAAGTGTCCGAGCGATGTCTGAATGAGATCGGTATTTGTTTCATGTTTGCGCCGCTCTATCACGGCGCGACTGCGCGCGTCGCGGGCGTGCGGCGCGAATTGGGTGTGCATACGACGTTCAATTTGCTTGGCCCGTTGACTAACCCTGCGGGTGCGCCGCGCCAGATCATCGGCGTCTGGCATGCGGCGCTCGTCGAGCCGCTTGCGCGCACGCTCGCCGCGCTCGGCACTGAGCGCGCATGGGTCGTGCATGGGCGCGACGGGTTGGACGAAGTGACGATCAGCGAGCGCACCATTGTGGCCGAAGCGCAGGGCGGGGAAGTGCGCACGTTTGAAGTCGCGCCGGAAGATTTCGGCTTAACGCGCGCCACGCTCGCCGAGTTGCGCGGCGGCGACGCGGAGCAGAACGCGCGCATCATCCGGGACGTGCTGGCCGGCACACGGCGCGACGCCGCCCGCGCGCTCGTGCTCGCGAACGCAGCCGCCGCGCTCTACGTCGGCGGCGCGGCTGACTCGTTAGCGGCGGCAACCCCACTCGCCGCGCAAAGCATTGACGGCGGCGCTGCGCTCGCCAAGCTTGAGCAACTGATCGCGGCCACAAATTCCTAAGCTGGTAAGTTGTCAAAGCATAGCATTGGACTGAAGAGGTAAATGAATTAGTGACGGGGACGCAAAATTTTCTTGACCGGATCATCGAGACCAAACGGCAACGCCTTGCGCGTGCGATGGGCGAGTATGCCCTAACAGAGATGCGCGCTGCCGCCAGCGATGCACGGCACAGCGCAACGCAACATGCCTTGCATGCGGTATTGGCGCGCGCAGGACAACTCAACATCATCGCCGAGATTAAACGAGCCTCGCCGTCGAAAGGGGAATTGCGCACAGAGATCGAGCCGGCCGCCTTGGCGCGTGCTTACGCGGCGGGCGGGGCGGCGGCGATCTCGGTGTTGACGGAGGAAGATTACTTTCGCGGCTCGCTCGCAGACCTGCGGACTGTCCGCGCGGCCGTCACGCTGCCATTGTTACGTAAGGATTTCATCTTTGATGAATGGCAGGTTTACGAAGCGGCGGCGGCGGGCGCAGATGCATTGCTGCTGATCGCCGCCGCGCTGGATGATGACAAACTCGCGCGCCTGCGCCAACTGACCGAAGAAGAGTTGGGGCTGGATGCGCTCGTCGAAGTCCACACGTTCGCCGAGTTGCGCCGCGCCGAAGCTTGCGGCGCACGGCTCATCGGCGTCAATAATCGCAACCTGCACACGTTCGCCGTCAGCCTTGAGACTTCCGTCGAACTGATCGCGGCGCGAAACACGGATGCCCTCTTCATCAGCGAAAGCGGGCTGCGCACGAGCGACGATCTGCTCCGCCTCCACGCGCTCGGTTTCACCGGCTGCCTCATCGGCGAGACACTCATGCGCGCCGCTGATCCAATCGCAGCATTGCGCAATCTGCGCGGGTTGGCGCAGATTTGAAATCTCAATTATGAGAGTTGAGAGGTAACTGTGCAGCTATTCAAAAGGTTTGGGTATAGACAATGTCTTTGTATTTTGGCTATCCTCCTCTCGGTTTGACTGCAACGCCGAGCTTCCGGCGACAGCATCTGATGCAACCATCTATTCAAAGCACTGATCTATGAACTCCCCGCTCCAAGTCGCGCCCGCCCCCGATTTCCGTCAACTATACGAGACGTTGCTCTCGTCGATTGCCGACTTCGTCTACATCTTCGACCATGACGGGCGGTTCATGTACGCGAATAAAGCGCTGCTCGACCTCTGGGGCTTGGAGCTGAATGACGCGGTCGGCAAGAACTTCTCCGACCTCCAATACCCGGAGGACTTGGCCGCCAAACTACAACGACAAATTCAGCAGGTGTTTGAGACGAAGCAACCGCTCTCCGACAAAACTCCTTACACCAGCCCGACCGGTACGAGCGGTTTTTACGAGTACATCTTCGCACCGGTGCTCGCCGCCGACGGCTCGGTGGAGTTCGTCTCAGGGTCGACGCGGAACCTCACAGACCTCCACCACACCTTCGATGCCCTACAGCGCAGCGAGGAGCGCCTGCGCCGGGTAGTGGAAGCCTCAGGCAGGGGTACGTGGGAGCTGAACATGGACACCGGGCGCGTCACGGGAGACGCTCGATTCTTCGCCCTCATGGGGCTGCCCCACGGCATCTCCCTCACCCTTGAATCAGCCATCGAGGCTCTCCATGTGGAAGACCGCGAGCGCGTCAGCCGCGCCGTCTCGGCCGCCCTCGCCGGGGAGAACGAGGGGCGTTTCATCATCGAGCATCGCACCGTCGGACTGGGCGATGCGCCCGAGCGGTGGATGGAGACGCGTGGCCAAGCGCTTTTCGATGCAGTCGGCAAGGCGGTGAGCCTCACGGGCACCAGCGTGGACATCACCGAGCGGAAGCAGGCCGAGCAGGCGTTGCGCGAGAGCGAGGCCCGCTTCCGGCAGCTCGCCGACACTGTGCCGCAGATGGTCTGGGTGACGCGGCCCGACGGCTACCACGAATACTACAACCGCCGCTGGTACGAGTTCACAGGCGTCCCCGACGGTTCGACCGACGGCGAGGGCTGGAATGGAATGTTCCACCCCGACGAGCAGGCGATGGCTTGGGCGCGCTGGCGGCACAGCCTCGCGACCGGCGAGCCTTATGAGATCGAGTACCGCCTGCGGCACCACAGCGGCGAGTACCGCTGGACGCTCGGGCGGGCGCTGCCCATCCACAACGACCGGGGCGAGATCGAGCGCTGGTTCGGCACCTGCACCGACATCGACGCCATGAAACGCCTGGTTGCGGAGCGTGAGCGCCTACTGGAAAGCGAGCGTGCGGCCCGTGCTGAGGCGGAGCGTGCGAACCGGCTCAAGGACGAGTTCCTCGCCACGCTCTCGCACGAACTGCGCACGCCTTTGACCGCGATCCTCGGTTGGGCGCGAATGCTGCGCGGTGGGGGGCTACAGGGTGACGTGGTGGAGCGTGCGCTCGAAGTCATCGAGCGCAACGCGCAGGCGCAGAACACCCTGATCGGCGACATCCTGGACGTGTCGCGCATCATCATCGGTAAGCTGCGCCTGGACGTGCAGCCCGTCGAACTCGCCGCTGTCGTCGCCTCGGCGGTGGAGGCCGCGCGCCCGGCGGCGGAAGCCAGGGGCGTGCGCCTGCAAGTGCTGCTCGACCCGTCGGCGGGGCAGATTTCAGGCGACGCCGACCGCCTGCAACAAGTGGTCTGGAACCTGCTCTCGAACGCGGTGAAGTTCACATCGAAGGGCGGGCGTGTGCAGGTCAGGTTGGAGCGCATTAATTCGCACCTCGAGATCGTCGTCAGCGATACAGGGCAGGGCATCGGGCCCGATTTCCTGCCGCATGTCTTCGACCGCTTCCGCCAGGCCGACCAGACCACGACGCGCGCCCACAGCGGGCTCGGATTGGGGCTCGCCATCGTCCGGCAACTCGTCGAGCTGCACGGCGGCACCGTCTCGGTTGCGAGCGGGGGCGAGGGGCAGGGCGCGACCTTCACAGTTGTCCTGCCGCGCCTGATCACGCACCGCGCGGAGAGACCCGTAGAGCGCGTGCATCCGACGGCGAGTGGCGGGATGGATTTCGGCGGCAGCCTTCCGTTCA
This sequence comes from Pyrinomonadales bacterium, assembly GCA_038237345.1. Lineage (GTDB taxonomy): Bacteria > Acidobacteriota > Blastocatellia > Pyrinomonadales > Pyrinomonadaceae > QHXQ01. Next base: position 14,515 of record JBBRYU010000050.1, read on the forward strand.
ACTCCCCACCGCAACTCGCTGGGTTGCGCGTGCTCGTCGTGGACGACGAGGCGGACACCCGCGATTTGCTCCGCTCGCTGCTCGAACGCTGCGGCGCGGAAGTGGCGACCGCCGCGTCCGCCGCCGAAGCGGTGGAGTCGTTCGCCGCGCGCACGCCTGAAATACTCATCTCGGACATCGGGATGCCGGGCGAAGATGGCTACGCGCTGATCGAGCGTGTCCGCGCGCTCGAAGCCCAGCGGGGCGGCGACCGGACACCTGCCATCGCGCTGACGGCTTATGCGCGCGTCGAAGACCGCGTGCGCGCTTTGCAAGCGGGTTTTCAGGTGCATGTGCCGAAGCCAATTGAGCCGGTGGAACTCGTGGCGTTCGTCGCTAGCCTCGCCGGGCGCACCGGAACCATCTGAGGCGACAACAAACGGATTGCCATAAAGACCTGAATAGTTACGTTGAGAGTCGTGAGCCGTCGCCAGAAATCGGTGGGTCGGCAAGAAGGAAGATGCAAACCCGCATGATTTTAGTCAAAGTTTGCGGCATCACGAATGATGCGGACGCAGAGGCAGCCATCGCGGCGGGCGCAGATGCGCTGGGCTTCAACTTTTTTGCCCGCAGCCCGCGCTTCATTACGCTGCAAGCGGCGCGCCGGATCATTGAGCAGTTGCCGCCGTCTATTCTGCCGGTCGGAATTTTTGTGAATGAAGCTGAGCCGGAGACAGTCGTGCGTGTGGCGGCAGAGGCCGGTGTGCGGGTGGTGCAATTGCATGGCGACGAGTCGCCGGCTTACTGCGCGCAGCTTTCAACCTACAGTGTGATCAAAGCCCTGCGCGTCAGCGAGCAGTTCACACCGGAACGGGCGACGCGCTTTCACCCGCATGCGATCCTCTTAGATGCCTATAGCCCGCAGGCGCATGGCGGCACAGGCTTAACGTTTGACTGGTCACTCGCGCGGCGCACGCGCGATGTAGTCACACGACTGTTCCTCGCGGGCGGGTTGACGGCGGCGAATGTCGGCGCGGCTATCGCGGCGGTGCAGCCTTTTGCGGTTGACGTGTGCAGCGGCGTCGAGTCCGCACCCGGCCGGAAAGATATTGTTAAATTGCGCGCGTTTCTCGCGGCCGTACGCGCGACGGAGAAAAAACTTGACGGCCCGTCGGCCTGATCGAGTAAGCTACCTGCGTCATAGGGACTTAGTGTGGCCGCAAACGTTTTGCCCAATTGTTAACCGCAACTCCCCTTTGAAACTCCTTACGGGGTTATTCCGTCAACGCAGATAACGTCAAGCACGAGTTCGTATACACACATGAGCGCCCCCGCGCACGCCACCGGAAAACAGGAAAAGACAGCCCGCGATCAAGGGCGCGTCTTGCTCGTGACGGACGCCCCGGCGCACGTCTATCAAGCAGCGTTGGAGGCGGCCGGCTTCGTTTTGGTCGGGGCTGCGGGCGGCATGGGCGCGTTGGTGCGTCTGCGCAGTACGCGCCCGCACGTCCTCCTCATTGACGCGCAACTCGCGGGCATCAACGCCGACGAACTTGCGCGCCTGCTCGTCAAGACGCAAGACGGCTTGCCATTCATACTGATCGGCGCGGATGAGGCGACCGCCGCGCGGCGCGAGCATGCGTTGCGCATCGGCGCGCACGATTACATCCAAGTGCCGCACGAGTTAGCGTTGCTCGTCGCGCGCACGGAACAGTTGGTCAAACTCAAGCTGGCGATGGACGCTTTGCGCGCCGAAGCTGATCGCGATTACTTGACGGGGCTGGCGAACCGGCGGCGCTTCCGCCTCGCGCTCGGCAACGAGTTGGAGCGTTGGCGACGCTATCACACGCCCTGCGCGTTGCTGCTCGTGGACATAGACTACATGAAGCAGATCAACGACGCGCACGGTCACTCGGCCGGCGATGTCGCCATACGTCACGTCGCCGATGCGCTCGTCGCACTCTCGCGCGATAACGACACGGCTGCGCGACTCGGTGGCGAAGAGTTTGCGTTGTTGCTCGCAGGTGCGACGGAAGCGAGCGCGCAAGCAGCAGCCGAGCGATTGCGCCAAGCGGTGTGCGGCGCGGCCATCGAGCCGGTCGGCACGGTGACGATCAGCATCGGCGTCGCCGCCTGTCCCGCGCACGCGACGAGGGAGCGCACGCTCTACGCCGCCAGCGATGCCGCGCTCTATCGCGCCAAGGCCGCCGGCCGTAACTGCGTCTCCTGCGCCCCGCCGTTCAGCCCGCCGTAAGGGCCGGTGTTATAATCACGGCCAATGTGGAATCAATCTAATGACCGACCCGACGCGCACGGGCATTGGGGGCCCTACGGTGGTCGCTTCGTGCCGGAGACCTTGATGGCCCCGCTCGAAGAGTTGACGGCCGCCTACGAAGCGGCGCGCGGCGACGAATCTTTCCAAGCTGACTTCAATCAACTGCTGCGCGATTATTCCGGTCGCCCCACGCCACTCTCGCACGCCGCACGCTTAACTGCGCACGCGGGCGGCGCACGAATTTATCTCAAACGCGAAGACCTCTCGCACACAGGCTCGCACAAGATCAATAACGCGCTCGGTCAAGCCCTGCTCGCGCGGCGCATGGGCAAACAGCGCATCATCGCCGAGACGGGCGCAGGACAACATGGCGTCGCCACAGCGACTGTCTGCGCGTTGTTCGGCTTACAGTGCATCGTCTACATGGGTGCGGAGGATGTGCGCCGCCAACGGCTCAACGTCTTTCGCATGCAGTTGCTCGGCGCGGAAGTCCGCGAGGTGGGTGCCGGTGCGCGCACGCTGAAAGACGCGATCAACGAGGCGTTGCGCGACTGGGTGACGAACGTCACGGACACTTACTACCTGCTCGGCAGCGCACTTGGGCCTCATCCATATCCTTTGATGGTGCGTGATTTTCAGAGCGTCATCGGGCGCGAAGCGCGGGCGCAGATACTGGAGCGGGAAGGGCGTCTGCCCGATACGCTCGTCGCGTGCGTCGGCGGCGGCTCAAATTCCATTGGATTGTTTCACCCGTTTCTTGCCGACGCAGGCGTACGCATGATCGGCGTCGAAGCGGGTGGCCGCGGTGGCGCGTTGGGCGACCATGCGGCGCGGTTCAACGCGCAGGGCGGTGGTCATCCCGGCGTGTTGCAAGGCACGCTGAGTTACGTGCTGCAAGACGAGCGCGGGCAGATCGCCGCGACGCATTCGATCTCGGCCGGACTTGATTATCCCTCCATCGGCCCTGAGCACGCATTCTTGCACGACGCGGGTCGCGTCGAATACGTCTCGGCGTCGGATGCCGATGCGCTCGCGGCCTTTCGTCTGCTCTCCGAATTGGAAGGCATCATCCCCGCGCTCGAATCGGCGCACGCAATCGCGCACGCACTGCGCGTCGCGGGCGAGATGGCGCGTGCGCAGATCATGATCGTTAATCTTTCAGGGCGCGGCGACAAAGACGTGCAGACGGTCGCAGACATATTGCGCGCAGACGACGGAGCAACGTCTTGAGTCGCATCGCGGCAAAGTTCGCGCGGCTCAAGTGTGAAGGGCGGCGCGGCTTCATTCCGTTCATCACGGCGGGCGATCCCGATCTCGCGACGACGCGCGCGCTCATCATCGAGCTGGCCCGGGCTGGCGCAAGCGCAATCGAACTTGGCGTGCCGTTCAGCGATCCGATGGCCGACGGGCCTGTGATTCAACGCGCGTCGGAACGGGCGTTGAAACATAACACTAGCGTCGCGGACGTGCTTGCGGTCGTCGCGGATGCGCGACGCGAGACGGACGCGCCCATCGTCCTGTTTAGCTATTACAATCCGCTGTTGCAGTTCGGGCACGAGCGTCTGTGCGTTGAGGCGCGGGGCGCGGGTGTTGATGGCTTATTAGTGACAGACCTTGCGCCGGAAGAGGGAGAAGAATTCGCGCACGTGCTCCAACAGCACGAGCTTGATTTGATCTTCCTCGTCGCGCCGACTTCGACTGACACGCGGCTACGCATGGTCGCAGATCGCGCGAGCGGTTTCATCTATGCCGTGTCGCGCGCAGGCGTGACCGGCGCGCAACATGAAGTAAGCGTGGAGGCTGAACTGTTGGTGCGCCGCGTGCGGGCGCTTACCGAGTTGCCGGTCGCCGTCGGCTTTGGCATCTCTTCGCGCGAGCAGGTGGCGGAAGTCGGGCGTTACGCCGATGCGATTGTCGTCGGCTCGGCCCTCGTCGCAGAGATCGAAAGACATGCGGGTGCGCCCGATTTGGTCGCACGCATCGGCGCATTCGCGCGCTCGTTGTTACCCGAATAGTTCGCGCAGCAAACACGCGCGGTTTTGAGTTGAGCAATACGGCATTTTTAGCGTATCCTTGCGCGTCCTTGAAACCCTATGCAGGCCGCCCGACGCGGCGCGGCGCGAACCTCACCATTCGACGGTGAAAATAGTTTGTTGCGTGCGTGAAACAGTGTTCCATTCTTGCGTTGGCTGTGCTATACTGCCCGCCGTTCCTAGTGACCGGCAGGCTTAACAACGACGCGAGAAGAGAGGACGAAGAAAGTGATAGGTGCAATGGCTGACAGATTCAGCGCGGATCGCGGCAAGGCGGTCGAAGCGGCGCTTTTAAACATCGAAAAGAAATTCGGCAAAGGCTCAATCATGCGTTTGGGCGAGCGCGAAGTGGCGGACGTGCTGTCGATCTCGACCACGTCGCTATCGCTCGACGCGGCAATCGGCATCGGCGGCGTCCCGCGCGGGCGCGTGATTGAGATTTACGGCCCTGAGAGTTCGGGCAAGACGACGCTGGCGTTGCACATTGTCAGCGAAGCGCAGAAGGTGGGCGGCGTCGCGGCCTACATTGACGCCGAGCATGCGATGGACGCG
>JBBRYU010000051.1:0-19234 GCA_038237345.1 Pyrinomonadales bacterium
ATGCCTTTCTCAAGGTGTATGTCCTTGAGGTGGACGGGCTGACCGGGCTTGCCGGTGATCTTGCTGGACATCGGGTCGGTGTCGTCGTAGGCGACGGCGCGGCTGAGTTTAGCGGCCGTGACGTTCTTTACGGGGCGGCCATATGAATCGAGGAAGTTGCCTTGCCGGTCGCGTTTGAAGACGGCGCGGAAGAGCCAGCCATGCCCGTGAAAATCAGCAAGTTGAATGTTCTTCAAAGACTTATTCAACTCGCCGTCCGGTTCGCCGGACTTGACGAGAAAATCGTCGGGCGAGACGCGCTCAGGGTCTTTGAACTCAGCCCACAGCCCGCGCAGGGAAGCGGCTTCCGGGTTACGGTCGAGCTTGTACTGTTGCTCGTCCTCGGACGCCTCGTGCTGCTCTTTGCGATAGAATTTGTCCCCATCTGTCTCGTTGTCCCACCAGAGCATGCCCGTGTAGGTGGCGACCATGTTCGTGCCGGGGTGCATGTGGCAGACCATGCACTGCGAGGTCGGGATGGCGCTTGTCAATGTGTGCCGAATGGGATGTCCCGGCTCGCCACGCGGGATCGTGGTATCGCCCGTGCGCGTGTTGGCCATGTTGCCGAACTGCGCGTAGGGGCCGGAGTTGACCGGGCTGCGGTCGTTCGCGTAGATGACGTGACAGGCGGTGCAGCCGGATGAGCGGAAGTCGCCGGGATGATCGTTCGTGCCGAGATGGTTCAACGTCGGTTCGAGCAAGCGCGTCTTTTGCAGACCAAGATAGACCGGGTCTGTGCGTTGCTGCGTGCCGAGGCCGCGTGCGCTCAGTCCCTTAGTCGGTTTGCCGGGATCATCGTCCTTCCCCGGCAGACCTACTTCGAGGCGACCCTTGTCGCCGCGCTCGAACACGCGCAGGACGTTGCCCGGTTGCGAAATCTCCCAACGCGGGAGCGGATCGATGAAAGTGAGCCAGCCCTTTTGCAGTTGTTGCTCAAGTGTCGGCTGCGGCACTTGGATCAAACGTTCGGGGCCGCCTTCAGGGCTGACGCTCTCGCCGAAGCGCGTGTCTTTGCGCGAGAAGCCGCCGTTGTTGTAGAGCGCCGCGCCCCAGAGGAACGCACCGTGCCGCATGTTGCTCGTCTCGTTCGCCGCCACTTCCTGTGAATGGCATTCGCCGCAGGTCTTTTGCGTCACGCGCAGATCACCGGGATTGCTGAAGCGGACGAACTCCCAACTCTCTTGATTCATCAGTGCGCTGAGCCGCTCCGGGTTCGCGGTCGTCTCTTTGCCTTTGTACTTCCAGAACTCTGGATGGCGTGGGCGCACGTGCGCTTCTTCGGCGGTCTTCGCCACCGGGTTGCCGCCGTGACAGGAGGTACAGGTCAGGCCTTGCCCGTCTTTGCCGTCGGGCGAGAGTTTGCCGTTGTCGGTCATATGCATCGGCTCGGTGTTGCCGTGACACGAGACACAACCTTCGGGTGCGGCCGCTTTTTCCTGCGCGGACGCAACCGCAGTGGCCGCCACTGCTTTGGTGTGCGCGCGTGGGGCGTCTGCGGGGGGCGTGCGCGGGGTTGCCGGCGTGGTGTTGCTGTTAGCGGACGAGCGTGCCCCGCTCAAGACCAGCGCGCCGACGAGCGCACACGTGCCGATGACGAGTAGCAGCTTGAAACGTTCCATGAGTCCGAAACTGCGCATCAACTCTCTCCTGATCGCGGCCCCTTTGGCCGATGAATAATTGCAAAGATGAAACTCAGGCTGAACTGACACCGGCCGCCCTGCGCTCGATCATTCACTGCGCGGCAGACGGTTTCGCGTGCGAAACTAGAAAATAAACTTCACTTGCCCGAAGAGCGCGTACAAAGGCTTGTTCGGGTTGATGTTCACGCCGTCCCCGGTGCAATAGTCGCGCACGTTGGGCGGGCAGTTGCGTGTGCGGTCGGTGTAGATGTCGCGGAAGCCGCGCCGGGGTTTCAGGGTCGAAGCGCCGAACGTGAGTTGGATGTTGTTGGTCAGCAACGGGCGATAGGTGACGCCCACGCTCAAATCAAACCCGATGTCGTGGCGGATGCGGTTCTGGAAGATCAGGTATTCAAGCGACTCCGTGCGGTGGAAGCGCAGATAGTTCGCATTGAAGAGCGCCTTGACACGTTGCGTCACGTCCACGTCAATGCCCGCGTTATAGATGAATATGCCGGGGTTGACGAAGTTCGCTTGACCTTGCGACTTGCTGCTGCGCAGACTGGGCAAGAGCGAATTCGGTTGCACCAAGCCGACGGCCGCACCCGTGAGCGGAATGCCGACGCGATTCCAGAAGGAGAACTGCCCGCCGGAGAAGTTGGGATCGTCGAAGATGGCATCGAAGCCGGTCGCTTTGCTGTCGGTCGGGTTCTTGTCGCCCTGTGCGAAAAAGACCGACGCCTTGTAGCGCAAGAAGTCTTTGTCAATCGAAACCTCGACCGCCGCCATGTTTGAGCGGATGGTCTGCTTGCGCCCGGCAATCGGGTTGCGGTCATCGTGCCCGAATGCGAAGTAGTAAGCATTCGTCAGATTAATCCGCCCGAGATGTCCGTCGCCGTTCAAACCGATGTAACCGGCGTTGACCGTGTGCGGACGAAAATCGCCGATGAGCGCGGGGCGGACGAAGAAGCCGTTGCGGTCGTACTCGACCGAGCGGCGGTCGTTGTTGAAGGCAAAGACGACCTGACCGGTGTAGCCTTTGCGGAACAAATCCTGCTTGAAGAGATTGGCCATGTACACGCGCTGTGGCCGCAAGTCAAAGCGGTTCTGCCCGCTGTTCGTGTCCTTCTCAAGCTGCGCGAGGGCGATGGCGTTGAACTGGAACTTGTTGTTGCGGAAGCCGCCGAACAGACGCGCGCCGAGATTGTTGTCGCTATAGAGGAAGCCGCGCGAATCCGAGACGAACGGTTGGATGCCGACGCGCGCCGAGATGAAAACGAAGTTCGCGTTCGTATCGCCGAACTTCACTTCGCCGAAGGCATCTTCGAGCGAGAACTGCGTGTCCGTGCGGCGCGTGCCGCGCCGCACGGACACGTTAATGATGCCGTTCTCGCGCGCACGCACGTAGTTGGGCAACGAGAAGGTGGGCGAGATTTTGATCGCCCAACTGCGCGGGCGGAACGTCGAGTCGCCGCTAAACATCTCGAAGGTGAACTGCGCGATGTGATTGACGGCGAGCACTTCGGGCTTGCCGAAGAACTCGGCGCTGCCGGGCCGCGCGCTGCTCACGTTGGACGGGATCGGCGTGCGCTGCTGCTGGACGACGAACGTGTCCACGCCCGACAAGATCATGAAGATGTGCTGCCCGAAGATCGGATAGTCGCCTTTGATCAGGTTAAGGTCATAGGGGTTGTACCAGTGCCCTTTGCGGAACGGGATGTCGCGCCCGCGATTGAAGTCGCCGTAGCGGTCGTATTCAGGGAAGGCGATTCGCCAACGGTCGCGCACCTCGCGCCGACCGGGTTGCGTCTGCGGGGCAGAATCAACCGTGCCTGTGCCCGTGTAGGCGGGGGGATGCTCTTTGTCGGCCGGGTCGGAGAATTTCTGTAACTTGACGGCGGCCTCTTTCAATTCTACGTCCGCCGTCACGTCCTTACCCGATTCAACGATGATGTTCTCGCGGTCGAAGGGCTGCATGTCCGGCGCGCTAACGAGCAGGCGATATGCGCCGGGACGCACCTTGAATGAGTACGTGCCACCGCTGCTCGTGCGCGTCGTCGAGCGCACGGTCGTGACTTGATTGACGGCCGTGACCATCACGCCTGCGACCGCGGCTTTCGCCGGGTTACGCACCGTGCCGGTGATGTGCCCGTCCTGCGCGGCGGCGACGCCGGCACAGAGGCAGTAGAGAATTAAACCGAAGACGAGTCGGCCACGTGCGGCCGAGTAATGGGGAATTTGCATGCAGGACATTGAAGAGCCTCAACAGAAGATATTGGTCGAGCGCACGGAAACGAATGCTAGATCTGCCGTGCTTCGGGAATTTTTAAGAGAACAACCTCTACGCTTGAGAAGAACTGTTGGTGCTTGGTTCGAATAAGCCTTGCGAGCGCATGCCTTGTAGCACAAATAGCGGTAGGCTGGCAACCGATTTCTGCGCGAGCCGCTCTCTCGCTGAACGGAATGAACCGAATGTACGGGCCCGCACGTAACTCTAGTTTCTCTTTCTCACTGCCCGCGCCGCGGCGCGCGCGAAGGCGTACGCAAATTTACCTTGACTGGGAAAAGTTTAATGGTAAAGTGTACGCGCTTCAGCACCCGTACCGCGCTCTTTTGAACTGCTTTCGCGCATATTTCAATGCGTTTCGTTTAATTGTCATGATGAATATCCGTCGCCCGTGCAAACGCTATCGCTCGCTCCTTTTCTCCGGCGCGTGCCTGGCCGCGCTCGCCGTTGGCCTCTTTGTCGTGCAGCAACGCACCTCCGCACAGATGACGCGCCCGGTGCTCATCAGCGATGCGGGTTCGACGCGCGCCGTCGCGCTTGAATCTGTTACGCGCCTGCGCGAGCCGTTCACGCGCACGGAGATGCACAACTTCGCGTCCGATCGCCGGACGCGCATCCAGTTCCTTGTCCTCAACGTTGAGCCTTTTGCCAATCCGGCCAACGTGCAGGTCGAGGCCGAAGATGTGAACCATCGCGTCTACGCATTACAAGTTGAGCATATCGGCGGTGTGCCCGGCCAGCCTTTGCTTAGCTCGATCACTGTGCGCCTCAGCGATGATATAGGCGACGTGGGTGACGTGCTGGTGCGGCTGACTTATCGTAACGTGCCGAGCAACCGCGTGCGCGTCGGCATCGGCCACATTGGCGGCGGTCTGCCGGACGATCAAGGCTCGACGCCGACGCCCGCGCCCGCCGCAAATGCGCCCACGCCCAATACCAATCCTGTCACCGCCGGTAATCTTGCGCGGGAAGATGTGTTCACGATCATCGCACAGGCAGTGTCAGCGGCGGCGGCCCTGAATCGCGCGGTCACGGTCGCCGTGACGGATCGCGAGGGCAACGTGCTCGGCGTCTTCCAGATGACGGGCGCGACGCCGCGCACACGCTTTAACGGCGGCACGGTCTTCCAGCAGACGGCTGACCCGGCCACAGGCATTCCGGCGATGGGTCTCGAAGGCGCGGACTTTCCGGCGGCGCTAAATCCAGCCCGACTCGCCGCCATCACGAAGGCCGGCACGGCCTCTTTCTTCAGCACTGCGGGCGACGCCTTCACGTCGCGTACGGCGGGCTTCATTATTCAAGAGCACTTCCCGCCCAACGTCTCTAATCAACAAGGCGGCCCGCTCTTCGGCGTGCAGTTCTCACAACTGGTTTGCTCGGACATCAAGAAGCCGGGGTTGCCATTCGGCCTCACCGCCGAACCGGGCGGTATTCCGATTTACAAGAATGGCGTGGCTGCGGGCGGCGTCGGCATTGAAGGTGACGGTCTCTACTCGGTTGACCGTGACCCGACTGATTTCGATAAGCCGGTCGAGGAGTTGATCGGTGTCGCGGCCGTGCGCGGCTTTGAACCGCCACCTTTGATTCGCGGCGACAATATTATCGTCGGCGGCATACGTCTACCCTTTGTCAACGTCACGGACGCCGATGCGCCGCGCCCGGCCACGATCCCGATCGCTAGCCTGCCCGGCACTTTCGATCCCGCGTTCCCGATTCGCGGCGCGCAGCCGTCGGCCTTCGTGGCCTTTACGCTTGCTAGCAGCCCTGGCGCAGTTGACACGCGCTTCTTCCCGTTCCGCGCCAGCACTTCGGGTTCGGCCAACGCGTTGACCGTGGCCGAGGTGACGCGCATCATCTCGCAGGCGGCTCAACAAGCTGACGTGACGCGCGCCGCGATCCGGCAACCGCTCGGCAGCGCGGCTCGTGTCTCGGTCACTGTGGTAGATACGGAAGGGCAGGTGCTCGGCATCTTCCGCACGTTCGACGCGCCGGTCTTTGGCTTCGATGTATCTGCGCAGAAGGCGCGCACCGCTTTGTTATTCTCGCGCAACAATGCGGGCACGGTGCTGCGCGCGGCCGGTTTGGGGCGCTACGTTGATGCGGCGGCGGCGGACGGGTTGGGCCTGAATGGCGCGGTCGCATTCAGTGACCGCGCCGGCGGTTTCCTCAGTCGCCCATTCTTCCCGGACGGGATTGACGGCACACAAAACGGCCCGTTCAGCAAACCGATCAATCAGTGGAGCATCTTCAACGACGGTCTACAACTCGATCTCGTGCGCGATAATCTGATTCAGACACTCGTCGGGAATCCTATGCCCTGCACGAATGTCTCTTACGCACCGAACGGTATTCAAATCTTCCCGGGCAGCGTGCCGCTCTACAAGAATGGCGAATTGGTAGGGGCTGTCGGCATCAGTGGCGACGGCGTGGATCAGGACGACATCATCGCCGCGGCCGGTAGCAACGGCTTTACCGCGCCGCCCGCCATCCGCGCCGATCAAATCTTCGTCCGTGGCGTGCGTCTGCCGTTTGTGAAGTTCCCCCGCAGCCCCGATCTCTGATTCGGGACTCGTGCCCGCAAGGTTTAAGCGCAACGATCTGTCGAAAGGAAACAGCCGCCGCATGGCTACGAAAGCCTGCGGCGGCTGTTTCCTTTAAATCGGTTGCGCGTTTAGGGCAGTGAATTCACATTCTCGCGCAATGACGCAAGCATGGGATTGTTCGGGTTGACACCGGCGAGTTGGTCTATCGCGGTGCGTGCTGTGGCCTTGTCGTTGAGTTGCAGCGCGGCGGCCGCGATGTTCTGCAAAGCCTTCTCGTGATTCGGATCGACGGCGAGCGTCTTGCGATACTCAACGATGGCGCGGGCGTAGTCGGGCGGCGTGCGGCGGAAGTATGAATTGCCGAGGTCGGTCTGCACCTCCGTGTTCGTGGGCTGAACGGCCAACACGCGTTGATAATAAGTGGCCGCGTCGGTGAAGTCGCCCTTGTCATACTTGGTGTTGCCCATCGCGGTCAGCGCGTCCACGTCCTTTGGCTTAATATCGAGCGCGCGTTGCAGATAGAGTTGCGCCTTATCAAACTCGTTGGCCTTATAAAAAATAGCGGCGGCGTTCATCTGCAAGTCGAAATCTTTTGGTTTGGCATCGGCGGCAGCCATCGCCTGTTGCGCGTCGGCGGAGGTAGCGGCCGTGCTGCTTGCGGCGTCAGCGCCGTTCGCCCCATTGATGGTTGGATGACCGGGCGGCAGTTCGCCGGTCGTCTGCGTCGGATCGAGTGGTGGCGCTGAGCCGTTGGCCTCGCGCGCCGCGCCGGCCTGCGCGACTGGCAATTGCGGTTCGGCGATCATCCTATTCGCGAGGTAGAAGCCAAGCGCGAAGCCGAGCAAGAGACCGCCCACGCAGAACATAATGTTGCTCGTCCTGCTCGCCGGGGCTGTCGCTTGGGGCTGCGCGCTTTGTCCGCGTGGCTGTGGCCGGGCAGGCGGCGTCTTAGTTTGCGGAGTGGTGGCAGCAGCCGTTTGTTCGGTCTCAAGTCCGGGTTCGCTGGGGGTAGGAGTTGCTGCGTGGGTTGCGTTGGTGCGCTTGTCAGACATAGTTATTAGGCAGAAATAATGGTTGGGATTTCCGTTCGGCAAATCAAAATTAAGTCTATTGCATCATAGCACACAGGCGTGCGTGATTTGAGTAGCACTAAAGGTTGCTGCCGCTTGGCGTGATCGGCTATGATGTGCGCACGTCAAACGGATTGCGGCGCGCACCCTCGGCCGCATACGCAAGTGAGAAGAGTTCTCCTCAAGTTTTCAACTTTGGTCTTCAATACCCATGTCAGCCATCGAAGAAACTAAAACCGAAATTAATGTTGCTGCCGCCACGCGCGGCGGTGTCTCGCCGCTTACGCGCCTGCTGAATCTGCTCAGCTCCGTCCGCTTCGGCGTGATGCTGCTGGTGCTGCTCGCCTCGGCGAGCATGATCGGCATGCTGGTGGAGCAACAGAACGTCGAAGGTTTCGAGAAAAATTTCGCGCAGATGACGCCTGCGACGAAACTGTTGTTCGGCAGTCTCGGCTTCTTCGACATCTACCATTCGTGGTATTTCAACGTTCTCATCCTCGTGCTGTCGCTCAATCTGATCCTCGCGTCCATAGATCGTTTTCCGGGCGCATGGCAGTACATCAAGCGACCAAAGCTCGACGTGCAGCCGATCTGGTTGGGCAAGCAGCCGGTGAGCCAGACGCTGCAAATGCGTGGCGAGAGTCGCGCGGCCGTGGCCGCGCAGATCGTGGCGGCGGCGCGCCGCACGGGTCTCAAAGCGATCATCACGGAGAAGGGCGAGCGCACCTTTATCCTCACCCAGCGGGGTACGTGGAATCGCCTGGGCGCTTATGCCGTCCACGTCGCCTTGCTCACGATCTTCACCGGCGGCTTTTTGACGACGCAGTTCGGGCGCACAGGGATGATGCAACTCCGTCCCGGCACGACCTCGAAGCAGATGAAGGAGACGGTCTTTAGCATCACCGACAATCAGCTCACGCCGGCACAAGCCGTCTTCCCGTTGCCGTTCACCGTCGAGTGTAAAGACATCCAGCAGACGCTCATCAAGAAGGACGGCGCGATCACGGCCGACAATACGATTGACTGGCTGACCAGAGTTACCATTAAGGACGAGACCGGCGCGCACGACGCGCTCGTGCATCTGAATCATCCCTACGATTATCGCGGCTATCGCCTCTTTCAAGCGAGCTTCACGCCGCTCGGACAGGCGCGCATGATCACCTTGCGTGTAACGCCGGAGCAGGGCGGCGCGGCGCAAGACGTGACGATCCCGCGCGACGGCGCGACCACACTCCCCGACGGCACGCACATAGAGTTCGCCGAGTTTTACCCCGAATTCAAAATGGGCGGCGACAAACGCGACACGGAAGAGGGCGTCTACATCAACCCGGCCGCCGTGCTGATGGTGACGCCGCCCGCCGGTACGCCGCAAAAGGCTTACGCCTTCAACCCGGTCATGGCCGAGAGCGCGCCGTTCGCCAAGAAGCCGGTCGCCGGTTACACCTACCGGCTTATGGATTTTGAGAAAGTGCCGGAGTATCACTTCCTCTCGATTCAGCACGATCCCGGCTCAACCGTCTTCTATATCGGCGGCGCGCTCTTAGCGCTGTGCCTTTCATCCGTCTTCTTCTTCTCGCACCAGCGCATTTGGGCGATAGTTGAAGAACGCGGCGCGGGCGCGTATCAGGTATTGCTTGGCGGCAATACGAATCGCAATCTTATGGCGCTCGAAGACAGATTCAAAAAACTGATCGCGGCCATCACGGGCCGACCCGTAGAGGTGGAGGAATCATGAGTGACGTTTTGAAATCGCCCGCCCACTTTGGCAACCCGCGCATGGAGACGGGCGCGTGGTCGCTAAGCTCTTACTTGCCCGCAGCCTTGCCGCTGTTTGGCGCATTGTTGCTTTTGCTCGCCCGGATACAGTTCGGCGGCTCGCACTTCATCACGGACGGCGCGTTGATGATGCTCGCGCTCGCTTGCTACCTGACCGCCGCGACATTTCACCTGACCAACCTCTACGCGCCTTCGACGCTGGCCGCCCGCGTCGGTCTCTGGCTCGGTAGCCTTGGCGTATTCTTCAATCTGGCGAGTTGGTTGGTTCGTTGGGTCGCCTCGCGCGACCGCGAGATCGACATCTTCCTGCGGCAAGGAAAGAGTCTCGCCGATCTGCCCTGGTTCTTTCGCTACATTCCCTTCGCCAATCTTTACGATTTGAGTCTGGCGTTCGCCTTCGGAGCCGGCATCACGACGATGCTGATCGCGGGGCGCAAGAGCTATCGCTTCCTCGGCGCGTTGTCGCTGCCGCTCGCCGCGCTCATACTCGTGCTTGCGCGCTTCATTGGCGACGAGTTTATCAATCTGCCGCCGGTGCTCGATTCATATTGGCGGCCGATCCACGTCGGCATCGCGTCGCTCTCTTACGGTGTCGCGCTCGTCTGCTTCGCGGCGGCGGTCATTTATCTGTTGAAAGACGGCGTGAAGACCGAAGCGATGGCCATCTGGTCGAGCATCTTTACGCTGGCGGTCATCGGGACGATTGGCGGCCGCTTCGGGTCGTTCCTGATCTATACAACCGGCAATTATGCTGCCTCGACGGTCATGCGTGGCTCGCGCATGTCGATCCCACTGCGCGTGAACATCCCTTACGTCGGGCCGCTACTGATTCTCGCGAGCTTGCTGCTCATAGGCGTCATCTTCTTTTTCCTGCGCTATGTGTATAAAAAGGACGAAGCGGGGCGCATCTGGGGGCACCGGCTGTTGCGCGCTTCGCTCTTAGTCCAACTGATCGCGATCGTCGTGCTTGTCGTGCAGGTGAAGACCGTGTCGCAGGTCGGCCCCTGCCCGGCTGAGGCGCACTTCTCGACCAGATGTTTTGAGACGAGCCAGTATGAGGGGTTCGGCACGTGGCTGGCAGAGGGGCAGAAGATCAGTCCCGAACAGATCAAAGCACTTGGCGCGGCGAAGATGGTGAGCGCGGCCGAAGGCTTCGTCGAGCAGAACGGCTCGGGGTTAACCTTGAGCTTTAATGCGAATCCGGTTGAGTTGGCTGCGCTGATTACGGCCATCGCCGCGACCTTCTTTGTCATTCTGTTCAGCTTCAAGACAGAGAAATTGCGGCTGGCGCTGCCGTCGGCGGAGAAGCTCGACAGCCTGATGTACAAGACGGCAAGCGTCGCCTTCGCCGGTCTCGCCATGCTGCTCATCACGGGCGCGATCTGGGCGAACGAGAGTTGGGGGCGCTATTGGGGCTGGGACTCGAAAGAGACCGGCGCGTTCGTCGCGTGGCTCACTTACGGCGGCTTCCTGCACGCGCGTATGTCGCGTGGCTTGAAGGGGCGGCGGGCCGCCTATTTCGCCGTCGTGGCCTTCTTGCTCGTTATCTTTACCTATCTCGGCGTCAGCTACTTGCTGCCCGGTCTCCACTCTTACGCCTGAGAACGGTGACGAGTGACAGGTGACGAGTGCCAAGCTATTTGACTTGCTCGTCACTTGTCACGCGTCACTTATCACTTGGCACTATTCTTCCATGTCCAGAGACAACATTCTCTTTACGCTCGTCGGCGTCGGCTTCGGTCTGTTCTTTGGCTTCGTGTTCGTGGCGTGGGCAAACCACCGCGTGGTGGAGGCACGGCCTGCGGGAGCGCAGTCAGCTGCGAGCGGTGAGACGACGACGGACGCGCAGACATCCATCAATCATGGTGAGCAGCAGCAGTTGCAGGCTGCATTGCAGTCCGCGAGCCAGCATGCCCGCGAGAATCCGCAGGACTTCGACGCGCAGTTGCAGGCAGCGCGGATCAGCATGCAGGCCCAACGGTTCGATGAGGCGCTGGAGTTTTACCTCAAAGCTAATCAACTCCGCCCCAATGAGGTCGAGCCGGTGATCCAATTGGGCAACGTCAATTACGACGCCGGCCGCTACGAAGCCGCCGAGAAATGGTACACGGCCGCGCTTGTGAAAGAGCCGGACAACATCAACGTGCGTACTGATCTCGGTCTCACCTTCCTTTTGCGCCAGTCGCCAGTTTACGACCGTGCCATCGCGGAGTTTCGCCACTCGCTGGAACGCGACCCGCGCCACGAACAAAGTTTGCAGAATCTCGTCGTCGCGCTCACGCGCAAAGGTGACAAGACAGAAGCGCGGGCGACACTCAAGCGGCTGCAAGCGGTGAACGCGGACAACCCGGCGATTGCGCAGTTGCAGTCCGATCTGCAATGAGCGAGTTGCGCTTGCGGGGTGTGAGCTAACTCACAACGTCACCCCATAAAGTTCGCCGCATTTCAACATGCGTATAAATAATCGTTGTCAGGCAGGCGCATCTGTGTTACAACGAAGCCCTTCTAGCAAGCAGTTCAAGTAGTGCTTTACATCTCAGTTCTTTCCGTCCCTGTCTCGCAGTAGCAAGTGATCTGGGTTGTGCTGATCGAAGTGCAGCATTGATGATCCGCGAACGCAAACATAATTTACGCCGGGCAGTGCCCGCGCCGCCGCGCCAACACGATCCACGTCTGTTCGTGCTGGCGCTCTGCCTTGTCTGCGCGGCGCTCGTGCTTTGCGCCGCACGGCTAGCGCCCACGACGGCCGCGGCCCCGCCCGCCGAGCCGCAACAGCGCCGCGCGCCCGCACGGCCACAGCGGCCGCGCACGCAATCAAATCGCCGGCCGGCAATTGACTACACAAAATTCTCGCACGCGACCAAAGGGCATTTTGAAGACTGCGCGTCGTGTCATGTGACGGACACGGTGCCTAAGATGACGCTCGACAAGCCGGACATCAAAGAGTACCCGGATCATCAGGCGTGCATCCAATGTCATCGCGCGCAATTCTTCCGCGGCCCTGTCCGCGGTACTGCGCCCGCCATCTGTGCCGACTGCCACGTCGCCGCCGCGCCGCGCAACGGGGCGCGCTTCCCGTTCCCGAAGTCGGCAGCGCAATCGCAGTTCGCGGACTTGTTTCCACACGTCAACCACGTCAAATCAACTGCGCTCAGCCAGTTCAAGCGCGTCATCGGCCCGAACGCGAAACAACAGGACACGTGCCTGTATTGCCATAAGGTTGACAAGACTGAATTCAAGGCGGCGGCGGGCGTGAAGGACGCATTCGTGCCGAAGCCCGGTACATTCATGACGACGCCGACGACCCACGCCAATTGCTTCCAATGCCACTGGCAGAAGGGCGTCGAGGGCAAGGACATCGAGCCGTTGGCGAATCAGTGCGCCAATTGCCACAACAACTTGACGCTCCCATCCGTCAAGCCTGCCGGCACAGCGCAGCCCGCAAGCACACCCGCAAAACCGGTCGCAACGGAGACAGCGAAACCTTCCGCCACGCCCGCGAAGCCGATGGCGACACCGGCCACTAAACCGGCAACAACCAAGCCCGCGCCAAAACCAACGGCTGCGCCAACCGCAAAGCCAATGGCTAAACCGGCGACCACGCCGAAACCGGGCGCGGAGTCCGCGCATGCGAGCTTCATTCGTGTCAATTGGCTCGCGGCCGTCGCCTTCCTGCCCGCGATCTCGCTTGAACAGCAAAAGATGATGCCGCCGCGCGTCTCGCCCAAGTTTGTACATGAGTTGGAAGCGCACAAGATGCGGACGGACGAGGAAGGGAAGCCGCAGAAGATTACCTGTCTGTCGTGCCACAAGGCAGTCAAAGACTCGAAGGCGTTGGAGATTTTGCGGCAACCGGATAACAAGGTACAGATGCCCACGTGCGCCACGACTGCATGCCATTCGGCGCTCGCCGGGCCGAACCTGAATCTGTCGGTCTATAAAGAATTACGCGAGCGCAATAAGAGTAAAGATTTTGAGTGCGCGCTCTGTCATCTGCCGCCGACCAGCACCGCGCCGATCTTTCCGTGCGACCATTATGAGATCGTCTATCAGACGGCGGTGAAAGAGAACAAAGTGGGTGATTCGTTGAAAAAACTCATACAGGCATCGCCCTGTAAGAGCATACTGCCGTGAGGATGCGTTAATAACTAAAGTGCGTAAGTCCGTTGAGTCAACCAAATCGAATTTGAGTCTGCGCCGCACGGGCGCACGGCTGACGCTCGTCTGCGTGTTGGTGGCGGCGCTCATGTGCGTGTGCGGGCTGGCCAATCGGCGCGCGATTGCGCTTGCGCCCGCCGCCGCGCCGGCCGCGCAGGATCAAGGCAATCAAGACTTCTCAAAATTCTCGCACCGCAGTTCCAAGCATGCCTCGCTCGCCTGCGCCTCGTGCCATCAACGCGCGGGTAATAACGCAATCGAGCCGGCCTACGGCGGCAGAGCGTCGCTGCCGGGGCACAAGGCTTGTACCGACTGCCACCTGCCCCAGTTCGTGCAGCAGAACAACGCCATGTGCGCCATCTGCCACACGAACGTGGAGAACAATCAGCATCCGCCTGTCAAAGGGTTTCCGGGACTGCAAAGCTTCAACGCGCGCTTCGATCACGCACAGCACAACATCGGCGCGGCCAAGCCGCCCGCAGGTTGCGCGTCCTGTCACACGCCCTCGGGCCGGCGCGCAGCGGCATTGACGATCCCCGCGCGGCTGAACGCACATAGCCAGTGCTATTCATGCCACACGCCGAACGCGCAAGCGAACGGGCGCGACATCTCCTCCTGCGGCGTCTGCCACGCGCTTGGCAGTTACGCCCGCACGCCCCCGACGGGGCGCTCCTTCGCCATCAGTTTCAGCCACGCGACGCATGGCCGCGGGCAAGGGCTTGGCTGTAACGACTGTCATAATCTGCGCGCCGGTCTGCCGCAACGCCAACAGGTCACTAATACACGTCCCGTGCAGCACTTCGGCAGCGGCCGGGCGCAGAGTTGCATGACCTGTCACAACGGTCGCCGCGCCTTTGGCGATGAGAACTTCGGCGAATGCGTCAAGTGCCACAAGGGCGCGACCTTCCGTATGTAAGTTTGCTAGGCCTGACAGCCCGAACCAAAGCGAAAAGTATCAATATACTGCGCGTCTGTTCGGGGAATTCGACAATGTAAATATGTTGTGTAGTTAAGGCGCGCGGAGGTGGCGGTTGCTCTCCACCTGTATGTCCTTTTGCGCGGTGGAAAAAGGAATTGACAAGCGCGCCCCGGCCGTCTATATTTCGCCGTGTTGTCTCCCCTGACAGTGCTTGAGATTGCGCGCTCTTTTGAGTTCCAGCGTACCTGTCTCTCCCTTGACACGAGTAAAACCCGGTCGCCACCGGGCAACCCCACGTTTAAGGACTATCTGCCATGAAACTGTTCCTTGTCGCTCTCGCCACGCTCGGCTGCCTTGTGCTATTTCTTGTCAGCCCCCGCACGTCACCGGTCGCAGCCTCCGCGCTCGTCAAGAGCAAAGTCGAGCCTAAAGAGGTCACCCTCAGCAAGGACTCGAAAGACCCCAAGGCCAAGGCCGTGCTGCTGACGCATGAGAGTCACGCAACTAAGAATTACAGCGAAGACGGTAAATCGGTGATCGCTTGCACCGTCTGCCATCACACCGACCAGCCAAAGGCCAGCTTGACCGGCGTACTCAAGACCGGCGAGCGTGAAGCGGTACTAACCACGAAATTGTTGGCTGACGCGGCCGCAGTGCCCGTCAAGACCTGCCGCGAGTGCCACGCGCAGACCGGCGCGAAGCCGGCGGAATGGCCAGCCATTCCGACCGTTAAGTATCCGGATGAGGATGACGAAACCACGTTGACGAACGACGAGGCCTATCACCGCAACTGCAACACGTGCCACGACACGGTCAAGAAGCGCGACGCCGCGACGAAAGCGCCCACTACCTGCGCCGGTTGCCACAACGGCGGCACCAAGCCGGCCTAATTGTGCGCCCGCGCGAGTTGTATTGCTTGAACCTTTCAGATAACGCGACCGGACATTGAACGTTCGGTCGCGTTATCTTTATCCTGTACAAAAATCCAGAAGGTTAAAGTTACTATGCGCTACCTGATGACTGCCCTCGCCCTCTGCGCCCTTTCGCTTGGCGCGGCTTGCAATCCTGCCGTCACGACCGAGAGCACGCCCGCGCCGGCTACCACTACGGAAACAACCACAAGTACGAACACTTCTGCCGCGCCGAGCGCGCCGCCCAACAGCGTGCCGCCGATCTCTGCGGCGCATGGCAACGCCGCGCCAAGTGCTGCCGGCGCAAATGAAAAACCGGAGGGCGTGGACACTGCTGCGCTGGACGATAAAATTGAGAAGCTGGAGGCGAAAACGAAAGCGGGCGGCGCGACCGACACGGATAAGAAGACGCTTGCGGGCGTATACCTCCAGCGTGCCAATATTTATCGCGACGCCGGCAGCCCGCGCCTCTACAAGTTCGCCCTCGGCGATTACCGGCACGTGCTCCGCTATGATCCAACCAATGCGGACGCGCGGAATAAGATGGATGAAATAGTCGCCATCTATAAATCGATGAGCCGACCCGTGCCGACTAACGGCCTTGAACCGTAGACCAAGAGCGCATACGTAAAGAGAAGGGCGTGTTTTAAGACATGGTTGCAACCATGTCTTAACACTCGCCCTTCGTTTTCTAACTAACGCCTTAGCCGATCTTGATGCCGATGGATTCGAGGAACTTGGTCGGCTTGTCGCCGCCGATCATGGCGAAGATATAGTCATTCTTGATCGTGGCTTTTACCTCTTGCGAGCGCGCATTCATCAAGACCACCTCGCCATCGCTAATTTCTTTGATCGCCGTGCCGAAGAAGACTTTGATCTTGCCATCGTCAATGCAGTCGTAGACCTGTATCTTGTTGCCGAACTTCAGATCGTTCTTCAGGTCGCTGCGGACAACGAGCGTCACGTCGTTGATCTCTCCGGGCGGGCGAAACTCGATCTGATCGCCGTGCCGGCGGGCGACGAAATCAACAGCCGCCTCAATCGCCGAGTTGCCCGCGCCGACGATGATGACGCTCTTGCCGTGATAAGCCTCCGGGTCGGTCAGCTTATATTTCACTTTGTCCTCGGTCACGCCATCGCGCGTCACCTTCATCTCTTCGCCGGGCAGTTTCAGTTTCATCGGCGTGCCCGCGTTGCCGATAGCGAGGATGACGCGGCGGGCGCGGTAGGTCATCTTCTCCTTCTCTTTGCCCTTCTCGGTCTGCACCGTGAAGTAGTCGCCATCCTCGGCCTTCTTCACGGACTTGCAGCTCTCGTTCTCGCTGATCGTGACGCCGTTCTCCTTCATGTTCATGAACCAGGTGTTCAGCAGCACCTCGCGCTGGTCGCCCGCGACCTTGCGCCGTGCGTCCGCAAGCGCCTGGTAACGCTCTTCGGGCAGCTTGCCCGCGTCGATCTCGGCCTGCACCCGGTCGCCATATTGCTGGCGCGCCAGATTGAGCTTGTCCTTCTTCGCGACCTCTTCGTCCTTAACTTGCCCCGCACTCTCATCCTTGAGCAATTGGGCGAGTAAATATTTATCCTCCGCGTCGAGTAGCGTCTCAAACTTGGTGCGCGCAATGGCCAGCCGTGCGCGCCCGGACTCGTCAATCGTGCCGGTCAACTCCGCTTCGAGGAGGGCCTGATAGCGGTCGCGCATCTCGTTCAAAGCAAGTTGGCCGGCATCGTCAATCCGGCTCGCGCGCTCGGCGGCCAGTAGTTCCTGCACGCGCGCCTTATCCCCTCCCTCCGTGATCTCCGCGAGGACTTCTTCGACGTACTCTTCGAGACCGGGCAAGCGTATGCCGCCCGTCCATTCCATCGTCTCCGGTTTCAGAAATACGTACTTCTTCTTCGGATACTTGACGATGGTGGACATCACTGTGTCCTGCTCGATGCCAAGGAAGCGGAGACCGAGTCTCTTGGCCATGACCGCGGCTGAGAGTCCCGCCGGCCCCGCGCCCACGATCAGTACATCGTAATCAGTCTGCGGCTGCGCGCCATTGCCGTTACCGGCGTGCAGTTCGTGCGCGATATGCACCATGGAGGCCGCACCTTCGTTGGCGGCGTTCTTGATGAGCGGCGTGCCGGAAACGTCGCCGATGATGTAGCAGCCGGGCACGTCGGTCTCAAATGAGGCATTACGGCGCGGCACTTTGCGCGGCATGATCTTCTTCGTCGTATTCACGACGATGCACGCCTTCGGGTTAACCGGACACTCGACCTGACAGGCTGTGTCCTCCATGCACTGGTCGCGCGCGATAGGCGTCGAGATGCCGTTGACGATGGCTAACACGTCGTGCGGGCAGGCGTCCACGCAGGCGTGGCAACCGATGCAGCGTTCCGCGACGATGACCGGATGCGGATAGTTCGGCCCGTCCGGGTCATATTTTTCGAGCAGTTCTTTTGACAGGAAGATGCGCTGATCCTCTTCCTTCTTCGCCGGCAGCGGTTCTTCGAGCAGCTTGCGCGCCCGCGCCGCATCGCGTAGCGCAAATGACACGCCGACCACGAGCATAAACAAACTGATGCCGGCCCAGCCCCACCACGGCAACCCGCCGAAATATGCCTTTGCGCCAAAGTCGTCGCGCGTCAGCAAATTTAACGCGAGCAGCAGCACGGTCAGCGCGAGAATGATTGTGAGTTGCGACTTTTTCATGTCCGTTCAAAATTGGCCGCGCCTGCATAACGCGGAACGCAGGTGTTTAGTTGAACTCAATGGCCGGAGCGCGCGAGCAGGCTCGCATCATGCGCCGGGGCGGTTGTTGCGACCGGCTGCGTCGGCTGTGAAAAGAGTTCAGGGTTCCAGTGGCGTTTGTCCTGCACGTGTTGCACGTGGCACGAGTTGCAATTGGGTTTGTCCTGTGCGATGACCGTCTGTTTGGTCTGTCGATCAGCAAAACCGTTGTGACAGAGGGCGCAGGTCTGGCGCGGCGTCGCGCGGTCGAGCGACGCGCCCAATGACTTGTGACAGCTAGAGCAGGACAACTCTCCCTCCGAGTTGCCCGCAAGTCCGCTGATGGCGCGGACACGGTATATATGGATCGCGTGAAACTGCGCACTGAGTTTCTGCTCTTCACTTTTGGCGGGCCAAGTGGCAACTATCTGCTGCACCTTTTGCGGCTTCAGCTTTAACTCGGTCGGATCGAGACCCATCCACGTCCAGTGGTCGTTCGTCACGGGATAGCCGAACGTGCCACCGTGCGGCGTGTGTACCGCCTTACCGTTGTAGAGGCGCTTGTTGTTGTCGTTGTGGCAACCGGCGCAAGTCATGCCCGGCTCGCCGCCGGGCTGGAAACTCGCGCTCATAGGCGCGAGACCGGCACGGAAGTTTGCGCCCTTATGCTCGGTGTGGCAGGCGGTGCAGCCGATGCCCGCCGCTTCGTGCGGCGGCGTGGTGGTGGCGACGAATGCTTCGGTCTGGTGGCACGACGCACAATTGCCGTTCATGCTGTCTTTGATCGAGTGGCAAGCAGTGCAGGTGTTGCCGTTCACCTGTTTGGCGATGGCCGGCGTCAGCATCATCGTGGTGCGCGTGTGCGGGTTCGCGACCGGGTTGGGCGAGAAGGCAGTCTTAAATGTGAACGCTGCGACACCGGTCAGCAACGCGACTACGATAGCGGCCCACGTCAAAATGGCGAACGGCCACGGGCGCACCAGATCGCGCGTGGGCGTCCAGTTGAAACGAGCCTTGCCGAGCCGCGGCGGCGCATGCGGGCGCAAAGGAGACGGGCGCGTGATCTTGCCGGCCTCGCGTTTACGTTTCTCCCAGAACACGGAGAGCGCTTCGTCGGCATGCGCGTCGATGACGGCAGTGGCGGCGGCCTGGGCGGGTAGCATCTCCTCCGGCCCCACGTCCAACACCTCTGTGTC